>CAVHRL010000006.1:0-46908 GCA_963638375.1 Lachnospiraceae bacterium
TTACGGCGTGGACTACTAGGGTATCTAATCCTATTTGCTCCCCACGCTTTCGTGCCTCAGCGTCAGTCTCTGTCTAGGTAGCCGCCTTCGCCACCGGTGTTCCTCCATATATCTACGCATTTTACCGCTACACATGGAATTCCACTACCCTCTCCAGTACTCTAGCTTGCCAGTATCTATGGCTTTATGGGGTTGAGCCCCACGCTTTCACCATAAACTTAACAAGCCGCCTACGCACCCTTTACGCCCAATAATTCCGGATAACGCTCGCTACCTACGTATTACCGCGGCTGCTGGCACGTAGTTAGCCGTAGCTTTCTGGTAAGGTACCGTCACTCAAGTATTCTCTACTTGCCGTTCTTCCCTTACAACAGAGCTTTACAATCCGAAGACCTTCATCACTCACGCGGCGTTGCTCGGTCAGGGTTGCCCCCATTGCCGAAAATTCCCTACTGCTGCCTCCCGTAGGAGTCTGGGCCGTGTCTCAGTCCCAATGTGGCCGTTCAGCCTCTCAGCCCGGCTATGCATCATCGCCATGGTGGGCCGTTACCTCACCATCTAGCTAATGCACCGTAAGCCCATCCACCAGTGTTTCTAACCTTTAATAATTGAATCATGCGATTCTATTACCTATCCGGTTTTAGTCCCCGTTTCCAAGGATTATCCCAGTCTTCGTGGGTAGGTTGCTTACGTATTACTCACCCGTTCGCCTCTATTTCCGTCTAGCAAGCTAGACTTCTATCGATCGACTTGCATGTATTAGGCACGCCGCCAGCGTTTATCCTGAGCCAGGATCAAACTCTTCATTTGATTAGCTCTTATCTTTTAGACCTTTACAGGTCTTTTCTTACATAAACTTATTGACGTTCGTTTTTTGTAATGTGTCTTTTTCCTATTTAGTTTTCAAAGAACTTTCTCTTACTGCCCCTCTTGGACAGTGCTCGATGAGTATATCACTCTTTTCCCTTTCTAGTCAACATCTTTTTTTACTTTTTTTTATCTTTTTTTATCTTTTTATTCTAATCTTGCATATTTATCATAAAAAAGAGACTTTGAAAAATTTCAAAATCTCTAAATATTTTATTCAACTGTAACAGATTTAGCTAAGTTTCGAGGCTTATCTACATTTAAACCTTTAGCTACAGATAAATAGTAACCAAGTAATTGTAACGGAACAATAGCTAATGTTGTCGTGAAATATGGATGAGTTTGTGGAATATAAACTGTAAAGTCTGCAGTATCTTCAATTGAATAGTTTCCATAGGAAGTAATACCCATTAAATAAGCTCCTCTTGATTTCACTTCAACCATATTACTTCTAGTTTTTTCAAACAATGTTTTATCTGTACATACTCCAATTACTAGTGTTCCATCTTCAATCAATGATATTGGACCATGTTTTATTTCACCTGCAGCATATGCTTCTGAATGTACATATGATATTTCTTTCATTTTCAGTGATCCTTCAAGAGAAACTGCATAATCAATTCCTCTTCCAATAAAATACATATCTTGCGCATTAGCGTATTTACTTGCGAACCATTGAATCCTTTCTTTATCAGATAGTACAGATTCCATCTTTTTTGGTAATGTTTGCATTTCTTCAATTAGATTATCATATTCATCTTGCTCAATTGTTTCTCTATATTTTCCTAATTGAATTGCTAGAGCGTATATCGCAATTAATTGAGCACTATATGCTTTTGTTGTTGCTACAGCGATTTCTGGACCTGCTAATGTATAAAATACATAATCTGCTTCACGTGCAATCGAAGAACCAACCACATTTACAATTCCTAAAGTTTCAATACCTTCTGATTTAGCTAGACGTAAAGCTGCTAATGAGTCTGCAGTTTCTCCTGATTGAGATATCACGATTACTAAATCGTTTTTATTTAAAATTGGATTTCTGTATCTAAATTCAGATGCTAATTCTACACGTACAGGAATTCTAGCTGCCGATTCAATTACATACTGGCCTACCATTCCAACATGATATGCTGATCCACACGCAACAATAATAATATTTTGAATGTTTTTTGCGGTTGTTTCATCAATGCCAACTTCTGTTAAATCAATTTTTCCATTTTTAATTACAGAATTCAAAGTATCACTAATTGCTTTTGGCTGTTCATGAATTTCTTTTATCATGAAGTGCTCATACCCATTTTTCTCTGCAGCTTCAGCATCCCATGTCACTTGTTTTGGCTCAATTGTGATTTCTTCTTGATCCAAATTGAAGAATCGAACTGTACCTTTTCCTAATTCTGCAACTTGTTCATTTCCAATATAATAAACATTTTTCGTAAACTCGATAATTGGAGTCACATCAGATGCTAAATAAGTTGCTCCATCTTCTACGCCAATGACCATAGGAGAATCTTTTCTAGCAGCGTATATTTGTTCTGGATAATCTTTAAACATAACTGCTAAAGCATAGGAGCCTCTAATTCTTTGCATTGCATGTGTCACTGAATATAAAGGTCCTTGATGATATTTCTTCTCATAATAGTCAATTAATTTAACTGCAACTTCTGTATCTGTTTGAGAATAAAAAGAATAACCATGTCTTATTAATTTATCTTTTAATTCTTGATAGTTCTCAATAATCCCATTATGTACCGCAATCACATTGTGATCATCACTACAATGAGGATGCGCATTATTTTCACTTGGTTCACCATGTGTTGCCCATCTTGTATGTCCAATACCAACTGTACCTTTTAATGCTTTTCCATCATCAGTTTTTTCAGCTAAAGCCTTCAATCTACCTTTTGCCTTAACAATTTCTGTATCAGAATTTCCGTTTCTAACTGATAACCCAGCTGAATCATATCCTCTATATTCAAGCTTTTCTAATCCTTTTAATAAAATAGGCGCAGCTTGTTTATTTCCGTTATATCCTACAATCCCACACATAATCAAATTTCTCCTTCACAAGGATGGATTATATAACAAATCCTTGCTCAAGGAAACTACACAACCTTTCCATAATAAAAAAACTCCTATGAAATCAATCATAAGAGCTTTCATTTTTATTCTTCAGACGTTGTATTTGTGTCGTCTCTTTCATTATTTACATTAACAACATCATCTGGAAGAGTAGGTTCTGCTTCAGCTTCAAATTTCGCATTTCTTTCATGACGTGCTTCTATCATTCTTTGAGCTAAATCATTAATCTTTCTAGATGTTTCTCTATCAAAATCTCTACCTGTTCCAGCAGGGATGAGCTTACCAATCAATACGTTTTCTTTCAAACCTTCTAAGTGGTCAACTTTACCCTTAATAGCTGCTTCTGTTAATACTCTTGTAGTTTCCTGGAAGGAAGCTGCAGACAAGAAAGAGTCAGTTTCGACTGCTGATTTGGAGATACCAAGCATAATTGGACCAAATTTTGCAGGTGCTTTACCTTCATCGAGTAAATCTTCATTGATTGCATTCATGTTATGTAATGATAAAGTTTGTCCTGCAGATAAACCTGAGTCACCAGGTTCAATAACGATGACTTTCTTCATCATTTGTCTAATCATAACTTCTAAGTGCTTATCAGAAATATCGATAGACTGAGAAGCATAAACCTTACGAACTTCTTTCAAGATATATTCTTGAACTGCTGAAACACCAGCGACTTCAAGTAATTCCTTAGGTGCAATCTGTCCTTCTGTTAGCTTTTCACCAGCATGAACAGTCGTACCAACTTTCATCCAAGGTCTAATGATTTGTGTAAGATCACACTTGTGTTCAATGGATTCAGTTGCATTAGCGACTGTAACAATACGACCTGTATTATTATCATTATCTCTAATGTCAACAATTTCACCATCAATCTTAGAAATAACTGCAACACCCTTTGGTGTACGAGCTTCGAACAATTCTTCTACACGAGGAAGACCCTGTGTGATATCACCACCGGCAGTAGCTACACCACCAGAGTGGAAAGATCTCATAGTAAGCTGTGTACCAGGTTCACCAATTGCTTGGGCAGCCATAATACCAATAGCTTCACCTTCTTCTACTAGATTACCTGTAGCCATGTTTCTACCATAACATTTACGGCAGATGCCACTTTCAGCTTCGCAAGTAAATACATTTCTAATCATAACTTGTGCATGTGTTGCAGCAATTGCAGCAGCCATATCATCTGTAATATATGTGTCTGCTTCACAAATCACTTCACCACTGTTAGGATCTACGACATCACTTGCTGTGTAATATCCAGCAATACGATCTTTCATTGATTCAATGATAGAACCATTCTTGTTATCATAAAGAGCACCATAAGTGTCTTCTTTAATGTTACCTAGTTGATCTGTATAAGCCTTAGAGCCATCAACCAAATAGCCCTTTTCAGTTCCACAATCATCTTCTGTAATAACAACTTCTTGCGCTACATCAACAAGACGTCTTGTTAAGTAACCAGATTCAGCTGTCTTTAACGCAGTATCAGTTAGACCTTTACGTACACCATGTGATGACATAAAGAATTCAGCAACTGTCATACCTTCACGGAAAGAAGAGTAAATTGGGACTTCGATGATACTAGGTTGGTAACCCTTTGTCTTTGACTGAATAGGACGAGCCATAAGACCTCTCATACCAGCAAGCTGTGTAAAGTGGTTCTTGTTACCACGGGCACCAGATACAGCCATCATGTTGATAGGTGACATTCTTGGTAAAGAATTCATCAAGGAGTCACCAACTTGTTCCTTAACATCGTTCCAAACAACTTGGAATTGTGTTTCCCATTCTTGAGGAGTTAAAAGACCTCTATCTCTTAAATGGTTCAATACATCAGCTTTCTTTTTACCTTCCGCAACCATCTCATCTTTATGAGGTGCAACAGAAATATCTGATAAGGCAACAGTCATACCAGCAATCATAGAATACTGATAACCTAGATCCTTTAATGCATCCAATACATCAGATGTTCTTGGAGTATCTGAATTTACAAATCCATTACCATTCTTATATTTTGCGAAGATAGCCGCAATCAAATTACCAAGATCCTTCTTCTTGAATTCACTATGTAATTTTCTAGAAGCAATTTCTTTCTTAATATCTGTTCCCATTGGTACAAAGTCTTCATCAGGTGTTCTTCTTAGATTTTCACCTGTAGCTTCGTTGATATATGGGAAATCAGCAGGCATAGCCTCGTTGAAAATGATCTTACCAACAGTTGTTAATAAGTACTTTTCATTTTGTTCTTCTGTAAAACATGTTTTACCAACACATTTTGCAGGTAAAGCAATTCTAGTATGTAAATGAACAACACCTGTTTGGTATGCCATTAATACTTCATTTCTATCTTTGAATACATGGCCTTCATTGTCACCATATCTTCTCCATCTTTCAGCTTCAACAGGTTCATTTAACTTGTCTAAAGCATCAGCCTTTTGATAGAACTCATCTTGTGTTTCTTCCATATTCAAATAGAAGTTACCAAGTACTAAGTCCTGTCCAGGAGTAACGATAGGTTGTCCATCCTTAGGACCAAGGATATTATTCGCACCAAGCATTAAAACTTCAGTTTCAGCTCTAGCCATTTCACCTAAAGGAAGATGCACAGCCATCTGGTCACCATCGAAGTCTGCGTTAAATGCAGGACATACTAATGGGTGTACACGAATAGCTCTACCTTCTACTAATTTAGGGAAGAAAGCTTGGATACCTAATCTATGTAATGTAGGTGCACGATTTAAGAATACTGGATGTCCATCAATTACTTTTTCAACACAATCCCATACTCTTGGATCTTGACGAGCAATTAATTTTTCAGCTGTCTTAGAGTTTGTTGCGATATGTTGATTTACAAGTTCATTGATTACAAAAGGTTTATAAAGCTGAATAGCCATTTCCTTTGGTAATCCACATTCACTCATCTTTAACTTAGGACCAATTGCGATAACAGAACGGCCAGAGAAGTCAACACGCTTACCTAATAAGTTCTGTCTAAAACGACCTTGTTTACCCTTTAATGAATGAGATAGTGACTTTAATGCACGTCCACCAGCACCAGTAGTTGGTTTAGAACGACGACCATTGTCAATCAAAGCATCAACCGCTTCTTGTAACATTCTCTTTTCATTTTGAACGATAATTGCAGGTGTTCCTAATTCTAATAATTTCTTTAAACGGTTATTTCTTGTAATAACTCTTCTATAAAGATCATTTAAATCTGAAGTAGCAAATCTACCACCATCCAACTGTAACATTGGTCTTAAATCTGGTGGAATAACAGGTAATGTTGTAAGAACCATCCATTCAGGTTTATTGTCTGATTTTAAGAATGCTTCTACTGTTTCAAGTCTCTTGATGAGCTTCTTTCTCTTTTCACCTGTAGCCTTTTCTAGTTCCTTTTGAATTGCATCATATTCACCTTGAACATCACATTGTTCAAGTAATACTTTGATTGCTTCGGCACCTGTTTGTGCAGAGAAAGAACCAGGTCCAAATTTAACTGTAGCTTCACGTAATTGTTTTTCAGAAAGAATATCTTTGTATTTGAGATCTGTATCTCCTGGATCAGTAACGATCCAACTTACGAAATACACAACTTCTTCCAATTGCTTAGGAGCAACATTAAGAAGTAAACTCATTCTACTTGGAATTCCTCTTAAATACCAAATATGAGCAACTGGAGCAGCGAGATCGATATGACCCATACGTTCTCTACGAACACTACTCTTTGTAATTTCAACACCACATCGATCGCAAACTACACCTTGATATCTAATCTTTTTATACTTTCCACAAGCACATTCCCAATCCTTTTGAGGACCGAAAATACGCTCGCAGAATAAACCATCTTTCTCAGGCTTCTGAGAACGATAGTTAATTGTTTCAGGCTTCTTCACTTCTCCATAAGACCACTCATGGATTTTTTCAGGTGATGCAAGTCCGATTTTAATTGCTGTAAAGTTGTTAATATTCATCTGACTTCATCCTCCTTATTCATCTGAATCTAAAGTATCGTCAATACCTACAACAGCAGCTTCAGGAATGTCTTCTTCAAGACTATCCTTGATCGTTAATCCTAATTCTTCTGCATCGTTAACATATTGTTGACGATTTAAATCACTCTTTGTCTCTTCTTTGAGTTCTTCTTGTTCCATCTGTTTGAGATCCATTTCAGTGCCATCATCATCCATCATACGAACATCTAATGCTAATGCTTGTAATTCATGAACCATGACTCTGAATGATTCTGGAATACCAGGTTCAGGAAGATCTCTACCCTTAACAATTGCTTCATAAGTCTTTGTACGACCCATGATATCATCAGATTTAACTGTTAAGATTTCTTGTAATGTATGTGCAGCTCCATATCCTTCAAGAGCCCAAACTTCCATTTCACCAAATCTCTGACCACCATTTTGTGCTTTACCACCTAAAGGTTGTTGTGTTACTAATGAGTAAGGTCCAGTTGCACGTGCATGTAACTTATCGTCAACCATGTGTGCAAGCTTAATCATATACATAACACCAACAGAGATTCTTTCATCATAAGCTTCGCCTGTTTGTCCATCATGAAGTACATATTTACCATCACTAGAAACATTTGCTTCACTCATGATATCTTTCAAATCTTCATTTGATACACCGTCGAATACAGGTGTAGCAAACTTAACGCCTAAACTCTTTGCAGCCATACCTAAATGCAATTCAAGTACCTGTCCAATATTCATACGAGAAGGAACGCCGAATGGGTTCAACATGATATCAATTGGAGTACCATCTTCCATATATGGCATATCTTCTACTGGATTGATCTTAGAAATGACACCCTTATTACCATGACGTCCGGCCATCTTATCACCTTCAGAAATCTTTCTCTTCTGAACAATGTAAACTCTAACCATTTCATTTACGCCTGGTGCAAGTTCGTGATCATCTTTACGGTTGAACACACGTACACTATGTACGATACCAGCACCACCATGTGGAACCTTCAAGGAATTGTCTCTAACTTCTCTACTCTTTTCACCAAAAATAGCTAATAGTAACTTTTCTTCAGGTGAAATTTCAGATTGTCCTTTAGGTGTAACCTTACCTACAAGAATATCGCCTTCCTTAACTTCAGCACCGATTCTTACGATACCTCTAGCATCCAAGTTCTTACATGCACTTTCGCTAACGTTTGGAATATCTCTTGTAATTTCTTCTGATCCAAGTTTTGTTTCACGACATTCAATATCATATTCTTCAATATGAACAGAAGTATAGAAATCTTCTGATTGCATTCTTTCAGACATGATAATAGCATCTTCATAGTTATAACCATGCCATGTCATGAAGGCTACAGTAACGTTTTGGCCTAAAGCAAGTTCACCATTTTGCATAGCTGGTCCATCTGCTAAGATATCACCAGGTTTTACTTTTTCTCCATCCCATACAATTGGTTTTTGTACGATAGATGTAGAAGCATTTGATCTTGCATAATTGATCAAATCATATACTTTTTCTTTACCATTATCTTCTTCAACAACAATCTTATTTGCGTCAACGTAAGTAACAACACCTTCACCAGTACATACAACAGCTGCACCAGAATATCTAGCAACAGCGTGTTCCATACCTGTTCCAACATATGGAGAATGTGGATTCAATAGAGGTACTGCCTGTCTTTGCATGTTGGCACCCATTAATGCACGGTGTCCATCATCGTTTTCCAAGAAAGGAACGCACGCAGTCGCAACAGAAACTGTTTGTCTTGGAGATACATCAGCGTATTCAACATCCTCCACATCAACCATGACAGTTTCACCTGCAATACGAGCAACGACTTGATCGCCTACAAGCTTGCCATTTTCTGTTTCATTTACCTGTGCAATAACATGATCGTATTCTTCATTTGCATCCATATAGACGATGTCATCTGTCAATGTACCATCTTTTTCAACTTTTCTATATGGTGTTTCGATGAATCCGTATTCATTTACTCTTGCATAAGTTGTTAAGTTGTTAATCAAACCGATGTTTGGACCTTCAGGTGTTTCGATAGGACAGATTCTTCCATAATGTGAGTTATGGATATCACGTACTTCGAAAGATGCTCTTTCACGTGTCAATCCACCAGGACCCAATGCAGAAATACGTCTCTTATTTGATAATTCAGCTAGTGGATTTTCTTGATCCATGAACTGTGATAATTGTGAGGATGAGAAGAATTCCTTGATCGCTGCAGTTAATGGACGAGTATTTGTTAATGTCTTTGGTGTCAAGTTAGCAACTTCTGCAATTGACATTCTTTCCTTAACAACTCTTTCCATACGGCTTAAACCAATACGGAATTGGTTTTGAATCAATTCGCCCACTGTACGAATACGTCTGTTAGCAAGCATATCAATGTCATCTTGTGATCCAACACCATCAAACATTGTCAATTCATAGTTATATAAAGCATACATATCACTAATAGTAATTGTATGTTTGTCATTTAATGGATCAATACCAATTAGGTTTACTGGATGTCCATCTTCAGTGTTAACTTTAACTTCTTGTACAGCAGCACCAACTAACCATACAGAAACATTTCCACTCTTTGTTGCTTCAGCTACGATAGCTTCCTTTGTTGTATTTGATACCTTTTCTACAGAGTAGTCAGGTAAGTATCTAGGAATGAGGTATTCACCATCTTCATCACAAAGATCCGCATCATCCTCTGTAACTCTACCAATAACATAAAGTCTAGAACCTAAATCAAGAACAGCATTTACGTTAGAGTTTGTAACCTTAACTTCTTGTGCTACGATTCCTGTGTAAATCTTTACAGTATCAAATTCTTTAGAAATTGCTTTAGCATCTTCTAAAGTAATAACTGTACCTTCTTCAAATTCAGTTCTTTCTGTTTCGCCATCTAAATCATCAGCTAAAATTCTACCAACCAACGCATGGTATCCCTTTGTAGATACTTCAGATACAGTTGGATGAGAGAACTTATGAACAAATGGTAATGCTTTTAAAGCAATTCCCTTATTGATTTCATCACGAAGTTCATTTCTTAATTCTTTGTTGATAAATGTACCCTTCTTAACAAGAACATTTCCATCAGCACCAATAAGATCTTCAGCCATTGTATGATTTAACATACGATCTAAGATATTCAACTTGTTACGTGTCTTATAACGACCAGCTTTTGTTAAGTCATATCTTCTATAGTCAAAGAACTTTGCATCCATTAAGTTCAATGCACCTTCAACAGTTGCAATTTCATCAGCTCTTTGGTTTTCATAAATTGTTAATAATGCATCATTTGTTGTATCTGTCTTATCAGCATTCAATGTATTCTTAACTTCTTCGTAGTTTCCAAATACAGATGTATAAAGAAGCATATAATCATTTTGGAATTTTCTATCTTCTTCTGGTACAACAACATCGCTATAAACTTCCATGTTTAAAGCTTTTAAGAATTTTTCCATCTTTGTTGTATCAAATGCATCTTCGCCTTTTTCTTCATTCAAGCTCATACCAATAGCTTTGAATAAAATTGTGGAAAGAATCTTTCTACGTCTATCAACAGATACGTTTAAAATTCTGCCTAATGCAGCTTTTTTATCATCAGACATGAATTCTAACCATGTACCTCTAGAAGGGATGAGTTCACATGTATAAGTATCTCTACCACTTCTTTCATCAGAGACAATATCAAAATAAGCACCTGGAGATCTTACGATCTGAGAGACAATAACTCTTTCAGCACCGTTAATAATAAATGTTCCAGTTGGAGTCATAAGAGGAAAATCGCCCAAGAATACTTCTTCCCATTTTGTAATTACTTCATGAGTTTCAGCATCCTGAACTTCTAATTCCATCTTCGCTCTTAAAGGAGCACAGTAGTTAGTTTCTCTGTACTTGCATTCATTAATAGAATATTTTGGTTCACCAAATTCGTAGTCTAAAAACTTCAAACGAATATCTTTATTATAGTTTGTAATAGGATAGATATCATTAAATACTTCTTTGATACCTTCCTTTAAAAACCATTCATAAGAATCTGTTTGAATACCAACTAGATCAGGCATTTCAAGACCTGAAGAAATCTTAGAATAATCTCTACGTACAGCTTTATTACCGTAATGCACTTCATGGTATGTTTTTGCTTTTTCCATATAACCATCCTTTCGTAGCATCGCTAACGTCGAAAAAGGGCATAAATCCCCTACCCAAATATTCGACTTTTTTACAATTTACAATATTAGCATAGAACCATCAACCCGTCAATTTTTTACTTCTCAAAATCCAATATCCTTTGTCACGGGAAACAATCTCACAATTTGAGAAGATTTCATTAAATTTTTTTACAGCACTTTCCGCGCCTTGTTTTTTACGAATGACCGCAATCAATTCGCCTTTTTCATTCAAATGTTCATAGGCTTCTTCAAACATTTGATAGATCACTTTTTTACCAGCTCGTATTGGAGGATTGGTAATCACATAGTCAAATTGTTCATGCACATTCGCAAAACCATCAGACACAACCGCCTTTACCTCACAGCCATTCTGTTGACTGTTGATTTCTGTTAATTCAACAGCTCTAGGATTTACGTCAACAGATACAACAGAACAGGAAGGATTTAGTTTTTTCATCACAACACTCAGTGTTCCATACCCACAACCCATATCTAGAACTTTGCCATGTATTCCTACTTTTTGTACTGCATTCAACAATACTTCCGAACCATAGTCAATGCCTTGTTTTGCAAAGACACCATTGTCCGTTACGAAAGTGAATACTACGCCCGAAAACCGGAAAGAATGTTCCTTCCGGTTTTTTTCTAGATTCGTGTTGTCGGTGAAATAATGTGCCGTATAACTAAATCCTTTCTATTGGGCGAAAAGCCGAACAATTCATTCGGCCTTTCAATTAATATTTTGTTTTGTTAATTACTTAACTTCAACAGCAGCGCCTGCTTCTTCAAGCTTCTTCTTGATTTCTTCAGCTTCTTCAGGAGCAATATCCTTCTTGATTTCAGCTGGAACACCATCAACAAGCTTCTTAGCATCAACAAGTCCAAGACCTGTGATTTCTCTAACAGCCTTGATAACTGCAACCTTAGTAGCACCTACATCCTTTAATGTAACTGTTACTGAGCTTGGTTCGTTAGAAGCAGCAGCATCACCTGCAGCAGCTACAGCAACTGGAGCAGCAGCGGATACGCCATACTTTTCTTCGATTGCTTTTACGAGTTCATTTAATTCAAGAATTGTTGCTTCATCTAAATAAGCAAGAATTTCATCCTGTGTTAACTTTGCCATTTTAATTTTCCTCCTTAGGCAGCTGCCTCTGTTGCAGCTTCTTCTTTTGTTTCTTCAGCAACTGGAGCTTCTTCAGCTACAGGAGCACTAGCTCCATCAGTTGGTCTTGCTTCAGCAACAGCATTTACTGCACGAGCAAATGAAGTTACAGGAGCGTTCAATACAGATAACAACATACTGAGCATGCCTTCTCTGTTTGGCAGTGCAGATAGTTCCTTGATTGTGTTTGTATCAACAACCTTACCTTCTACGATACCTGCCTTAAGTACAAGTGCTTCATGATCTTTAGCAAACTTTGCCATTACACGAGCAGCTGCAGTTTCATCTTGACCGAATGCTAATGCATTAGGACCAGTTAAAGAATCTTTTAATTCACTAAATCCTGCATTGTCAGCAGCGATAGAAGCAAGAGTATTCTTATATACCTTCATTTCTACGCCTTCAGCTCTTAATGCACGTCTGAGTTCTGTAACTTCAGCTACGCTAAGTCCACGATACTCTGCGACAACAGTGGATCCAGAATTCTTAAACTTGTCTTCGATTTCAGAAACAACAGTCTTCTTACCTTCTAAAACAGTCTGATTCATTCAATCACCTTTCTTTTCTAGTTATCGCATACACATAAATAAACCCTCGCGGAATTCACGAGGGTATTAAAGTCTAATAGTTAGCTTTCATTCACCTCGGTAACATAATTAAGCATCCGCCGTTACTGTCTATGGTATTTGATAACGCTGACTAATATTATCATATTTTTTTTATCTGTCAATAACAAATCACTCAAATAATGCTTTTAGCTTATCAAGAAAACTTTCTTCTTTATCTGTACTTTCTTCAACTACTTCACTTTCTGCTTTTTTGATTGCGTCCGTCTTCAAAACAAATTGAACACTCGTTACATTTGTATTCTTATTTGAAGTAAAGCTAACAACTTCACCATTTCCTTGTAAAGAATCCATCACTTCATCAATCTTATCATCAATTTCAGTATGCATTCCTGATACTTCTTCATTCATTGTATTTGTACCTTCTGCCAATGTAGTAGCACCATCACGTAGTTGTTTTGTTGCATCATACAATTTTGACGCACCAGAATTCAATGTACCTGTTCCATCAAGTAGACTCTTACTTCCACTTGCCAATTGACTAACGCCACTTGTAATATTTCCAAATCCAGCATTTAAAGCATCTACTGCATTTGTATATGTTTCTAATGATAAATCTAGTGTTTGATAATTTGTAGAAATCTTAGATACTGCTTCTTTCAATTGATTCATATTTCCTATAATACCATTTAATGATTCAATTAAAGTGTCCATCCCTTTAGTGAATTCTGTATATTGTGTATTTAAGTTCCCTAAATTATCAGATAGTGTTTTTACATTCGTTCCAACTGTATTTAAATATGTTCCAGCACCATTGATAATACTACTATTACCTCTCAACAATGTAGCTACTTGTCTTTGTTGTTCAGCAGCTTCTGTTTGACCTGCATTTTCTAATTGCGTCGCATATGCTTCTAATGCTTGAGCAGTTGTTTCATTTTGATTTAATACAGTATCTATATCTACACCTTGTTGTTTTAAAGAAGCCTTCATAGCGTCATAAGATATTGTTGTATATAATTGTTCCGACGATTGATATAAAATTGAAATTCCACTCGCAATCTTTGTGTTTGCGTCAATTAATTCTTGTAATTGTTGTGTATTAAAAGAAACACTACTTAATTGTGTATTTAACGTTTCTAGTGCTTCTTGCATTTGACTCGAAGCATCTATCAAGCTTTCAGAATTACTACTCAAAGTACTTAATGCTTTTTGCATCGTTCCTACTCCTGATTGTAATGACGTAATTCCTTCATCTAACGCTTCTACCCCAGAATGCACAGAACTCACACCATCTTTCACACTACCTGTTCCATCTGATACCGAAGTAGTACCATCACTCAGTGAAACAGCACCATCATTTAATTTGTTTGTTGCATCAATCAATTCTGATACTTTATCTGTTAATTCTGATGTATCAACATCAACATTCAAATTTAATTGCACACCATTAATACTAACCTCATCCATTTCAAAATCTTTTACTTCCGCAGTGATTTCCGTATCAATTCCTTTTCCAGGAAGAATCGTATAAGTCAATTGTTTATCACTTCCAACATTAGCGATTGTTGCACCTTCCGCACAAATATCACTACATAAATCTGTATCTAAAGTAAAGGATGCTTGTAATGCATAGTTATCATAAAAATCTTTATCACAATTTTCATTTTTTGAAACAATAAATTTTATTTTTAGGTTTCCGCTTTTCCCAGCAATTTCAGATGGTGTATATTCTATATCATCCATATAATATTTGATTTCGATATTCCATGGGATTTCAGGATTATCCATCGTTCCTTGATAATAGACTCTATCTGCATCTGAATAAAATGTTATTTCATCACCATTTTGTGATATAACATCATTTGTTGTAAGCATCTTAACCGTAGTATAGTTGCCATGATCTTTGATATCTCCACCAGAAAATATATTTACTACATTCGTACTTTTTTGATTTCCATTTGAATCCAACATAACGTAAACTACTTCTTCTTTTTCATTCGTCCCTTCTGCTTTTACTGTAGAGTAAGGCATCAATAATAAGGCACTTAAACCACATAAACCAATTCTTTTTACTATTTTCATTCTTTTTCCTCTTTCAATTTCATATTTAAAGATGTCTTTTGAATCAATTTGTCAAACACATATAACAAGCCAGGTAATACAAACATCACAATCAAAAACGAACAAATCGTTCCTCTCGCTAATAACATGCCAAGTTGTGCCAACAATCCATGAGATGATAAGAATCCAAGTAAGAATCCTACAGTCGTTAACACAATAGACGAAGTTATTATTGAACCTGTGACTGCTTGTATTGTTTTTTGTATTGCCACTTTCTTTGTATATTCTTGTCGATATTCTAAATAACGTTCTGTTAGTAATATTGCATAATCGACCGTTGCGCCAAGTTGAATCGAACTAATAATCAAATACGCTATATAAAATAATTTTGAAGAAGTAAAATACGGAACCGATAAACCAATCCATATCGCAGTTTCAATAGAAGCCACTAATAATATAGGTAGAGAAATTGATTTCATTGTTAGTAACAATATAATCACTACAGAACCAATTGCCACCAAATTCACTTTAACCATATCTGCAGTAACTGTATCTTTCAGATCCAAGGTTGATACACCTTCTCCTGCTAGCATCCATTCTCCTGGATAATATTTTTCTGCAGTATTTCGAATGTTTTCAATCAATGTATATGTTTCTTCACCTTCAAAATCTACACTTACGTTCAATACCATTCTTGTATAATTCTCAGAATTCAATTTCGATAAAGTCTCAGTATTTAAATATGTTTCGGGAATGGTTTCACCTACCATATCAACATAAGATATGATATTTGTTACTTCTTTCATATCATGCAATGCATCTGATAATTCTTTTTCTGTTGCGGTAGATGTTTTTGGAACCATCAATACATAGTTATCACTTTTACCAAACACATCTTCAATCGCTTGTGTATCTTTACCATATTGTGTTGTTTCATTAAAGATATGAGATGATCCATAATAGAAATCATTCTTATTAGAAGCTAAATAAGAAGGTACAATCAAAATCGCAAATATAATTGAGAAAGGAACCATCATCTTCATAACAAATTTAGAAAAGCCTTTAAAAGATGGTAAAAAACTTTGATGTTTCGTTTTATCAATCCATTTATATGTCTTCAAAATAAATGCAGGCATAAAAACAAACACCGTGATCAAACTAATTGCGATCCCTTTCGCTAAGGCAAGACCTAAATCCGGTCCAATTCTAAACTGCATCAAACATAAGGCAGCAAATCCAATCACTGTTGTTAAACCACTCGATAAAATAGAAGATTGTGAACTAACCAATGCATTTACCATTGCTTCTTTTGGATCATCATAATCATCTTTATATTCTTCAAAACGATGCAATAAAAATACAGAGTAATCCAAAGAAACAGCTAATTGTAAAATATTCCCTGCAGCGTTTGTTACAAATGATATTTCTCCAAATATCAGATTTGTACCTACATTGATCATAACCGCAACCCCAAGCCCAACCATAACAATGATTGGTTCTACATAAGAAGTTGTCGTAATAAATAAAACAAGTAATGTGAATATGACCGCAAATATTGCAGCTCTTGGAATTTCTGTTACGGTTGAAGTTGTTGCGGTAGCCGTTGAAATAGCACTGCCTGTCATTGCGTTATCATCCCCAATAATTGTTCTGATGTCATCGCATGCTTCAATCCTTTTATCTTCATCAATTATTACAGTTAATAACGCATTTCCATCCTTATAATATGTCTCAACAGCATCTTGATCCATAAATTCAACTGGTTCATTGATATCACATGAATCATCCAACCACGTCACAGAAGAAACACCATCCACATTTTCTATCTTTGATTTATATTCTAAAGTATCTGCGATACTCACATTTTTCAACATCACTCTAGCGTTTGGAATGCCCTGATTAAATTCTTCGTTCATCGTATTCAATGCAACTGTTGATAAACTATCCTCAGGTAAATAATCTGTCATATCATAATTAACAGATATCAAAGACTTCGCAAACGTGCATACTGCTGTCACCACAAGAAATAACACAATAATCAGTCTTTGATGTTTTGTTATCTTTTCATAAAATCTCTTCATGTATTTCTTTCCCTTTTATATTTATTTCTCTCTTTAGATTTTTTACAATCAAACTTAATTCATCATTTTTAATTCTTCCTTCAAGATAAATCGGAAAAGAACGTACTGCTGTCGTCATCATTCCTTTTAGTTTAATCACGCCATCTTCTTGAAGAACACCTCTCAATTTTTCTTCTCTATTCAAAAAATACAAGGTGCCTTCTAAGCAATCATTTTCATTTCTTAATAGAAGCGTTCCCATGCGAATGCCTAATGGTGCTTTCATCTCAATACAATATTTCTTTTCCCACATATTTCCTCCTTCGCACAAAATATAATTTTTATTTCAAATCAAATAAACGGACAAATATGGTACAGATGTGTAAATACGGACAAATACATATCATTTGTGGAACAAATTGTTACCCATATACTATGTATTGTTGGTTTAAGATTTATTACACACATGTATAATAAAACCGAGGTAATTTTATGACACACGAAGAAGCATCCTTGCAGACAAAAAACATGTTGGCCGAAAGTTTAAAACAACTCATGCAAAAAAAGCCACTGAATAAAATTACAGTGACTGAATTGATTAAAGAATGTAATGTTAATCGAAAAACATTTTATTATCACTTTCAAGATATCTATGATTTATTAAAATGGATACTAGATAAAGAAGCAATTGAAATTGTGAAAAGTTATAATCTTCTATTAGATTATGAAGAAGCTGTCACTTTCACTATTTCTTATGTACAAAAGAATGCACATATTTTAAATTGTGCATATTCTAGTATTGGTAGAGAAGAAATGAAACGGTTCTTTAAAAAAGATTTTATCGATGTTATATCAAAAATCATCAATGGTTTAAAAGAAGAAATCAATCCAACATTATCAACAGACTTCATCAACTTCTTAATTGAATTTTATACAGAGGCATTAGCTTCTACACTCGTTTCTTTATTTTCTGAACCAAACCAAAGATCAACAGAACAACTAGTTGATTATATATCTATGATATTCACACATTCTATTCCAGCAGTATTAAAAAACTCATGATTTTGTATTAGAATAAACGCATGAAAAATATTATTGAAGGCTACATGCCATATTTAGATTATCAAACATATTATCGTATTGTAGATGGTGGAGATAAGACACCAATTGTTTTAATTCATGGCGGACCAGGTTCTACACACAACTATATGGAAATGTTAGATTGTATCGCAGAAAGCGGAAGAAAAGTCATTTCCTATGATCAATTAGGTTGTGGAAATAGTTACTTAGATGGTCATCCAGAACTTTGGAACGCAGATACTTGGATCAACGAACTCATCGCATTAAGAGAATATCTCAATTTAAAAGAAGTCATCTTATTAGGACAATCCTGGGGTGGAATGTTGATCATTCAATATATGCTCGAAAGAAAACCAGAAGGCGTAAAAGGTATCGTATTATCTTCTACATTACCTTCATCATCCTTATGGGCAAAAGAACAACATCGTTTAATTTCTTTCATGTCAAAAAAAGATCAAGACGCAATTAAATATGCCGAAGAAAATAACATATGGGATAAACCAGAATACTTACACGCAAATGAAGTGTTCATGAAACAACATTGCGCAGATATTAAAGATACTGATCCAGAATGTCTTACAAGAAAGAAAAAGAGTGGTGCAGAAAGCTATCTCTATGGTTGGGGTCCAAACGAATACACACCTACAGGTACTCTAAAAGATTTTGAATATACAAATCGTTTACATGAAATCACTGTTCCAACACAAATCATGTCAGGAACAAATGATTTATGTACACCTCTAATAGCCAAAACAATGTTTGATCATATTCCTCATTCTCAATGGGAATTATTTGATGGTGCTAGACATATGTGCTTTGCAGAACAAAACGAACATTACTGCAATATATTAAACAATTTCTTAAACCAGTTAGATGAAAACTAACTGGTTTATTTTTATCTAAAGTTTATGATCATATGATTCGCATGGCAAGAAAAAACGGTCTTTCAAAGTTTTAGAAAACGTTACATATTGAATGTAACGTTTTTTTACTCTATTTTTTGAATCTTCGTGATGAGAGATTGTCGATACCATTTCCATCAAGCCAAATATGTCCAGAACGTTTTGGTATTTTATCTTTGGAATGATCATCTGTGATACGTGTATCACTTATCAAAGCTATAAATCTCCCAAGCTTGTTCAGAATCTTTTTTAATAGTTTCATAATTATTCTATAATTTCAAAATCATGAGGATAATGATTCAAAACTTCATGTCCGTTTTTTGTGACAAGAATCAAATCTTCAATTCTACAACCCATTGTCTTTTTATTATAGATACCTGGTTCAATAGAGAAGATATTACCTACTTGTGTTAGATCTGTAAATGCTTGAGATACATCACCATATTCATGATCTTCAATGCCAATAAAATGACCTAAGCGATGCGTAAAGTCTGGACCATAACCACCTTCTGTAATAACATCTCTAGCCTTAGAATCAATATCACATAATCTAACACCCGGTTTAACATATGCTTCAGCTTCCTCATTTGCCTTACGAACTAAATTATATACTCGCTTTTGTTCTTCATTTGGTGTGCCTTTATAGAAGAAAGTACGTGTCATATCAGAACAGTATTCATGATATTTACAACCAACATCAAATAACACTACTTCTCCTTCATGAAGAATTGTTTCATCTGGCATATGGTGAGGATCAGCAGCATTCACCCCAAAAGCAACGATTGGTGTAAAGGAATAATCTTCAGCGCCAAAACTTTTATAAATATCTAGCATCTTAGAAGCTACTTCTAATTCACTCATTCCTGCTTTTGGTAGCTTCTTAAATTCAGCCATTGCCAAATCATTGATATGACTACTTTCTCTCATGAGTTCAATTTCTACTTCATCTTTAATTGCACGAGTATGGTCTACTGCTATAGAACCATTCACAAAAGAACTAGCGACTTTTCCTTCCATTAATGGCAATAAAAATTTCGCTGGTAATATTTTATCCACACCTAGTGCAGAAGTAGCATCTACATCTCCTTTTAACAACTCCGCAATTGGATCTGTATCTTTGATCATTTTCTTAGTGACACCTAGATCTTCATCAAAGCGGAACAATTCATTTAGGTATAAAATTGGTTTTTCATTTTTACGAATTAATAGTCCTAAAAATCTTTCTCCCGCGTGAATCCATCTACCAGTTAAATAATAGATTGCGAATGGATCAGATATTAACATCTGATTTGTATCAAGCTTTTCTAGTACAGCGTTCATTCTTTTTTCATTTAACATGTTAATCACCTCTAACTATTACAACTATTATAGTCACTTCTACAAAAAAGAAAATGAAAAGACTATTCATTTAACAGTCTTTTCAAAATGGGAGAAAAATTTATGAAAATTTGATTATCAGATATCTCTATCTGATGGTAGTATCTTAAACAAATATTGTGTTATCTATATGTTTAAGATGTGAAATCTAAATGAAAAAGAGAAGCAAATGCTTCTCCATACTTTCTTGATTATTCAGCTGTTACGATGATACCAGGACCCATTGTTGTGGATACTGTGATCTTCTTAATGTAAGCACCCTTAACTGAGTTTGGCTTAACCTTATTGATTTGATCAAATAAAGCCTTGTAGTTTTCAGCTAATGCTTCTTCTGTGAATGAGCACTTACCAATCATAACGTTAACGTTGCCATCTTTATCAACACGGTATTCAACTTTACCCTTCTTGATTTCATCGATAGCTTGAGCTACGTTCATTGTAACTGTACCTGTCTTAGGGTTTGGCATTAATCCCTTAGGACCTAATACTCTACCTAATTTACCAAGTTGGCCCATCATGTCTGGTGTAGCTACGATAATATCGAAGTCAAACCAACCACCTTGGATCTTTTCAAGCATTTCTGCACCACCAACATAGTCAGCACCTGCATTCTTTGCTTCTTCTTCCTTAGCACCTTGTGTAATAACAAGAACCTTTTGGCTCTTACCTGTACCGTTTGGTAATACCATAGCGCCACGGATGTTTTGATCTGCTTGTCTTGGATCAACATTTAAGAAGAATGAAACTTCAACGGAAGAATCAAACTTTGTAGAAGAAATCTTCTTAGCTAAAGCGATTGCTTCTTTGTAATCATATGTTTTGCTGCGATCTACTTGTGAAAGAGCAGCTGCGTACTTCTTACCTGCCATGCTTATTCACCCTCCACTTCGATGCCCATGTTACGAGCTGTACCAGCAATAATTTTCATTGCTGCTTCTACATCATTTGCATTTAAGTCTGGCATCTTGTACTCAGCGATTTCTTGTAACTGAGCCTTTGTTACTTTACCAGCCTTAACTGTGTTAGGTGTTCCAGAACCCTTTTGAATTCCTGCTGCCTTCTTTAATAGAACTGCTGCTGGAGTTGTCTTTAATACGAAATCAAAAGACTTGTCTTCATAAGCTGTGATGATAACTGGAACGATGTCACCATGTCTGTCCTTAGTCTGATCATTAAATGCTGTACAGAACTGAGGCATGTTAATACCTGCTGCAGCTAGAGCTGGACCTGGTTTAGCGCCACCAGCTGGGAACTGAAGCTTAGAAATTTTTGTAATTTTCTTTGCCATGTGGTTTTCCTCCTTTTTAGAAAATCCGCATGCAGTGGTAATCGGAAGTTTTCTTCTCCCTCCCACGCATACATAAAAGATGCACTTTCGTGCCCAAATATATTACTTCTTATGCAATGTACTGTCAACAAAAAAAGATTTGCTTTTCGCAAATCTTATGCATCTACTTTTTCTAGATCGTTATATCCGATATCTGTTGCAGGTGTTTCTCTACCAAATAAGTTGATCAATACATCAGCTGTTTGTGTTTGATCATTCATTGTAGAAATTGTTCCTTCCATATTTTGGAATGGACCAGTTAAAATCTTAACAGTATCACCAATCTTGAAATCAACAACAACCTTCTTATCAGATTGGCCCATTCTTCTTAGAATAGATTCCATTTCTTCTGGAGAAACAGGGAAAGGTTTCGCACCACCACCTGATGAACCAATAAATCCAGTTACTCCTGGTGTGTTTCTTACAACATACCAAGCTTCATCTGTCATTTTCATTTCAACAAATACGTAACCAGGGAAAAGATTATGCATTTTTTCAATTTTCTTATTTCCTCTGATTTCGATTTCTGGTTCTTCAGCAACTACGATTCTAAATAAGCAATCTTGAATACCCATTGTTTCAACACGTTTTTCAAGATTTTCTTTTACTCTGTTTTCATGTCCAGAATATGTATTAACAACATACCAACGTTTGTTGTTTTCATCATCTAATAAACTCATATCCATTTCTGACATATATTACGCTCCAATTCCAATCAACTTCAATAAGAATGTAATTCCAAATTCACAAAGCACAAAGAATAGTGCAAAGAATGCTGTAAATAAAATAACTTCACCAGAATTTTGGAAAATACCTGGATTACTTTGTCCTTCACTCTTCCAATGTGGCCATCTAACTCTCTTTGCTTCTTTACGAATTCCACTAATTGAAAACCAATGGTCTTTCTTAACTTTTGGTTTCTTTTCTTTTACTTTTTTTTCTTTTGTCTTTTTAGTTTCTTCTGCCATAGAAACCTCCTACTTTGTTTCTTTATGGAGTGTTACTTTTCCACAATGTGGGCAAAACTTTCTTAACTCCAATCGTTTGCCATTGTTCTTCTTTGATCTGTGTGTAGTGTAGTTTCTGCAAAGACACACTTCACAGGCCAAGATTGCCTTATCATCTTTTGCCATTACGAAAAACTCCTTCAAATGCTTTAATACTCTAACACAACAAGGCATCCAACGCAAACTATTTCATGCGTTTAGGCATGTATTTCTTAACGCTCTCTTCACTTTACGTAATTTTCCTTCATATGTTTTTGTAGACATATTCAAATTATGACTTCCTTGAATATATGTTTTCTCATCAATCCACTCATTCATAACTTGTCTTTCCGCAACACTAAATTCTTGAACTGTTCTTTCAATTTCTTCCATACATTCATGAAATATCAATTTATATTCTGGAACAGATAATGAATCTTTTGTAGGAATATTTTCAATATAACTTCTTTCACTCATCATTTCTGCATCAATCGATAGTTCTTTATATTTTTCTTTTCCATTTAGATCTCGTATCATGAAATTAATCAATCTACGTTCAACAATCATTTTTGAATACGTCACAAATGATGCTGATTTATCTTCACGGTACGAATTGACAGCTTCATATAATCCTAAAATTGATTCTTGATATAAATCTTCAAAATACATTTGATAGACACTACGATTCATTTCAACTTTTTCTTCTGTCCAATAAAACAATTGATCTTTCATTTCCTCTCTAATGATATCTAAAGCACACGCACTTCCACAATGATACAAATATATTAATTCATAAATATTATAATCTTTCATAACATTTCCTCCGATTTCATTTTTACATGTCGTCAAAAGAAATTTGTCAGTTAACTTGTATCATTTTTCCAAACAAAAAGTAGATAATCCTTGTGGAAAACCTACTTTTATAAACAACAAATTGTTGAAAATTACATTGGGTTTCTAGCATTATAAATGCCATACATCAGCACGCCGGCAGATACAGATGCATTTAAAGATTCTATCTTACCAACCATAGGAATCTTGACAACATAATCACATTTCTCTCTAATTAATCTAGAAATACCTTTTCCTTCATTACCTATGACTAGAACGCAATCAAAATCATAATTCAATTGTCGATAATCTTGACCATTCATATCAGTACCTACGACCCACCAACCATTCTTTTGAAGTGTCTCGATAGCACGTGATAGGTTTGTTACTGCAGCGCACTTCACCGTATCAATCGCTCCTGCAGATACTTTCGCTACAGTTGGTGTTAATCCAACCGCATGCGTTTTCTTAAAAATCACACCAGTTGCACCTACCGCATCTGCACTTCTTAGAATTGCACCTAAATTGTGTGGGTCTTCTAATTCATCTAATAGAATCAACAAACCATGTCCACCATTTTTGTTCTGCATTAATTCTTCTATTGTATATGTTTGATAATCATTCACTAACGCACAAACACCTTGATGGCGCTCTGTTCCTGTCAACTTAGAAAGATTCTTTTTATCTGTTCTCTTGATTTTTACATGATTTCTTTGCGCAAAAGATTCTAGTTCTTTATCCTGTATAGACAAAATCAATTCCTTTACTTCTTTATGTTCTAAAAATAATTGTCTTACAGGATTCTTTCCATATATATACATACAATCAACCTTTCACTTTTATTACTTCATCAAATATTTCATGGATTCTATCTTGTTTACCTTCTAATTGTAAAGCACCTAAGATTGCTTCAAATCCAGTAGATATTCTATATGTTTGAACGTCGGTACTTTTTGGAGTTGCACCATCACTCGCATTTCTTCCTCTGTGGAAAACTTCTTCTTCCTCTTCTGTAAAGAATTGTTGTTCATGTAGAAGTGTATAGAAATTTGCTTGTGCTTTCGCACTAACATACGCAATACTATCTTTTTGAAGTTTCTTTCCTTTTCCTTCCCCACTCAAAATCAAGTATTCTCTAACTAGAAGAGACCATACCGCATCCCCCAAAAACGCAAGTGTTCTCCCTGAACAAGCATTTGTGTTCATCACAATAAACCTTTCTCACTTAATTGATTACGATATTTATCTGCTTCATCCCAATCTTTTTGTGATTTTGCTTGATTCCATTTTTCAAAGATTGTTTTATCTTCTTCACTTAATTCTACTTTATCAACAACAATACCCAAGATATCTAACATCTTCATTACAGAATTTCTGAGTTTTCCTAAAGTATTCCAATCTGGTTCTTTTGTACGTAAGCCTTGATTGATTTTCTTCATTGTATCAAAGATAACAGTATATGCATTTGGTGTATTGAGATCATCATCTAGTTGATTCAAGAATTCTCGATAACTTTCTTCATCAAATGAATCATCCAATGTTACATTTGTTAATTGAGATTTAATATCAATTTGTTTGAGAGGATTTAAAACTTTGTCCAATTCCTTACGTGCAGTTTCTACTGTCTCTTCTGAAAAATTCAATTCTTTTCTATAATGTACAGAACTCATTAACCATCTTGTTAGATTTGTTCCCAACTTTTCAACAATGTCTTTAGCCCATAGTGTATTACCTAAAGACTTACTCATCTTTTGACCATCAATATTGATCATCGCATTATGCACCCAGAAATTCGCTAATGAATTATGATGTGTGCATTCTTGTTGTGCAGCTTCATTTTCATGATGCGGAAATTTCAAATCCATACCACCACCATGAATATCAATATACTCTCCTAGATTTTGATTGATCATGACAACACATTCTGTATGCCATCCTGGTCTACCTTTCCCCCATGGAGAATCCCATTGAATACCTTTTTCTGTTTTTTTCCACAGTGCAAAATCATATGGGTTCTTCTTTCCATCATTCACTTCAATTCTTGCGCCTGCTTCTAATTGATCTAATTTCTGATGTGAGATTTCACCATACTTTTCATCTGCATCCACTGAAAAATAAACATCACCATTCTCAGATACATAAGCACTTCCGTTATCCACTAATTCCTTAACAAATGAGATGATTCCATCCATTGTTTCTGTAACTCTTGGTGTAATATCTGGAACTTCTGTATTTAATAATTGACGTACTTCTTGATAAGCATCAATATACCTTTGTGCAATGACCGCTTCCGTTGTATTTTCTTCAATCGCTTTATTGATGATTTTATCATCAACATCCGTAAAGTTAGATACATAGGTAACACTGTAGCCCTCTGCTTCAAATAATCTTTTCAACACATCAAAAACAACCATCGGTCTAGCATTACCAATATGTGCATAGTTATACACAGTTGGTCCACACACATACATATCTACATGACCTTCTTTAATTGGTTTAAATTCTTCTACATTTAATGTTTTACTATTATATAGTTTGATCATATTCTCCTCCCAAAAATTAAAAAACGCCTTATTAAAAAGACGTCTATAACGTGGTTCCACTTTTCTTGCTTCTCATATACTTTAACGCAGTTAACGTCCTTATCTACATTATCGATAAAGCCCTCGAGGATGCATTCAAGATTCATTCACATAAGCACTTTCACCAACTATGCTTTCTCTTCTATGCTTCAAAAATCTCTACTATTTCCCTTCATCAGTTTCAATGAAACAAGTATAACACAAAAAAGCGATAGAAATATCTATCGCTCAAAATAAATCATCTAATGAATCTTCATCTTCACTTGGAATATATTCAGAATAGATTGAATTTTGTACTTTCAACCAACCCTTCATATCTGTCATCCAAATGTATTCATCTGGATCAATAATTCCTTGATGAATCAATGCACACAACTCTTTATCTGAATAAGGACCATATTTCGATTTATCTTTTTTCATGTAATACCAAACTTTATCCATAATATCTCCTTATTGTGGTCCTTCTACTGGTGTACCAGAATCTGTGACTGTAATATTTACTACACTTGTTCCAGATAAGATACGTGTTGTGCCATCATTCACTGTCCAACCTTGGTTTGCCGCAAAGTTTCCAGCTAAAGCATCTAAATCCTTCCATGTATAATTCAATCCAACCTTGGCCATAACTGTCGTATCACCTTTATATGTTTGATTGCCATCCACATAATACAAACTAATACGAATGGATTGCGTCGTATATTGTAAGGTTGTCGTAGCTACTTCACTTTCTGTATAACTTGTATCTGTTGAACAAGCTTTAACCGTAACTGTATGGTTACCTTCTTGTTCCATACCAGTATCTGTATAACTATTATTTTCAACTTCAAATTCAGTTCCACCATCAATAGATAGTTTATATGATGTTGCGTGTTCCACTGCTGTCCATTGTATCGTCCAACTTCCATCATCCTCTGTTTTTGCAGTAATTCCACTTGGTGTACTGAGTTGTACTGTCTTAGCAGTGTATGTGAATGTATAACTTGCAGATGATTCTTTTACATTTTCATCATCAGATTTCGCAGTAACTGTTACCGTATAAGATTCTCCATCTGTTAAAGAAGAGGAAGGAATACTTGTAGAATTAGAAGAAGTCTTTGTGGATGTTTCTGGTGAAGTACTAATAGAAACATCATAGTATGAAGCATTTTCAACTGTATCCCATTTAATAACTACATTAGCCGTTGTAGCGTTTACTTGTATATTCTTTACTTCATCTAATTGATCTACTGTATCAGATTTTGAATCATCGCTTGTTGTATCTACATATTGGCTATATGTGTTATCACCTGCACCATGCATCTTGCCATAGGAATCAATGCCTACTACTGTTGTGCCATTTGCGGCAATATATTTGATATTCTTCCAAGAAGTCACTTTATTCACTACTTCTTCATCAGAATAAGAAATATTGACTGTTCCATCTTTCTTTAGGCCAACAACCAAGTTATTACCTACAGCTGTAGATTGAATATCTGTCCAAGTACTAGTATCTACTGTAGATGTTGAACCGATTGGATATACTGTTACAGTTCCATCTTTCTTTGTTACTACGATACTATTATCAGAAGCACTAATGTGTCTTACATTTGAAAGATTCGCTACCGCATCTGTATTA
The DNA here is from genome assembly GCA_963638375.1 of Lachnospiraceae bacterium. GTDB lineage: Bacteria > Bacillota_I > Bacilli_A > Erysipelotrichales > Erysipelotrichaceae > Bulleidia. Next base: position 27,685 of record CAVHRL010000006.1, read on the forward strand.
TTACCAGAAGCTTTTACAGCACCATCATTTGTTAGACCAATCGTAAAACCATTTCCTGCATATACAGAAGAGATATTACTCCATGAAGATACTTTACATGCATCTGCATTACCAGCACATTCTACTTTTCCTTCTTCTGTCACACCAACAGTATGGTCTTTTCCTGCAGCGATATGTTGAATATTTTTCCAACTACTAACTTCTGAATTACCATCAGAACTTACTACTGTACCATTGTTTAATAAAGCTACTGCGTGATCATCAAAAGCAGAAACTTGTACAGCGTTTGTAAAGGCAGTAGATGGATTAAAGTTACCATACTTTTTAATAGATCCTTGATTATCAACATATAAAGAATATGTATCTCCTACCGCAATACGATTTTCACTTCCAACCGTCAAATTAGAACCCACATTTGTCAATAAGAAAATAACGATTGCGATAACACATATCAACGCTGCAACTGCACTTATGATAATCATTGTTTGTTTCTTTTTCTTATCATTACGTTGTGGCTTTTTCTTTTTTCTTACTGGCTTTTGTTCTTCATATTCTTCTTCATCTTCATCCTCATAGCTTTGTTGTTGAGGTTCATCTACATTCGAAATAGAAGAAGTATCCATAACTCTAGTGCGTCCATCTTCACCATCATTGTTATTATTAAACGCAGTAAATTGTTGTGTTGCTTGCATTGTTTGTCCTAGATCTTGTCCATAAACTTGTGTTGCGTTAATGTCTTGTCCACCATGAAAAGGAATATTCACACTTTGATCTAATTTAGGTTCTGGAATAACAATTGTTTTTGTATTATCTAACAAGTCATCCAAAGAAACCCCAAAGATATCAGATATCTTTTTTAAATATTGAATGGAACAGATATTGTTTCCATTCTCCCATTGCATATATTCTGTTACTGGAACACTTAATCGACTCGCAATATCACCTTGAGATAGATTATTGTATTTTCGTAACATTGATAATTTTTCAGGTAATTTATTCATATTTACCTCCACCTATTCTATTTTAATGGCTTACTTATGCATTTTCAACAATCAAAAAGGAATCCCATTACAGGATTCCCTATCTAATCTGTAGCTTTCCGCTTACTTATACTTAACTAATTTTGCGAATCATTGTGCACTGATGATTCTGATAGATTTCTTTTCTTCTTTCCTTGTCATCTTTTATTAGTTCATGGAATGTAATATTTGTCATCTCAATCTGGATATTATTCAAACATCACTTTCTTCGCTTATAATCTCGGCATGTATTCTTATCTTTTCTTTTTATTGTTAAACAATATTTGTTAGATAAGTTTTTTCGAATATTGAATCTATTAGTTGTTCTTTTGTGCTCAGCTTCAGATTATTCACTTTTTATGTGCGGCTTTGTTAGCCGCTTTTAGTAAATTCCTGGTCCTTCCATATTTTCTATGACCTCCGTTAGAAGATTGGTTATCTCTTCTTTGTACTTATAATATAGCTTATTTTTTCTGTAAGAATAGTCTATTTTTTTAATTTTATTTTTTGTATAATTAATATGTTGAGAGTCACTACAAAAGTGGCTCTTTTTTTGTTTTTCATGTACAAAAAAGGATGCTAGAACTAGCATCCTTAATGAGTCAAATAAGCAATTACTTAACGTTAGCGAAGTACTTGATTGTACGAACCATTTGAGAAGTATAAGAGTTCTCATTGTCATACCAAGAAACTACTTCAACTTGTGTCTTGCCATCAGCTAATGGAGAAACCATTGTCTGTGTAGCATCGAACAATGAACCATATCTCATACCAACGATATCGCTAGATACGATTTGGTCTGTGTTGTAACCGAATGATTCAGTAGCAGCAGCCTTCATAGCAGCGTTAACTTCTTCAACTGTTACAGCCTTGTCTACAACTGCGAATAATAATGTTGTAGATCCTGTAGGAGTAGGTACACGTTGAGCAGCACCGATTAACTTACCATTTAATTCAGGAATTACAAGACCGATAGCCTTAGCAGCACCTGTTGAGTTAGGAACGATGTTAACTGCACCAGCTCTAGATCTTCTTAGGTCACCCTTTCTCTGAGGACCATCAAGAATCATTTGGTCACCTGTGTATGCATGGATTGTGCACATGATACCAGATTCAATTGGAGCTAAATCGTTTAGAGCCTTAGCCATAGGAGCTAAGCAGTTTGTTGTACATGAAGCAGCAGAGATGATCTTGTCATCAGCTGTTAATGTTTCATGGTTAACGTTGTAAACGATTGTTGGAAGATCATTTCCTGCAGGAGCAGAAATAACTACCTTCTTAGCACCAGCATTGATATGAGCTTGTGCCTTAGCCTTAGATGTGTAGAAACCTGAACATTCAAGAACTACATCAACATCTAAATCACCCCATGGGCAGTTATTAGCATCTGGTTCCTTATAAATCTTAATTGTCTTTCCTTTAACTGTGATTGTTCCAGCTTCATCATCAGCTGTAACGTCATCTTCATGACCAATTTCAACGTAACGACCCTGAGATGAATCGTACTTTAGAAGATGAGCTAGCATATGAGGTGTTGTTAAGTCGTTGATAGCAACTACTTCATATCCTTCAGCATCAAACATTTGTCTGAAAGCAAGACGGCCAATACGGCCAAAACCATTAATAGCAACTCTTACATCTGTCATAATTGTCTTAAAAGACCTCCTTTTGTTGCTATTAAATTATAGAATTATCCGTGCCTAACGTCAATTGTGAATTATTTAATTTACATCTTTTTTAGTGCTATTTCTTTCTAAGTACGAAATAATCATTCATTTCTAAAAGAATTCATTTAAATTCAGTGGTTTCCTAGATAGATGAAATGCCTCTTGAACCGTATTCACTTGTGTTCTAAAAACTTTAGAAAACAGTTTAGGATCATTCAATCGCACCATTGTTGAACCATAAACGATCTTTTTCGCGTCTGGAAATACTTTGGATAGATCTTCTGCTTCCGACACATATAAATTTACAATTTTCTTTTCTTGTAATGCTGCATTGCATAATTTCATTAAAGACATAGAATCCAAATAAATCAATTCTTGTACTTTTAATTGATTTCCTTCAGGTATCATTGCAGCGTAACCTTGTATTTGATCTTTTCCATTGTAATACGCAACGATCTTTCCACCAATTGCTTTGACTTCTTTTTTATAATTTACAAAGTAATCTAAGTCTCTTGTATAGAAACCATTAAAACGTTTAATAAACGCTGAGTATACTTTCAATAAATCAATTGGAGAAGGATCATAAGCACAACCAAAATTCGTAATTCTTTTTACGTCTTTTCGTTCAATTTGAAATTGTGTTCTATGATAAATCACTTGAAATCCAAATGGTTTATACATTTCTGGTTTTTCTGTTTGAATTAAAGTTAAAAGTTCGCTATGTTCACATGCATCAACGATAATATCCATAAGTTCATGCATATAGCCTCTATGTCTATAATCTGGATGTACACAAACCCCCATGATCATACTTGCTTGTAACACTCTAGAATTAAACATCAGCTCATGTTTATTTCTAACAAGTGTCGCAACAATCTTCCCTTCTAAAACTTTAATAAAACAATCTTCTGGTTTTAAAATATATTTAAAAAAGAAATCTCTGTATCTTGCATCAACATCTGGAAAACAAATTTTCCAAAGTTCTTTGATTTCATCTATATTTTCAACTTCTGCTCTTTTGATCATCTTCTTTGTTTTCCTTTCCAATTTGTTTTACATCATCCATTAATCTTTTAGTTCGCAAATATCCCATCAAAAACATCAAAGCGACAACAATGATAATCACTATCATTTTATTCTTCTCCATCAGTTGCGATATCATGAATCTTCACAAAACGATGACGCATGCCTGATTTCGATACTTTTTTCTTTGTTTTCTCTTCCAACAATGCACACAATTCATTCAATGAAGCTTCTGGATATTCTTTACGGATTTCAATGACATCTTTAAGTTTTTGATCCAAAGCATCATATCTTCCTCTTTCTTCTATCTTTTTGATGTCTTCTAGTTGTTTTAATGCTGCTGATTGGGCCTTCATTTCATTTGCGACATCAATATTATTTAAACGTTGAATGTTATTTGCAAGATCTCTTTCAATACGAATATTTTCATATTCAAACAAAGCTTGATCCGCTTCAATGATTCTTAAGAAATCCGCAATCTTTTCTGCAGCCTTCATATAAACAATAAACTTATTTCTTCTTTCAATGACTTTCGCATTCAAATAAAAACGATTCATTAAGTCTCGTATGAAATATGCATGTTCTTCATTTGCGGCTGTAATTTCCAAATGATAATCTGACTTTTCAGGAGGATTAATAGAACCTGAAGCTAGAAACGCTCCAGCTAAGTACGCTCTTGCGTTATTATCAGAAGCTACGATTTTTTGTAACGGTTTTTGAAGTAAACCACGTGCGCTATAAATTCCAAGTTCTGTCAATATCACTGGTGCACCAGATAAAATACGCAAACCATAAATACGGTTTTTCTTCAAATTCATTTTTTTCTTAACGAACAACTCAATTTCACTATTATATCTTTCTTTGATCATACGATAGATCGTTCTAGCGACTGCCGCATTTTCAACAGACACTAAAATTGTCATTCCTCGATTTGAGAATGATAAAGAAGAAGTCATCTGCACTAAAGCAGATAACTCTGCACGTGCATCGTTACCTTCCATGATTTTTTGTGAAACTTCTTGTTTAACGTTAGATGAAAATGACACTACTCTTCTCCCAATAATTTCTTAACGACTTTTTCTATTTTAGAAGGATCATGACGAATCAAATGTCCATCAAAATACAACAACGATTCTTCTAATATCTTATATGTATGTTCTGAATCTTTTCTTTTTACAACTGTACTACCTTGTGCAGCATACGCTTTAATGCTTTCATCAGGAATCGGATCATTAGCCACAACAACTTCATCTACAGGTGCACCATGTCTTAATAACGCATCTACATGGTCTTCAACACTATAGTCATCTGTTTCTCCCGGTTGACTCATAACATTACAGAAATATACTTTCTTACCTTTTGCTCGCTTTAAGGCAGAACAAATATCAGGAATAATAACATTCGGAAGAATACTTGTATAGACTGAACCAATTCCATAAATAATTAAATCCGCTTCTTCAATTGCTTGAATTGCTTCTTGTTCTGCACGAACATACGTTTCATAGAACACTTTACGAATTCGATTATTCACATCTGGAATATTAGCTTCCCCTCGCACTATCACACCATCTTCCATTTGTGCATACAACGTAATCACTTGCGTTGTTGCAGGAATGATTTTTCCTTTCACATTCAAAATACTTTGTACTTTTTGAACAGCTTCTAAAAATGAACCACAACTTTGCGTTAATGCAGTTAATATTAGATTTCCTAAATTATGACCTGCGATATCTTCTTCTGTACCATCAGGATCATCAAATCGATAATCCATTAAATCAGTCATCAAATCATCATTAGCACTCAAAGATATCATGACATTACGAATATCACCCATTGCTGGAATATGAAACTTCTTACGTAATCTACCAGTTGAGCCACCATCATCTGCCACCGTGACAATAGCGCTAATATCTAATCCATCAATATTTTTGATGCCTCTACAAATGGTAGACTGGCCATGCCCTCCACCAATTACTACGACCTTCTTATTCTTCATCACGCATCCATTCCTTTTCTTCACGGTGTTGTTTGTAACATCTATATTTTTTACTATAGTGGTCAAACAACCAATTTGTTATCGCTACTGAACGGTGCTGTCCCCCTGTACAACCGATCGCTACTGTAAAATGATTCTTTCCTTCATTTGCGTATTGTTCTAAAGCATAATCCATAAAAGTTGTTAATTTTTCTATGAATTCTTTCGTCTGTTCTTTTTCCATGACATAGTCATATACACATTTATCATTTCCGTTATATGGCCTTAAACGAATCTCCCAAAATGGATTTGGTAAGAAACGCACATCAATCATTAAATCCGCATCCATTGGAACACCATATTTATATCCAAACGATTCAAATGATATAGAAAATGCTGGAACTTGTTCTTTAGAAAAATAAGATTCTATTCGCTTTTTAAATTCTTTATCTGACAAGAATGATGTATCAATCATTACAAATGAATGATTCATATTCTTTGAGAACATTTGTCTTTCAACCGCAATTGCTTCATCCAATGTATTACATGTATTGCTTAATAAAAGTGGGTGCGTTCTTCTTGTACTCTTATAACGATGTAATAAAACAGAGTCATTTGCGTCTAAGAATAAAACTTGCACTTCAAAATTTTGGCCCTTTAATAATCTTAAGAAATCCGCAAAATCTTGTGCTGAAGTAGATAAGGCAATATAACTGTATCTTGGATCAATACTTGTTTCTATCATATCCACTAACAAAGAAACTAATTGAACCGGAAAATTATCAATAACATGATATCCCATGTCTTCTAAACATCTTGTCGCAACACTCTTACCAGCGCCACTCATCCCTGATACAAGTACAACTCTTTTGTTTTTTTCCATATCGTGCGCCTCCAAGTTTTCTTGTTTCTATTTTAAAACATTTATCTCTATCTTTCATCTGTAAAAAAGCCTTAGCATATAGCTAAGACTTTCAAAATCAAATTAGATCATTACTCCAATCATGTTTTTCATTTAAGATTGTTAATAATTCTGTAATATCATAAATTGTAGCGTTTGGTTTTTCGGCTTTGATTTTTTCTTCTTTTTCACGATTTGTAATAAACGCAATTGTATATACACCAGCATTCTTACCAGATTGTACATCTGATACGTTATCACCAATATACACAACACTATCATGGCCTGTATTTAACATTTCACATGTTTCAATAATACCATCTGGTCTAGGTTTTGCGTGTCGATATCTTTCTGTACCAACTATCAAATCAAAGTAATCTTCAATTTCTAAATCTTCCACCCAAGTTTCACAACTTTCAGATAATCTAGAAGTAACAATTGCGGTAACATACCCTTGTTTCTTTAACTCTTTCAGTACATCTACAACATGAGGTAATGTTGAAACCAAATGCCTTCCAGGTAAAGACTTTTGAAACTCTGTATAATCTTTCATCAATAAATCTGTATCTTGATCAGGAAATAATTTTTTTAGTTCATCTCTTAACGGTGGTCCAAATACTTCTTGTTGAATTTCTTTTGTGAAATCGTTGATATCTCCATATTTTTGAAATAGATACGCAAAACATCCAACAATCATTTGTTCACTATCCATGATAGTTCCATCAAAATCAAATAGGATAACAGGCTTTCTCTTATCAAAAAATCTAGAATATGCCCAAATCATCACACCGACCACTTCCGAAACAACACACAGAACAATATTGTTTACCGCTAAAGGATCCCAACGAAATACCATCGCTGCTAAACGATCAAAGCCTGTTAACATCAACATCACAGAAAATGCATCTCCTCTTTTTCTATTTGGAGAATAGGTTCTCATGACATAATAGATAATCAAGAACTCGATGATATTAATCGCAATGCAATACCATACTGTAGATAACTCTAAAGCCCTACCAACACGCGCTATGATTAACGTAATCAACAGTGCAGTAGAAATAATATCCATCGTTCTTCGAAAAGATAGATGATGTTTTTTACCATACTTCAATACAACACAACCAATGCATAGTAACGAACCTAGAATATCAATTCCACCATCACCAATCGCAAATACATACCACGCATACATGGAATAGTTTTTGAAGTTTTCTAACACCCAAAAAAATCTGCCACCTACGATTGCACTTACTAATATCAAAACCAATAAATCGTCAGAAACCGCTTGTTTATAACCATGTAATTTCATAACTTGCGATAAATACAAGTAACCAACGATACATCCCAAAACCAAAGTTACAGCGTACCACTTAATTGTAATTCCCCCTACTGCTACAATTGTGGCTAAATCAGGGAACCAAATCATGCTTTACCATTCCTTTCGTTAGCTTTGTTCATAAAATCATTAAATCTTTCTCTCACTTCATCTGCACTATTAAAACCTGCTTCACTCAATCTGAAATTTGATACTGCTGATTCAATTAAAGCTGCTGTATTTCTACCAGCAGATACAGGTAAGATGATCGTTGGTACAAGCACATTTAGGATTCTTGTATAGCGCATTGTCTCATCACCTAGTCTGTTATAATCCGCTTCTGCTTCGAACGGAACAAGTTTAATAACCAAATCTACATTTTCAGAATCAGTAATTGACATCGCACCAAACATCTTTTCAACATCAATGATACCAATCCCTCTAATTTCTAGAAGTCCTTTAATAATTTCAGGCGCATGCCCTAAAATATGATTATGAATATGCATTACATCAACTCTATCATCAGAAATCAACACATTTCCTTGACGAATCAACTCTAATGCCGTTTCACTTTTTCCCATTCCAGATTCACCAGTCAACAATACACCAACCCCACGAATACTCATGAGCGTTCCGCTCATTGTATCTTCTGGAGCAAGTTTTTCATCTAAGTAAGTAATAATATCTGCCATCAAACGATATGTTTCCATATTTGTTCTCAAAACAGGAAAATTTGTTTCCTCCGCAATTTCTTTTAGTATTGGAGGAAGTTCATTGTTTTTTGAAATAATCAAAGCAGGTGTTAAACCATCAGTAATCAAAGGAAAACGAGTTCTTTGATCTATTTCTGACATTGTATGAATGAATTCAGATTCTTTATTTCCAAGAATCACAATTCTGCGTGGTTCTGCCATTTTATAGAATCCACATAGTTCAAATCCCGGACGATTAACGTCTGGTACGACCGTCCAACGATCTAAGGATTTTTCATCACCTGTCAATCTTTCAAACTTAAAAAAATCAACCAATTCACGAATTGTTACTTTTTTTTCGTATACATTTTCGGCCATATCACAAACCTCCGATTGCGTACATTATAGCATACAAAAAAAGTAGAGAAAAATCACTTCTCTACTTGATGTTCTTTTGTCCATTCTAATGCTTTTCTCAAATATTGACCTGTCCATGAATCTTCAACTTTAGCGACTTGTTCAGGTGTACCTGTTGCCACAACTTTTCCACCACCATCTCCACCTTCTGGGCCTAGATCAATGATCCAATCTGCGCATTTTATGACATCTAGATTATGTTCAATCACAACAACTGAATCACCATTATCTACAATTCTTTGTAATACAGAAATCAATCGTTTTACATCATCTGTATGCAATCCTGTTGTAGGCTCATCTAAAATATAGACAGTTTTCCCTGTTGCAGGTTTTTGGAGTTCACTCGCAAGTTTTACACGTTGAGCTTCACCACCAGACAATGTTGTAGAAGATTGTCCAAGTTTCATGTAACCTAATCCTACATCATATAATGTTTGTAATTTCTTTTTGATTTTCGGATGATTCGCAAAGAATAACAACGCTTCTTCTACTGACATTTCTAATACATCAAAGATACTCTTTCCTTTATATGTACATTGTAATGTTTCTTCATTGTATCTTTGTCCATGGCATACTTCACAAGGTACATAAACATCTGGCAAGAAATTCATACGAATAACTTTTACACCATCGCCTTGACATGCTTCACATCTACCACCTTTTGTATTGAATGAGAATCTGCCTTTATCATATCCTCTCATTCTGGCTTCAGGTGTCTTAGAAAAGACATCACGAATATCATCAAATACACCTGTATATGTAGCCGGGTTACTTCTTGGTGTTCTACCAATTGGTTGTTGGTCGATTTGTACGAGTTTATCAATATTTTCTAATCCTTTGATTGTTTTATATTTTCCTGGTTTTATTTTTTGTCTACCAAGATTCAAAAGAACAGCTTTCATAAATACGTCGTTCACAAGTGTAGATTTACCAGAGCCACTCACACCACTCACGACAACAAATTTCCCTAAAGGAATCTTTACATTGATCTTCTTAAGGTTGTGTTCTTCTACACCTTTCAATTCAATAAAGCTTCCATTTCCTTTTCTTCTCTTTTCAGGAACAGGAATTATTTTTTTACCTGATAAATATTGGCCTGTAATAGATTTTCCAACTTGCATGACTTGTTGAGGTGTACCTGACGCCATGACTTCTCCACCATGTACGCCTGCCCCAGGTCCTATATCCACGATCCAATCTGCCTCTAACATTGTTTCTTCATCATGTTCCACAACGATCAGCGAGTTTCCTAAATCTCTCATTTTCTTCATTGTTTGAATAAGTTTTGAATTATCTCTTTGATGTAAACCAATACTTGGTTCATCCATGACGTATAAAACACCAGATAATTGTGAACCTATTTGTGTTGCCAAACGAATTCGTTGAGATTCCCCACCAGATAACGTTCCAGCTAAACGATCCAATGTCAGATAGTTCAATCCAACATCACTCAAAAACTTTAATCGAGATCCAATTTCTTTTAAGACCATTTCCGCAATTTTTGTTTTTTCGTTATCTAGTTTTAGTTCTCGCATCCATTCATTTGCTTCTAAAACTGACATCTCTGTAAATTGCGCAATATTTTTATCACCAACCCTCACAGATAAAGCTTGTTCATTTAATCGTTTGCCTGAACATTTAGGACATGAACTTTCTATCATGTAAGAATGGTACCATTCCTTATGCCAAGAAGATGTTGTTTCCACATACCTTCTTTCAATCATATCTTTTACGCCTTCAATATAATCATTCTTATCATAGCGATTTCCACCAGATGAAATGATTGTATATTTGATTGGTTTATCTGATCCATGTAATATAATTTCTAATTGTTTTTTTGTGAATGTAGAAATTGGTTTATCTAAACTGATTTTATAAGCTCTACAAAGAACTGTAAATGTTTGCCATTCAATATTATCTGTATCCACAATATTCTTATAATAACGAATTCCACCTTGTCGAATGGATAAAGAATCATCTGGAATCAAATTTGATACATCAACTTCTTCTGTAATACCTAATCCATGACAAACATCACATGCACCTAATGGCGCATTGAATGAGAACAATCTAGGTTCTAGATTTCCTACTGAAAAACCACAAATTGGACAACTATAATTTTCAGAAAATAGTTTTTCTTCTGTTCCATTTAAAACTAGTACTTTTCCTTCACCTAGTTTCAAAGCTGTTTCAATAGAATCATGTATTCTACTTCTTGAATCTTCATTTTTAATAATTCTATCAATCACTACATCTAAATCATGTCTTTGATTCTTTTCAAGTTCAATGTCATCTTCTAAAAGTTTAATTTCTCCATCCACACGAACACGAATATATCCTTCTTTTAATAATTTCGTAAAAGAATCTTTAAATGTCCCTTTTTTGTTACGTGCAACCGGAGCAAGAACCGTTAATCGAGCACCATCTTCAAATGACATAACTGTATCAACCATTTCCGTAATTGTTTGACCAGTAATTGGAATGTTATGATTTGGACAATATGGAGTTCCACATCTAGCGTATAACAATCTTAAATAATCATAGATTTCTGTAACCGTACCAACTGTAGAACGAGGATTATTTGAAGTTGTTTTTTGATCAATTGAAATTGCAGGAGATAGACCTTCAATAGATTCCACATCTGGTTTTTCCACGCCACCTAAAAACTGTCTAGCGTAAGCAGATAAAGATTCTACATATCTTCTTTGCCCTTCCGCATAAATCGTATCAAACGCAAGAGAAGTCTTACCACTTCCAGATAGTCCTGTCATAACAACTAAAGAATTCTTTGGTATTTCCAAGGAAATATTTTTTAAATTATTTTCTCGTGCACCACGGATAATTAATTTGTTATTTTCCATTCTTCTTTTCCTCTTCACACAAATCATTCAACATCACCCATGCATCTCTTGGTGACATATCATCGATATCAATAGCTTGTAACATTTCATGAATTGCATCCGCTTGTTTATCTTCTTTTGTCATTTCTACAAGTTGGAAATTTTGTTGGACAATTCGTTTTTTACTTTCTAGTTCTTTTTGTAATTCTTTTGCACGAGATAAAACACTTTCTGGTAATCCTGCCAATCTCGCAACGTTGATACCGTAAGACTGGCCTGCAGGTCCTTCTTTTATCTTATACAAGAAAGTAACTTCATCATTATCTTCTTTTACAACAACATGTACATTTCTAACACATGGGACATTATCCGTTAACATCGTTAATTCATGATAATGTGTGGAAAACATTGTTTTAGCATGCAGGCATGTTGCGATATATTCAATCATGCTTTGTGCTAAAGCCATACCATCATATGTAGATGTACCTCTACCAATTTCATCAAATAAGATCAAAGACTTGTCAGTTGCTTCCTGCAATGCACGATTTGCTTCTGTCATTTCCACCATAAAAGTAGATTGACCACTCAAAATATCATCACTTGCACCAATACGAGTGAAGATCTTATCAAATACAGGCATTGAACATGATTTACAAGGAACAAAGCATCCAATTTGTGCCATCACAATAATCAAAGCTGTTTGACGCATGTATGTAGATTTACCACCCATGTTAGGTCCTGTAATTAATAAAATACTATTATTTTGATCCATCTTCACATCATTTGCGACATATCTAGGATTCTTCATCATTTCATCTAAGATTGGATGTTTTCCGCCCTGGATATCTAATGCATCTGTTGTAAATGTAGGTTTTACATAATGATATTTACTAGATACTTCTGCTAGTGCGCAATAGCAGTCAATTTCTGCTAGTGCTTTTGCGAGTTTTTGTAATTGTGGCAAATACTTTTTGATTTCTTCCAACAATTGATTAAACAATTCTTTTTCAATGCGAATTGCATTTTCTTCCGCATGAAGAATCATATCTTCTTTTTCTTTGAGTTCTGGAGAAATAAATCTTTCATTATTAGTCAGTGTTTGTTTACGAATATATCCCCATTCAGGTTGCACTTCTTTCGCGGCTGCTTTTGATATTTCAATAAAATAACCAATCACTTTATTGTATCCAACCTTTAATGTTTTGATGCCTGTTCTTTCTTTTTCTTGTGCTTCTAATGTAGAAATAAAATCTTTCCCACCTCTTTGAATAGAACGAGCTTCATCTAATTCAGCATTATAACCATCCACAAAGATTCCACCATCATTGAGTGTGACTGGTGGATTCTCAACAAAAGCATTTTTTAATTGATCATATAATTTAGAAAGCGGATCTATATTTTGGTATTCTTTGAATTCTTCACAATTGATCTTCTCTAGGATATTCGGAACTTCACCTAATGTTTTAGATAATCTTAGCGTATCTACTGCATTGGCTGTATTTAAAGCACATCTAGCAATTAACCTTTGTAAGTCGTAGATATTATATAAAGAATCACGAATAGAAGCTCTAGCCATGAAATTCTTCATCAACCATTCTGTCTTTGCGTATCTTTTTTCAATTGCATCTTGATCTATGAGTGGCTTTTCAATCCACTTTCTTAATTGTCTTGAACCCATTGCACTTCTACAAACATCTAAGAATGACCACAATGTAATTGCCTTTCCGTTTTCATGTAAAGGTTTTGTGAGTTCTAGATTCATTCTTGTGGAATAATCCATATATAATGATGCACTCTCTGTTTCAACAGTACATGGTTGTAAGTGCGACAAAATATGTTTTTGTGTTTCTTCTAGATAATGCAACATTAAACCATATGATTTTCTATCATAGTCTTTTGTGATATTTTCACATAATGGTGCATATTGTTCTCCAATAGAATCATCTTCACAATAAGAAATCGTCACTTGCATATTTCTTAATTGTTTAATGATTTTTTCTCTAAAATCTTTATGAACAACTATTTCTCTTGCGTTATTTTTTAATATTAATTGTAATAATACAGAATCCTTATGTTCACAGTTCTCAACATAATTCTCTCCTGTAGAAACTTCCACAAATGCAATTGAATATCCATATGAATAATCTGTAATTGCAGCCAAATAAACAGATGACTTTTCATCTGTGATTTCATCCATTACTGTGCCAGGCGTAATGACACGAATGACATCTCTTTGTACGATTCCTTTTGCTTCCTTAGGATCTTGTACTTGTTCTACGATTGCTATCTTATAGCCTCTAATAACAAGTCTTTGAATATAAGAAGATACCGCATGATGAGGAACACCACACATTGGAATTCTTTCTTCAACACCAGCATTTTTACCTGTTAAAACTAAATCTAATTCTTTTGATGCAATCTTAGCATCATCAAAAAACATCTCATAGAAATCTCCTATTCGATAAAACACTAAAGTATCTGGATAGTTCTCTTTCACTTTGAGATATTGTTGCATCATTGGTGAATATGTTTTTTCTTTTGTCATAATGGCATTATTATAACACTTTCATTTGTAAGAAAAGAAAAACTAGCATTATCATTGCTAGTCATTTCTTTTCTCTTTTTCAATACCTTTTCTTACGATCGTACTAGTTGAACCTAGATAGATATCATAGCCTGTATTTGTTTCTACAACTTTACTTGCACCTAATTTCTTTAATCTAGAAACATCAATTTTATCAGAATCATAAATCGCAACTGACAAACAGAAACAATCCGATTCCATCGCTTTGATATTTTCCAAATTACCAAGACCCTTTAATACCCCTTTGATCAAGCGTTCTTTATCACCTGTTCTGAACAAATCAATTGCGACGCTTTCAAAATAAAATCTTGTCATAAAGAAATATAAAAGCATCATAACAGCACCAATGATCATTAAAAATAGAATCGTTGTTTGAAATTGCTTGTCAGAAACGTATGTGATTAATTCTGGCAACGTACCTGGCAAAGCTGTCATAGTAGATACTTCTGATGAATTGTATCCTAAATATAAATGTAATCCTTGTAGCACACCATAAAGCAATCCTGTACAAGCTAAATGTGCAACATATAACAATGGTGCTAAGAATAATAACAATAATTCCATTGGTAATAATGTTCCTGAAAGGAATGATGTTAAAGTAGCTATGATACAAATCATTCTCATCTTAGGTTTTTTTAATGGATTTGTTTCCAAAGAATACATACCCCATATCATTCCAGGAATCGCAAATAGATTCAAAATATAATATGGTGTAATAAATCTACCCACTTGACCACTGACACTACCAGAAGCGATTTGCGCAGCCCATACAGATACATCTCCCGTTGCCACTGCACCTGTCATACCAATCCAACTTCCACCATTGCTACTGAACCAAAACGGAGAACGAATCCATGTACCTAAATTCAATGTAGAACAGAATCCTTCTAAAATTCCATATAACGTTAGGTTGACTGGATTTGTTGTATCTACAGAGATAAATGAAACAAGTTTATCTACCGTTGCCATTACAAATGGCCAACCAATCGAAAATAGAATCCCCATGATTACAGAATAAAATAACACATTGATCAAACATGAAGCTTCTTTTGAAATAAATGAAAACAATCCATATTCACTCTTATTCTTCGTTTGATGAAACACAAGTAATACCCCAAATGCAATAATTCCAATTCCTAATAGTCCTGTCTGAAGCGGATATTTTGTTGTGCCTGTATAAGTGGAAATCGTTGATTTCGATAAGCTTAATCCTAAAATCGAAGAATAAGCACTCGATGTCATATCTGACTTTGCAACAATCATCGTGGTACATAAAAACGCAATATAGCCTACAATTGCACTAATGATCGTCACACTCGATCCATTCTTTCTCGATACAATTCTCAATAAGAATAATAAAGGAAAATTTACAATAATAAATTGACCTACTTTCATTAATATTTCCGCAAACATCTTTATATAATCATTGTTGATTATATATACGATTCCAAAAATATTATTCGTTAATAAATTTCCAATTCCAGTAATCAAAAACGCAATCAATAATATTTCAATTGGAAACTTAACAATTTCAAATAATCCTCTCCACTTTTTCATAAAACACACCTAATATAAAGTCTTTAAACGTTCAAAATAAGAAACGTTCTTCCCTCTTAATACTCTAATATTTCTAGCTGAACATATCTTAATTTCAATTGATTGTACATTCTCCAATGGATAAACATCACTATCAACACCTAATAACGCTCCATCAAATGATTCTGACTCAAAACGAATCACACTATCATTCTTCAATACAAATGGAGCATCTAAACTTCTATATTTACTATGATGAATACCAGATATTTCACACATTTCAATCAAATCTAAACCTTCTTGAATAACTGCACCACCTAAAGAACGATTATACGCAGTGGAACCAAGCTGTGTACAAACACACATTCCTGTTCCTCTAAATGTTTCTAATAAAACATCATTCACATACACATCCATAACTTGTGTTCTTGCGGCATTTTCAACACGTATTTCATTTAACGCATAAAATCTCTTTTGATTTACTTCACCACGCAGAACAGACAATTGTTCTTCACGTCCCGTTTTTTCTATCAAGACATTCAAAAATCCATTCAATTCACTATCTTGATAATCCGAATAAAATCCTAAAGTTCCTGTATGCAATCCATAAAAACAAACATCTTGTAATCGATCAATGAACTGATGTACCGCATAAATAAATGTGCCATCACCACCAACAACGATAACAATTTCTGGATTCAAATCATCTCTAACAAAATCATGTTTCAACAATTCTTTTTCAATCTTTTTTTCTAATGCACCTGATAATTCATCAGGACGTGCAACAACCGTAAATTTTTCCATGTACTAAGTATAACATGAAAAAGAGACTCCTAAGAGTCTCGATTCAATCAGCTAATTTTTGTTCCCGCAGATAATCCATTTACTTCAACAACCGCAATTTGACCATTCTCTTTACCAGCCAACAACATTCCATTACTTTCCTCACCACGAATCACTGCAGGAGCTAAGTTGGCAATAACAACAATGTGCTTACCAATCATTTGACCTGGTGTATAGGATGCCGCAAGTCCGGAAACGATTTGACGTGGTTGTCCTTCTCCTAAATCAACTTTTAGGATCAATAACTTATCTGCATCTGGATGTTTTTCACAAGATAATACTTTCCCTACTCTTAGATCCAATTTAGAGAAATCATCAATTGTAACCTCAGGTTTCTTTTCAACCTTTGCTTGTTTTACTTCTTTTTTGATTTTATCTTGAATTGCTTGAACCTTTTCTTTTACTTCATCTTCCTTCAATCTTACAAATAAGATTTCTGGTTTATCTGTAATTTGAATACCATTTTCTAATAAGCCAAATGTTAGATCATCTTCACTTGTCTTTTTCGTATTCAATGAAACAAGAATCTTTTCAGCAGTTTCAGGTAAGAATGGTTTTAATAGAATTGCACCAATTCTTACAGATTCTAATAAGTTATAAAGTACTGTTGCGAGTCTACCAATCTTTTCTGGATCCTTTGCAAGTTTCCATGGTTCTGTTTCATCGATGTATTTATTACATCTAGAGAATAAATCTAAGATATGATCAATTGCATCCGCAACATGTAATGTATCCATAGATTCATCCACAAGTTTCACTGTATTTGTTACAACTTGTTTTAAATCTGCATCAACATCTTCAACTTCATTTGGGTTTGCGACGACACCATTGAAGTATTTATTTTCCATAGATAACGTTCTATTAACTAAGTTACCTAAGTTATTCGCAAGATCACTGTTGATTCTTTCAACCATGAGTTCATATGTAATATGACCATCTTGAGCGAATGGCATTTCATGTAACATGATATATCTTACAGCGTCAGTACCAAATAAAGATACTAAATCATCCGCATAAATCACATTACCTTTAGACTTACTCATCTTTGAATCACCAGTTAATAACCATGGATGTCCAAAGATTTGTTTAGGTAGTGGTACATCCAATGCCATCAACATGATTGGCCAATAAATCGTATGAAAACGAACAATATCTTTACCAATCAAGTGTAAGTCTGCTGGCCAATACTTCTTATAGAGTGGATCATGATTTCCATCTACATCATATCCAAGACCAGTAATATAGTTTGTTAAGGCATCAATCCAAACATATACAACATGCTTTGGATCAAAATCTACAGGAATTCCCCATTTAAATGAAGTACGAGAAACACATAGATCTTGTAGTCCTGGTTTCAAGAAGTTATTAATCATTTCATTCTTTCTACTTTCAGGTTGAATAAAATGAGGATGATCTTCAATATACTGCATTAAACGATCGGCATATTTACTCATCTTAAAGAAATAAGCTTCTTCCTGCATTTCTTTTAATTCACCACCACAAACTGGACATTTACCCTCTTCCGTAATTTGAGATGGTGTATAGAATGCTTCACATTCTTGACAATACAAGCCATCATAATGACCTTTATAAATATCACCTTGATCATAAAGTTTCTTGAATATCTTTTGTACTTGTTTTTCATGATATGGATCTGTTGTTCTCATAAACTTATCATAAGAAACATTCATAACATCAAACTGTTCTTTGATTTCTTGTGATACTTGATCAACAAACGCCTTAGGAGAAATACCAGCTTTGTTTGCCTTCTCTTCTACCTTTTGTCCATGTTCATCTGTTCCTGTTTGGAAACGAACGTCATAGCCTACTTGTCTTTTATAGCGAACGATTGCATCCGCTAGTACGATTTCATATACATTACCAATATGTGGTTTTCCTGATGTATAAGCAATCGCAGTTGTTAAATAATATGGTCCCTTATTTTCCATTTTTACACCTCCTCAAACAGAAAAAGACATCCCAAATGAAAGGACGTCTTGCACGCGTTACCACCTTTATCTTCCTTTATAAATATATAAAGACTCTCTCTAGTTTTAACGGAGTTCTTCCGAGATATCCTATTCAAATATCCAGCTCCAAGTCCATCTTCATTCTTCATCAATACAAATTTTCACCAACCATTTGTTCTCTAAAATCAACTTCAGAACTACTCTTCTCTTCTTCGCTTTTCAGTGCCTTTATTATACGTGGAAACATTACATTTGAAAAGAAAAACTCATTTCGCCATAAATAAAACATTTCCAAATAGAATGCCATCACTAATCAAAACATATCTCAACAAATGGTTTAAATAGTCATATCTTAATATTGCAGAAAAACCAATTGGACTTAAAACCAATATCATTAAAATGACTATCATAGTAATAATTCCACTAATCACTCCCATTTTTC
>CAVHRL010000007.1:0-45514 GCA_963638375.1 Lachnospiraceae bacterium
CTATTTTCTATCTACTGAAAAACAATGTGTTCGCTATCATCCACACGGTTGAAACCGTGTGTTTTCTCGCTCACAAGGTTATAATGATATTTCAACATATGATTACTCAACATTTGTGAGTTTAACCTTTCATCATTTTGTAAAACTTTTGTCCATACAAAACAAAGACAAATCCTTACCAACAATGGAAGAATACGTTCATTTGGATTACACAAAAATATTTAACATTCAATATGAGAATTTAAGAAATAATTTCATTTGGATAGTTAATACATGTATTCTGATATTAGTTGACTACAAGCCAAAAGCTTTCTTTGAACAACTTACAAAACACAAAACAACATTCAAATTACCATATTATTAGAGCTGTTTCCAATAAATTAAGCGCTGAAATATATATCAGCGCTTAATTTTTATTAACCCTCTATGATTTGTTTTGCCCAGTATTCATTAATTTCTATACATTGATCATTTTCTAATACATCTTTATATTTCTGTTGAATTTCATCAATGTATTCTTTAGAAACTGTGCGTTTATCTTCTAACCCATTTTCTGTATAAATCAAGATAACAAAATTGCCTTCTTCTGTATTAAATAATAGTTCTGCATCTTTTCCTAACTCTTTTTTCATTTGATATTTCATCAGTTCTATCACACGATCATCTAATTTTGCGTAGGAAATAAGAGCTTTTTCTTGTACTGCATATACCCCTCTAACAAGTCTTACTTCACATCTAGATAGCCATTCAGATAATACTTTATCTAATTCATTATTCTTTCTTTCACCAGATAAAGCTTCTTTCATTTCCATGTAATCTTTATCACTATCTGCACACGCAATCAATAATTTATTTGTGCCATCGTGGTACATAAAAGAATACGTAACATAGTCTACAATCTTACATTTTGGACAAACATACGTGAAATATGCATTTGATATTAATTTTTGAAATGCATTTGGATCTTTTGCGGTATCAATTAATGTATGCATTGTAAATGGAACATTTGTTCCACAATTCGGACATTTAATACTTGTTTGGTAAACATTCATATCTTTCATCTTCAACACCTCAAAAATATTTTATCAAATTTGATTAATGATGAAAATGATACACTAAAAACGCAATCAATAATCCAGAAATAAATATTCCACAATAAATGACCCATGGAAATGTATTGTTTATTTCTTTTTCAGTTACAGTTGTTTTATCTTGATGAACGAAAGAACTTGGCATTTCTTTAGAATACTTTAATAAGATCGTTGGATTCATAGAAGGAATTGAATCTGGTAATGTATATACAATATCTGTAGGATTGGATTGGTATCCATTTGGTGTCTTTGTTTCATGTAATGTTACTTGTAAAGATGGTTTTAACCAGTTTGCTTGATAAGAAGGATTGGATTGCGATATTGTATCTAAAACATTTCCAGATGCATCTAATAATTCGTATTCTGCACCTTCTATAGCTTGTCCTTCTTCGTCCACGATTTGAATATCTAATACAATTGGGATGTTATCTACTTCTTGTACGATTGACCATTCCCCTTCTTTCAACTGTACTTTTTGAATCGTTTGACTCTCATAACAACCTTCCATTACTTCTAATTGTTTTAGATAATATGTACCAGTACGCATCAACCATTCTATAGAATTTCCACTTTTCTTTGTTTCGATGCCATACATATCTTTACTTAATTGTGTACAGCGAGCATCATCATATAACGCAAATACGCCTTGTCCCTTCACTTTAAAATCAATATAAGGATCACATTCAAATACTATGGATGTTTCATCATTAGAAGAGAATGCCTTCTCTTTCTTTTCATAGGTATATAACCCATTGATGTGTGAAATTCGAATACTGTATTGATGATCTCGTTCCAGTTTACGTAGTACTTGTTCATTTAGATTTTGATTTAGAAAAGAATCAATGACATTACCATCTTGATCTAATAGTTGCATTTCAACATTTTGTAATTGATCTCCATAAACTGTTTTTACTTGAAGATTCATAGTTATTCCTTTTACTTGATAAGAAAAGAAATCGTGTTGATGATCAATGATTACTTTTTTCACTTCATCATTCCAAAGATAATGAGAATCTAATTGTTCTAGTTTTATGTAATAGATTCCATTTCGAACAGAAGAACCATGTAGTTGATTTAAAACATTCCCATATACATCTTTTACTTGTTTTGTACAATTTTCATCAGAATAAATCCCAATCATTCCATCCACGATATTTCCTTGTTCATCTACGATCTTTGATTGAACAAATGTATATGGTATTTTATACCCTTGTATTTGAATTTCATTTTGGTGATTGGATATATCAAAAGATATATCATCCATCTTTACATATCCATTTGTTGTACCAACTTCTTTCAATGTATATGTGATTCCATCATGTAAAGAAGATGTTTGATAAGATGTATCATTCATTGTGAAAGACAATACTTCTGTTTGATTAGGATCATAGATTGCATATGTATTTGATAGAACAGATTGATTCGTATCAATATCATTCACTTTAAAAGTAACTGTAAATGGTTGATATAACACTTCTATCTTTTGATTTTCTTTTTCTTCACTTGTATGAAATGTAAATATATCACATGCATAATATCCATTTGGATGTTCTAGATCTTTGAAGGAATATTCTGTATTTCGTTTTAAGAATATCTTTTCATTTGAAGAAACACTTTGATTACATTCATTAATCCAAATAGAAGCTGAAACATCAGCTTTTGTTTCTAGATCTTTCATAGAAAAAGTAACAGAAACATGATTTTCATGAATTGTTAATGCATTTGTTTCTTGTTTCTTTACTTCTATTTTTAACACTTCTTTATTTCGATAATACGCATCCGAAATATCATATTGTTGTAAATAATAGATTCCTTCTTTTACATCAAATTGAATATTTCCATCTGCATTACTTTCTTGAATACAATCCTTTATAAGTTCTTTTCCTTGTTCATCTTGATATAAAGCATATTTGACATGTTCAATTGGTTTTTCTTCTTCATCTAATACATGTAAAGATATTGAGCCATACACTTCATGTTGAAAAGAAATCTTTGAATTGAAGTTTGGATCATATTCATATGGAATAGAAATTGTAATTGTTTCAGAAGTCGTATACGGTATTTTATTTTTTTCTTCCAATGTATAACTTTTTCCTGCAACATAAATAATATTTGGTACTGTTTCTTGTTCTGCATTCCATTCATGAACCAACTTTCCTTGTTCATCTTTTAATAGAAATGAAGTAGGATACAAATCTGATTCATACTTTAATGTGATTGGATATGTAGGTAAAATAGTATGTTGTTTTAAAAGATGTACTTCACCATCCAAGTAATATCCATCGACTGTCTCTATTTGTTTGATAAAAACAATTTCTTCATCAAAGGATAGATCTTGTGTTTTATCTTTCATTTCAAGAACATATGGTTGTTCATTGTCATCTAAAATTGGATTCTTACACTCTTCATCTTCATAGAATCCATATTTCATTCCTTCTATGGTCGTATCAATCGTATAAGATGTATCTTTAACTTCTGTTGGTAAAATCAAAGAGAGAAACGCAATCGGTACAAAAACCCATTTATTCATGCAGCTTCCTCAAGCGTAGGATCCATTACATTTGTCGCAACGATACGATACGATCTTTTATCATTTCCATCTGCATCTTTATACTTCTGGTATTGTAATGTACCAACCAAAGAAATACGACTTTGTTGTTGGAAGTGCTCTTGGATAAATTCTGCAACTTCATTCCAAGCAATAACATTTAAGAAGTCAATTGAGCGTGATGGCTCTGGACGATGTACTGCTACCGATAATCTTCCTAAAGTACCATCTGTTTGTGTCTTTAAGAATTTTGGTTCACTAACGATCGTTCCTGTAATTCTAATTTCATTTAAATCTTGCATAATATCCTCCTAGGCATTTTTCGCCTCTACTTTAATATTCACAAGATTTTTTTAAAATCCTCAAAAAAAAGAACAAATTTTTATTTTGTTCTCTTTCTTTCATTATTTATTTGCTTGTTCAGGAGCATTGATATCTAAATCGATATGGTTTGTTCCATCAGCATGTTCAAACGCAGCAAGCTCTGGATGTTCTCTCTTTTCCTTTGTGAAGTTTTCATAAGATGGTTTCTTATGTGTTTGGCTATTCCAGATTTCATCCGCAACAGGAGCCCAAGCCTTTGCGTAATCTTCTGTCTTAGCACATAAATGTTCAACTTCTTCAGGAGATTCTTCATTTGTTTGATGCGCACCTGTCTTATGTACCATTTCTTTTAATAGTTGTGGATTTTCAAGCATTGGACAAGGTCTTAAGTGGTTTCTATTGAATGGTTGACCTTCATGATATGCCATGAATAATGGGGATTGTAACATTTCCAAGATGGAATGATCTTTGATATTACAATTTGAGAAATGGATAAATACACATGGTTCAGCATCACCATTAGAATTAATATGGAAGTAGTTTCTACCACCAGCAATACATCCTCCAACGAATTCACCATCATTTTGGAAATCCATCGGGAAGAATTCAATATCACTTTCTTCAGTACGAATGCTTCTGATTCTTTCAATCATGTATTTTCTTTGTTCCAAAGTTGGCATCAATTCAACTGCAGCGTTATTACCAACAGGCATCAAATGGAAATAGAATCCATAATGTGCACCCTTTTCACATAACATATGGAAGAAGTCATCTGAAGTAACAGCTTCTACATTTGCCTTTGTATAACAAATAGAAGTACCAAATACAATTCCATATTTCTTCAAAAGATCCATCGCCTTCATAACAGCAGAGTAATGACCTTCACCACGTCTCATATCATTTGTATCAGGTGTTCCTTCAATAGATAGCATAAAGGATAAGTTGCCTAACTTTTGAATCTTTTGACACAATTCTTCATCAATTAAAGTAGAGTTTGAATATGCAACGAAGAAGCAATCATTATGTTTTTCACATAGTTTTAATACTTCTTGTTTCTTGACCATTGGTTCACCACCAGTCAACATATACAAATGTGCACCTAATTCTTTACCTTGTGTAACGATCTTATCCATTTGTTCAAATGTTAAAGAAGATTTTCTACCATATGTTCCACTCCAACAACCAACACAATGCATATTACAAGCCATTGTTGGATCAAATAAAATCAACCAAGGAATATTACAATTATATTTCTCACGGTTTTCACGAATCATCTTTGTACCCCTAAAGAAAGATTCATAACCAAGATTCAATAACATGATCTTAGCGTAATGTGGATCCGCATCATCAATAATATGATTGATCATCTTCATCCATCTATGATTAGGATCCGAAACATATTTTCTTACAGATGCAATCTTATCCTTTGCTTCTGGATAAAATTTTTCCGCTAAATCAACAATTTCTAAATAAATTTCTGTTCTTTCATCATAACTATTTGCTTCGTTAAGTTTCTTTAATAATCTATCCGCTAAAGCAGAAACAGCAGCCCTTTCCGCAGTGTGTTTTGCGCTTTCTAATACTGACATAGATTCCTCCTCTTAAATACAACATCATTTTAGTCGTATTTAAAGAAAAGAAAATATACAAAAATGAACATTCGTCATTTTTCTTCTTTGATTTTTTTCATCGTCATTTCATCAATCACATTTCTTAGTTCTGTTAGATATGGTGAGAATTGTACGATATCTTTTCCATATGTCATTTGTAGATCATATTCTAATGGCAACCATGTTTTAATATCAGCTTCATCATGCGCAATCAATGCCTCTAATTTATCTAAAGATTTATACGTTTTCGCTTCTTTTGTTTCTAACTTTATCATTTCATCCAAGAGATCTAACCATTCTTTCCTTTGTGCTTCTGGAAAAGAATTGACCCATTCTAAAAATAAGGCATCTTCTTTCTTTTCATCATTTTGATTTTTTTCAAATGTTGGAATATCACCAGTAAATGATTCACCTAAATCATGAATCAAGCACATACGAATCACTTTGTTCATATCAACATCTTGAAACTCTTCTTCTTGTGACAATAACATTGCCATTAATGCGATTCTCCAAGAATGATCCGCAACTGATTCTTTACGATCTCCAACCGTCCAATTATGCCTTGTGTTTATTTTTAATTTATTTGCTTGATGTAAAATATCTATAAATGTTTTTTGTTCCATTTCTACAAATCTCCAACGAGATTATTTTAGAAAAGAAATTTTCACATTGCAATTGGAATGAAATTCATGTATTATAAATAAGCATTTTCAATGCCCGCGTGATGGAATTGGTAGACGTAGGGGACTCAAAATCCCCCGGTGGTGACACCGTGCCGGTTCGAGTCCGGCCGCGGGCACCATTATTAAAGGCACTTCTTAATTGAAGTGCCTTTTTTCAATTGCTGGTTATTCTGTTTTTGTTTTTGCTTTTTCGATTACTTTATCCGCAACTTCTTTTGGAGCAGCTTGATAACGATCGAAGTTTGATACATAAGAACCTCTACCTTGCGTCATAGCACGCAATTCATTTGGATAGCTTAACATTTCTGCCATTGGAACTTCTGCTTGAATCACTTGTTCGCCATCTTCATTTGTGGTCATATCAATAATGATTCCACGGCGCTTTGTAATATCTCCCATCAAAGCACCTGTATATTCCTCTGGGGCAGTAATCGTTACTTTTCCGATTGGTTCTAACAATGTAGGTTTTGCGTTTGGCATTGCGGCATTATAAGCAAGTCTTGCAGCTTCTTTAAATGCATTTTCTTTTGAATCTACTGGATGATAAGATCCATCATAAAGCGTTGCCTTAACACCAACGACTTTAAAGCCTGCAAGTACGCCATGATTCATACAATCACGTAGCCCTGCCTCTGTTGGAGGGAAGAATTGTTTTGGTACAGCGCCACCAAATACTTCTTCATCAAATACCATTTCTCCATCTGGATCATCGCTAGGTTCAAATCTTACCCAAACATCTCCATATTGACCTGCACCACCATTTTGTTTTTTGTATTTTCCTTGAGCTTCTGCTTTTCCACGAATCGTTTCTCTATATTGAACAGTAGGTTCCGCAGTAGTAACCTCTACTTTGTATTTGCTCTTTAGTTTAGAAAGAATCAAATCGATATGTTGATCACCAATACCATATAAAACTTGTTCATGTGTTTCATCATTATTCACAAACTTGATTGTTTTGTCTTCTTGCATCATATTCTTTAACGCAACAGACATCTTATCTTCATCTGCTTTTGTTTTTGGTTTAATTGCATACCCTAACATTGGTTGTGGATATTCCATATCTGGATAATGAACAACTCTACTTCTAGTACATAGCGTATCATTTGTTTCTGTCACAGATAACTTCACAACAGCACCAATATCACCAGTAAATAATTTACCTACACCAATCTGATATTTACCATTGATAACATAGATTTGGTTTACCTTTTCTAATACATCTTTTTTAGAATTGTAAACTTGTGAGTCACTATTCAAAACGCCAGACATCACTTTCAAATATGAAATCTTTCCAACAAATGGATCTACAATAGTCTTAAATACAAATGCTGACAATGCTTCGTCTTCATTTGTTTCCATATCAATTGTTTGATCTTTATCATTAAGTGCTTGTACTCTTCCTTTTTCTGCATAAGATGGAAAAAATTCTGTAATTAAATCCAACAATCTTTCAATTCCTGTTAGATTTGTTGCGGATCCACAATATACAGGATGAATATCACCAGATCGAATACCAATTCTTAATCCCTTTGCGATTTCATGTTCATCAAATTTCTCACCCGAGAAGAATTTATCCATCAAAGAATCATCTGTCATCGCAATTGCTTCAGCGATTTCATCATAATATTCTTGTACTTTAGATTGAATTGCTTCTGGAACATCTTTTGCCTGTTTTGGATCATCATAATACCAAGCTTTATTTCTTAAGATATTAACAGAACCAATCACTTTTCTATTCTCAATAATTGGTAATTCAAATAAGAATACAGATTTCCCAAATTTTTCTCTTAAATCATCTACTACTTGTGAAAAGTCTGCATTTTCATCGTCTAATTTATTTACAAATAAGATCGTAGGAATCTTTTTCTTTTTTACTGCCTTTTTCCATGCTCTTTCTGTACCAGATTGAACACTATCTTTCGCACTTACAACAATCAATGCGTTATCACCCATTGTTAATCCAGTTTCTTCTTCACCTTCATAATCCATATAACCAGGTGTATCAATAAAATTGATCTTTTTATCTTTCCATTCTACTGGAGCGAGATGTGCATAAACAGACAAACCTCTTTTTCCTTCTTCTACATCAAAATTCAATGCAGTTGTACCATCATTATTTTTTCCTACTTTATCAATTGCCTTTGTTTCATAAAGACAAGCTTCCACAAGTGTACTTTTACCACATCCAGAATGTCCTAAAACGGTAACATTTCTAACTTCATTCGCTAAATAATCTCGCATAATATTACCCTCTTATTTTAAGATTTCTTTCAAATCATCAAGGCATTCTTTACGTACATAATGAATTGCCATATTACCTTCATAATCTTTCTTAGCCTTATCTGCTCCATTATCTAATAAAACATTTACTAAGCTAGGAATACCAATATATGCAGCTCTCATGAGTGCTGTGCATCCCTTATTATCTTCTGCATTCACATTAGCACCATTTTTAATAAGTCCTTCAATGACATCCGTCTTATATGCATTTACTGCTTCCATTAACGCTGTACGACCTTGTTCATCTGTCGCATTAACATCTGCACCTTTAGAAATCAAATATCCAACTGTTTCTGTTTGACCTAAAAGCGCTGCTCTCATTAATGCAGTACGTCCTTTATTATCATGAGAATTTACATCTCCACCCGCATGAACGATCATCCTACAAATTTCTGTATGTCCTTTTTTTGCAGCACCCATTAAAGCCGTTTTATTATTCTTATCACGTGCTCTTGTGTCTGCTCCATTATCTAATAAGAAACGAACGATATCTTCATATCCTCTTTTCGCACTTCTCATAAGTGCTGTACGTCCATCTCCATTAGATACGTTAACGTTTGCTCCCTTTGATACTTGTGCGCATACTTTCCCAAAATCTCCAGCAGCAGCTGCATCAAAGAATTCCTGATTTACCTGATCCATAATGATTACCTCCTATTAGATTTATCAGAATTGTTATAAAAAAGATGGACACATGAAACATCCATCTTAAAAACCATATTCATATTATTTGAATCCCCACCAAAAAGAACTTTTTCTGTTTCTCTTTTTTGTACAACAAAAACACTTTTTCTGTTCTTCATGATACTTATCTCCAATCTAGAAATTCAAATACAATTACTAATTACATTTTACAAGAAGCAAATATAAGTTCAAGTGAAAGCGGTTACTTTTTCTGCTTTTTTTATAAATTCATGAAAAAAAGTCTTTGTTTGTTTTCAAAGACTTCTCTTTTGAATTACTTCAATTTTATCAAATGGTATTTCAATATGATTTTCTTTAAACGATTTCAATATTTTTTTACGTACTTCACTCGCTGTAACAAAGTACATTTCAAAGCTAACTACTGTTAAAGGAAATACAATATAAATACCATTTTCTCCAAAATCATCTATTCTGATATCAAATGGTTCTTTATTCATATCTGTTCGAATATCAATGACATTTTCTGTAGATAAACAAGCATCAAATATTAATTGTTTCATCAAATCAATATCCGTATCATATCCAACATAGAACTTCATTAATTTCGTATAACTAGATTGTCCAAATCCTCTATTTTCAACAATTGCGCTATTCATTGTACTATTGGGAATAATTACTTTTGCGTTTTCAAACGTTTGGATCACTGTATGTCGAAATGTAATCCCAACAACTTTCCCCAAAATATCTTTATCATTCACATAAATAATATCGCCAACATTGAATGGTCGATATAATGCCAGAAAAAATCCGGCTATAAAATTACCAAAAGATTCTTGTGCAGCTAAACCTATAATGACCGAAATAATAGATGTCGCACCTAATAAGGCAGTACCAAGTCCTGATAAAGGTTTAATACCACTAAGTACCGCAAACAAAGCAATCCCATAAATGATTGCGTGAATTACTTTTCCTGCAAACCTAAGTGTTACTCTTTTCGCTTCGTCTTTTTTCTCAAAATCCCTGACTAATTTAATAAGGCATTTTCCAATAATATATGACATTAGAAATATTAAAATACTTCTAATAACAAAATAAATAATTCCTCCATCAAAGAAGTTTGTTCCTATATCCCATACTGATTCACTCATAATATCACTCCTTTAAATAATCACTATATTTTTTATATTCCGGCATATATTGTTTAATAACATCATAAAATGCTTTGGAATGATTTGGCACTAAAATATGTGCATACTCATGTAATAATACATAATCTAAACATTCAACGGGATAATGAATCAATCTCATAGAAATTGAAATATGATTTTTACTAGGTGAACAAGAACCCCATCGACTTGTCATATATTTAATCGTGATTCTTGGAATAGGTTTATGATTTTGTCTACAGATCTTTTCATCTAAATCTTTTCTTTTTTCTGTAATCAATTTTAGAAGCTCTTTAGATGCAACTGTATAAAATGCTTGATTAATTCCTTCTTCAGAGAGATCTTTCACACAAAGTGAAAATTTATTATCTTCCGTAATAGCTTGAAAATAAATTGGTTCTTCTACAATATCAACTGGGTATTCTTTTCCAAACCATGTAACAGTCTTACCATTACTTCCTGTTTGAATTTTATCGTTTCTTTGATTTTGAATTTGTTCTGTTTGTAATATCCAATTTTCTTTTTCAAATAAAAAATCTCGTATTTGTTTTTCAGTAACATGATATGGACAACTCACTTTTAAATTTCCATTTTCATCCATTCTCATCACAAGATTCTTCATTTTTTTCCTTGTGACAAAAACTTCTCTTTCTTTTCCTGCGATGTTATATTTCATTCCTTGCATACATCAACCCAACCCACAAAATTGGAGGCATCTTCTAATTGTTCAAGTGTCATTTTCACAGCACTCTGATCATTTCCACAAGCTGGATATACTGTATCAAATTTCTTTAAACTTTCATCCAAATAAACTTTAATTCCACTATTGATACCAAATGGACAAACACCACCAGGAGCGTGACCAACAAGTATTTCTACATCATCATAAGGAATCATCTTCGCTTTAACATGAAATGTTTGTTTATATTTATGATTGTCAATTTTAGCTGTTCCTTCTGTAACAATTAAGATTACATCATCATGAATTAATAAAGACAAAGTTTTTGCGATACTTTCTGGTTTTACACCCAAAGCATTTGCGGCTTCTTCAACAGTTCCACTTTTCACTTCAGGTAAAATAATCTGATTCGCATAACCTTTCTTCTCTAAATATTCCTTCGCACTTTCAAATGACATAGTAAACACCTCCAATTTTTAATCAAAATTATAGTTTTTTTATTTTCCTATTGCAATTACAACACAATTTATGTAATAATATTTGAGCACTGTGGCGGCTATGGTGAAGTTGGTTAACACACTGGATTGTGGCTCCAGCACTCATGGGTTCGAGTCCCATTAGTCGCCCCATATGTATAGAAACCGCATAATTATGCGGTTTTTTATTTTTGTGATACCCAAATGGCACCCAAATTTCATATCCCCTAATCAATTTAAAAATTTCATTTTCACATTACATATCCTCACCAGCAAAAGCTATTATCGAAATTAGAATCCATTAAAATATACTTTTTTTGCATATAAAATATATATTTATAGTATTTTATGTATTTTATCTTCCACTATAAACTTTTCTATGTATCGCGGAGGAAAAGATGAAAACTGTATATTTAAATGATCGTATTAGCCCTATCGCTAGAAAAAGATTAGAGTCAAAAGTTCATATCGTTGATAATTTTGAGCACCCAGAGAAAATAGACGTAATTTTTGTGAGACAACAATACTGTACAAAAGATATGATAAAAAAAGCTGTTAATTGTAAATTAATACAAATGCATGGAGTAGGACTAGAAAGAATAGATCTCTCTGCCGCAAAAGAAGCTGGAATTCCTGTTTCTAATACACCGGGAATGAACGCTCAATCTGTCGCAGAACTAACAGTTGGTTTCATCATTGCGTTATCTAGAAAATTAACATATATTAATGATGGTGTAAGAAAGGGAAAATTTCAAAAATTTGGTTTACCAGAAACAGAAGGAAATGAAGTATCAGGAAAAAAACTTGGTCTTGTTGGAAGTGGACATATCGCTCAACGTGTAGCGAAAATTATGAGAGATGCATTTCAAAATGAAATTTTAGTATATAACCCTCATTTAGATTCTGAAAAATGTAATGAATTAGGCTTTCAAAAAATTGATTCTTTAGAGGAGCTATTTCATCTTTCAGATATTATCAGTATTCATGTACCATTTACGGAATCAACTAAGCATATGATCAACAAAAATATCTTTGAGCACGCAAACAAAAATCTGTTATTGGTCAATACTGCTCGTGGTGGGATTGTTGATGAAAATGCTTTATATGAAGCTCTCGTCACAAACAAAATAAAAGCTGCTGCAATGGATGTTTTTGAACAACAACCAGTAACTTGTGAAAATCCTCTTTTAAATCTTGATAATTTCATTTCAACTTTGCATATTGGAGGAAGCACGGAAGAAGCGCTAGATAGAATTGGGGAAATCTGTGTTGATCATATTTTCGAAGTATTAGGAATAGAAGAATAAGATGGATTTTGAAGTATTATTAAATTTTTTGAAAATTGCAGAATATGAAAATATAACAAAAGCTGCTCAAGATTTGCATATTGCACAACCACATTTAACAAGGCAACTTCAAAATCTTGAAGAAGAACTTGGCGTCCAACTTTTTTCTCGTGAAAAGAAAAGGCTGCACATCACAGAAGAAGGTATATTTTTCAAACAACAAGCCAAACAAATATTAACACTAACAGAAAAGACAAAAAAACAAATTAATGAAATGCAATCTGAAATCAATGGAACTTTATATATCGGTTCCATTGAAACAGTTGGTAATATCTATTTACCTAAGTGGATTTCTAATTTCAAAAATAAATATCCAAACGTCAAATATAATTTATGGTCTGGAAATTCTAATGATGTTATTGAAAGATTAGACAAAGGTTTAATTGATCTCGCAATAGTAAGGGCGCCTTTTGACAATGAAAAGTTTAATTCATGGAAAATTATGGAAGAAAAATGGATTGTTTTGGTAAACAAACAACATGATCTTGCAAAAACAAAAAAAATATTATCTTTAGAAGATTTAGAAAACGAAGAAATCATGGTTCCCTCTCAACGTATTGATGAGATAGCTAGATGGTTTGAAAAAAAGCATTTAAATAGTAATATCATTTGTGGTTTTTCACCACTCATGAATGCGATTGTAATGGTACAAAACAATTTAGGTGTAGCGATATTACCTGAATCGTGTCAAAAATTCATTCTAACAGATACTATTATTACAAAGGAAATAGCAGAGAATAAAACTTCAACTGTCTCAATTATTTGGAAAAAAGACACTTATCTAAATCATGTCACAACAAAATTTTTAGAATCTATCAAAAATAATTTTATTCAATAGAGAACTTCAAGCGAAGTTCTTTTTCTTTCCAAAATACTATTTACATTCAAATTCATTTCATTATAATTATCAATGTTAATTATCACTGATAATTAATTTAGGTGAAAATATGACTGAAAAACAAGCAAAAAAAGTAATTGATGCTTTAGAAAAAGCCGAGAAGTTAGCGAATAGCCGTCCTCAACTTCCAAAAGAAATATTGCCTTCTTATTTAAAATTAATTGATTATATTTATCAATTATCCAAAGAAGGAGATGTTCGTGTAAGTGATTTGTCAAAAGCCTTACATCAAACAACGCCAAGTATCACACGATCTTTGATACACATGGATGAACAAGGATATATCAAAAAGACTATAAGTTCATCCGATAAAAGAGTTGTTTATGTTTCTTTAACAGAGTTAGGACATAAGTTATATCAACAATATGTAGAAAAATATTATAAAAAATTATCTAAAAGATTAAGTAAATATAATATTGATCAAATCAATTTGATGATTTCTACAATTGATGAAATATATGATGATTTAATGAATGACCCAATTAATACGGAGGAAAAGAAATGAATAATGATTTTACAACTGGTTCTATTTTCAAAAAAATGATTTTATTTATGATTCCTATTTTAGGATCACTCATCCTACAAGCAATGTATGGAGCTGTAGACTTAATGGTCGTAGGTCAATTTGGAACGACTTCTGGATTGTCTGGAATCTCCACTGGTTCTAATATTATGAACTTTGCGACTTTCGTAGTTTCTGGACTTGCGATGGCTGTTACTGTTTTGATTTCAAGATACATTGGAATGGACAGAAAAGATAAATTAGGAAATTTGATTGGTGCGACAATTGCGTTATTTTCTACGATTGCGATCATTTGCACGATTGCGTTAATGATATTCGCTAGACCTTTGGCCATTCTGATGCAAGCACCTGAAGAAGCATTAGATCTAACCGTTCAATATGTTCGTATCTGTGGTGGTGGATTTTTATTGATTACAGCGTACAATACGATTTCT
Source organism: Lachnospiraceae bacterium (assembly GCA_963638375.1). Taxonomy (GTDB): domain Bacteria; phylum Bacillota_I; class Bacilli_A; order Erysipelotrichales; family Erysipelotrichaceae; genus Bulleidia. The sequence continues at coordinate 14,704 of CAVHRL010000007.1, forward strand.
GCAGTATTTAGAGGTCTTGGTGATTCAAAGTCTCCTCTACTGTTTGTATTGATTGCGTGTATTGTAAATATTGTTGGTGACTTAGTCTTAGTAGCAGGATTCCATATGAATGTTGCGGGAGCTGCTATCGCAACCGTTGCCGCACAAGGTGTCAGTGTAATCTTATCTTTTTGGATCATGTCCAAACAAGATCTACCTTTTCATTTAAAGAAATCTGATATTCATTTTAATGATGAAGTTCAAAATATCATTAAAATTGGTGCTCCAATTGCGTTACAAGAATTATTAACACAAATGAGTTTCTTAGCTTTATGCGCTTTTGTCAATCGATTAGGTTTAGCTGCTTCTAGTGGATATGGAGTCGCAAGTAAATTACAGAGTTTTGTGATGTTGATTCCTAGTGCATTGATGCAATCTATGGCATCCTTTGTATCACAGAATGTTGGTGCTAAGAAAGAAAAGCGTGCATTTAAGAGTATGTTGACTGGTATGGGAATTGGTGGATTCATTGGTATTTTCGTATTCTTTGGCGTTATATTCTTCGGAGATAAGATATCAATGTGCTTCACAAGTGATCCTGAAGTCATTCAAAAATCTTTTGAATATTTAAAAGGATTTGCACCTGAAGCTGTAGTTACCGCAATCTTATTCTCCTTTATGGGATACTACAATGGACACTCAAAAACATTCTGGGTCATGGCTCAAGGATTGGCACAAACATTCATTGTTCGTTTACCAATGGCATATATCATGTCTATTCAACCAAATGCATCTTTGACGTATATTGGTCTGGCTGCCCCATGCGCTACTGTATTTGGTATTATCATTAATAGTATTTATTACTTCTTCTTTAAAAAGACACTTCCAAATACAGAGGAATAATGATTTATTGAGAATTCAGAAATTGAATCACTTCTGAATTCTCTTTTTTTATACCTTCTGTTTCTTGATATGTTTCATCAGATACGATAAGTGAAAAAGTTCCTATCTCTTTAATTTTATCAAGCATTAAAATGTCACTCTTATCTACTGCTACTAACACATAATATGGAACACCAATACTATCTTGTTGATTGATATCCATTCCATTAATATCTTCAATTTGTAAGATCCTACAATGTTCTATCACAACATCTATGATTCCCTTCTCTTGTATTGTCGCAATCAAATCCACCCTTTGTGAAGAGACTACAGTAGCTAAAATCTCACTATCTATTTGTAGTGTAAAAATTGCTTGTCCTTCTTTCAATAACGTAGATGGTATATCTGGCAATTCACTTGGATCATATAACATAGACTCATAAAACAATGAACCAGCAGGTATTTTACCTTGTATATCTGTGTATTTCCCAACGATTTCTTTTTTTGTATATACTACATGCTCTGTTAAATTACTTTTCGGTATCGTTATCATTTGTATATCTTCTTCTGTAATACAAGTTCTTGGTGCGATATCATATTTTGCGATATATGTTGTTATTAGATCTAATTTATTATTTACCCTTAAATTGATACTCAAAATAACAATACAAATATTTAAAACAAAACATAATATACATAGTATTAATTTCAAAATAATCTTCTTTGTCATTTTCATCACCTATAATACTATTCACACTTTTTTTCTAAATTCCACAAAAAAACTATGACATTTCTGTCATAGTTTTCATTTTAAGCTTGAACGTGTTCCGCAAGATATTTTTTGATTTCTTCACGTGCTTCAGCTTTACAAGGTTTACATTGTTCTGGTGTTGATTCTCCATTCACCAATTTTTCAGCCATTGCAGAACAACCAGGGTTACCACAACCACCACAATTATAACCAGGAAGTAACGCTAATACATCATCAACTCTTGTATCTGGTTCAACATAGAATTTTTTGGATGCAAATCCAAGTACTGCACCAAGTACAGCACCTAGAATAAGCATCAATACCAATGCTTTAACAATTGCCATTTTCTTCCTCTTTCTTTTTTTCATATACACCCCGTGTAGGACAATCTTTTAACCCACATGCATTGCAATCAGGTGTTAAATTTTCACATCCTTCTGGTACGGGTGTCTTTCTATTCAATCGTAGTAGAACAACATTCAACAAGAATAATCCTGCTGCCAATCCTACCGCAACGATTACTTTAAGCATCTTATACCAATCCAGCTAATGCAGAGAAAGCTATTGCCATGATACCGGCAACAACAAACGCAATTGGATTTCCTTGGAATGGCTTAGGAATCTTATTTTGATTTAATCTTTCTCTAATTGTCGCAAAGATTACAAGCATCAACATAAATCCAGCTGGTGTTGCAATGGAATTGATCATTGTGTTAATTAAATCATAACCTTGTGTGATATTATCTTGTGCAACATAAAGAACTGTACAGTTTGTTGTAATCAATGGTAAATAAATACCTAATTGCTTATATAAAGCAGGAGAATATTTTTTAACAAATAATTCTACAAATTGAACAAACGCTGCAATTAATAGAATAAATGTAATCAATTCCATATATTCTAGTCCTAATGGTACTAAAACATAATAGTATAAGAAATAAGATAATACAGAAGCTCCGAAAATAACGAAGATAACTGCAGCACCCATTCCAATAGCAGAATCTAAACGAGTAGAAACGCCCATGAATGGACACATACCTAAGAATTTCGTTAATACAATGTTATTAATCAACATTGCTGAAATAAATAAAGATAAAATATTTAACATTATGCAGCCTCCTTATTTGCTTCGGCTTTAGCTTTGGCTAATTGTGCTGCTTTTTCTTTTGCAGCAGCAATCTTTGCAGCTTTTGCGGCTTCTGCTTCTTCTTCAGCTAATTTATTTTTATACATTGCTACAAGAGCAGCTAATACCGCAAATGTAAAGAATGCACCTGTTTCACCAGTAAACATTGGAATTGTAAACTGTTCAGGAATCAAACGAACAGAGAAGATAACTGCACTAGAAGCAAATGGATTTGTTAATTCTAATACACCTGTTCCTAGAATTTGTCTAATTAAAGACATAACAACTAAAGATAATGTATAAGATACACCCATCATCAATCCATCCATTGCAGATTCTTTTACGTTATGATTACAAGCAAATGCTTCTGCACGTCCAAGAATGATACAGTTAACAACGATCAATGATAAGAATGCACCAAGAGCCGTATATAGATCCACAGCATATGCATTTAAGAACATTTGTAAAATCGTTACTAATGTCGCAATAACAACAATATATACAGGAATATGAATATCATCTGGTGTAATTGGAGCGAGTAAGCTAACAACCACATTGCTTAATACCAATACGAAGATAACACCTGCACCCATACCTAATGCGTTATTTAAAGATGTAGAAATAGCTAAAGTGGAACAGATACCAAGGTATAAACCAAATACTGGGTTATCTGTAATCATCTTAGAGAAGAAGCCACGCTTTTTTGTTTTATTTTCACTCATTTTTTCTCCTCCTTACTTGCTAGCTGCTAATGCAGCGTCAATCATTGTTTTCACAGCTTTTGTCGTGTAAGTTGCACCTGTCAAAGTATCTACTTCATCAGATGAAGAAACGCCTTCTAAGCTAGAAGCATCTTCGAACCAATCATCTCCAATGCCATCGCCATTATCGTCACCTTCTAGATTTTTTACAGAAGTAACTTTGCCATCTTTAACTGTAATTGTTGCAGACAATTCACCCGCAAAGCCTTTTGCCTTACAAGCAAATACACCATCTGATTCTTCTGTACAAACAGATGCATCTTCTTCTGTAGTCTTTTCAGTCTTAGAAGATGTTGTAGATGATGTTCCGCCATTTGCCATATCTAATGCTGCTTGAATCATATTCTTAACACCATTTGATGTTAAAGTAGCACCAGAAAGTGCATCAATTTCATCTGCAGAAGAAACGCCAACTAAATCAGAAGTATCAGAGAACCAATCATCTCCAACGCCATCACCTTCATCACCAGTCAAATCTTCCACTGCAGTTACTTTGCCATCTTTGATTTCAATCGTTGCAGATAATTCATTGAATCCAGATGCCTTACATGCGTAAGTTCCATCACCATTATCTGTACATTCTGCATCACTTGCAGGTTGTGCATTATTTGCACTTTCTTTTGCTGCATCAGCATCAAAATCGATACCAACGATTTGGTTATAAACAGTTTCTGCTTCTGTTACTGCTGCACCAACTGCTTTTGTAGTAATCGTTGCACCAGAGATCAAAGGCATAGAATCTGTTGATGTCAAACCAACAACTTGATTTACATAATCTTCTTTAAATGCTTTATCACCCTTACCAGCAGTTTCAGAATTTTCTAATCCTTCATAACCTACGATGTTTCCATCATTGTCAAAGGCAATCGCAAATTTAAATCCATCTGAAGAATAACCTGTATTATGCAATGTAAATACATATCCTTCTCCATCAGCCTCATAGATACCATCAATCAAATCCGTATCATCTGTCTTGTATTGATCTGTAACATCTGTAAATGTTCCATTTGGGAAAAAATTTTCTAATGTTGCTTCAACTTGTTTTAGTGAGTTTGCCGCAATCACTGGAGCTGTCACTGCGTTTACTGCAGAAAGTAATAAACCTGCACATGCACTAACAACACCTAAAAGAACAGTCTTATAAATACTTGAATTCTTATCCATATGACCCTCCTTATGCAATATCCACTGTTTCTACAACAGCAGATTCATTTGTAATATTTGATGCAGATTCATCAGATGTACTTAATGTAGCACCAACAAGAACAGTAATAATAACTGCGATTGCAGAGATAATCATGACTGTTTTCTTTAACTTAGCAGCATCTTTGATTTGTGAACCATCACATGCTTTATCAATTGCTGGAGTCAACATATTCATCAATAGAATTGAGAATAATGCACCATCTGGTAAAGATGCCTTCCAACGAATCAATAATGTTAAACAACCTGCACAAATCGCAAATAAATACTTTCCAGGAATAGATACTGGTGTTGTTACTGGATCAGTAATCATAAATACGCCACAGAACAATACACCACCTACTAATAAGTTAAATACTGCAAATTGAATACCAGATCCATGTACCAATCCAGTAATCAAAGAAATGACAAATACTGTAACAAAGTATGTAACAGATAATCTCGCATCAATTGCTTTTTTATAAGCCAAGAATGCACATAATAGAATCAATAATAATGCACAACTTCCGCCAATAACTGTAGCGTAATTACCAATAAACATGGATCCAATTCCACCAAAGCTATCAATCACACTTGATAAAGCAGTACTACCAGATGCCCAACCTTGTGTGGACATACTTGTTAATGGTGTAGCACCAGATAAAACTTCTGATGTCACTTTAGAATCAACACTTGATCCAAAACTATTCATGATCAATGCTTCACCAAACGCTGCAGGGTTAAAGATATTTTGGCCAAATCCGCCAAATACAAGCTTACCAAATACAATAGCAATCACTGTAGATACAAATATTGCATAATAACTTACATCAATCTTTGTAATCAAAACAATGATAATACCTGTAATCCAACCATAAGAACGAGAAACATCTTTCAAAATATTCTTTGATTTAATGATTTTAAAATAAATTGCTTCTGTTAATAAAGCCGCTACTACAGCACACAAAGTCATTAACACAACTCTAAGTCCATATTGGAAACCAAATTGAACTCCATAAGATATTGCAGAATAAACAACAACACATAATAGTGCAGCTGTTACATAACGCATGATATCTGTTGTAGACAACTGATTACGATAGTTTGGAGAAGGTTTAAATGTAAACTTCATACTTATTTCTTACCTCCTTGTAAACGAAGGAAATTCTTAGCACGTCTTACATTTTCAGTCACATCAATCTTAGATGGACAGATATATGTGCATAAACCACATTCAATGCAATCCATTGTATGTAATTTATTTAATGTAGCTTCATCCTTCACTTTTCCAGCTGCAGCGATACGTACTGGTTGCAAACCAGATGGACATGTTGTAGTACAATTACCACAACGTAAGCATGCAACTTCATCTTTTTCTTTATTTTCTAATACTGTCAAACCATTGTTCTGTGGAGCAATTACAAATTGATCATTTGGAATTGTTTTACCCATCATAGGTCCACCAGCAATCAACAATACATTCTCTACACCATCTTTGTATCCACCAACAGCTTCAATGATTTCACAAGCTTTTGTACCAACAGGTACATAAACATTCTGTGGATTCTTTAAAGCATCACCAGATACAGTGATATATTTATGTGTAATAGGCATACCATTTACAATCGCATTACCTAATGCAATCGCAGTAGATGCATTGTTTAAGATCATACCAGCTTCAATTGGAAGCATGTTATATCTTTTATGTGTCAATTCATAAACAAGAGTACGTTCCCATCCCATTGGATAATAATTAGGAACTGTTCTAACTTCAATTGGAGTACCTTCAAATGTTTTTCGAAGTTCTTCAATTTGTTTTTTCTTGTCTTCTTTGATTGCGATGCAACCCTTCTTAGCTTTAGATAGTTTAAATAAAGCTAATGTACCTGTTTTTAGTAGTTCTAGATTTTCTTCGATGTTCTTGTAATCCGCAGTTAAATAAGGTTCACATTCAACTGCATTCACCGCAAATAAATCTACATTTTCAGGTTTTAAATATTTTACATATGTAGGGAAACCTGCACCACCAAGTCCAAGCATTCCAGCATTCTTTACGAATTCTAGAAGTTCTTCCCAACTAGCTTTATCATAATCAAATACCGCAAAAGCTCTTTCTGTAGTATTTTTATGATCATTCTGGATTTTTAGATGATCTGCCTGTGCCATGCCAGATGTCATGAATTTTTCAATCGCAGTAACTTTTCCGGAAACTGGAGAGAAAAGAGGCAAATAGAAACGATCGTTTCTTTCAGCAATTTTTGTACCAACTTTCACTTCATCACCAACTTGTACACATGGAGTGCATGGGGCATTTCCATTCACAAGTGGAATATAGACATATTCTGGATCAATTGACTTTAATACTTCTTTATCAATCGTTAGATCCTTATGTCCATCTAGGTGATAATGCATTGGTCCTGTAAACAATGACATATTGTCCTATCCTCCTAACAAACACTTCTATCATACCATTTTTTTATATGTTTATCCAAAAAAACCAAGATTTTAACACACTTTATCACATACAAATCCTCATATTTGTATGCGATTACAAATTTATGTTAAACATATGAATATTTGAGCATAAATTGAAGTGTTTGGTTTTATCAAGTTTGCGTGATAAAATAGCGCAGTTATGAAAAATAAATTATTAAAAATGATATTAGTTGCATCCATTTTAACAGGATGTTCTACAAAAACAGATTCTTCTAAAACAAGTACTGTTACAGATTCATATTCCAATACATCTTTAACAGAAGTATTTGATACTGTGTATTCTTTTAAAGAATATTCTACGAATCATGATTTATCTGTTTCACACTTCAATGCAAGTGAAAAGTTACTACAAAAATATACACAACTATTTGATATCTACAATGATTATGATGGCATCAACAATTTAAAAACAATCAATGATAATGCAGGAATTCAACCTGTTGAAGTTGATCAAGCAATCATCGATCTATTAGATGAAGCGAAGGAATTCTATGACTACAGTAACGGGGAGTTTGATATCACAATTGGTTCATTACTAAAAGTATGGCATACCTATCGAGAAGAAGGTATCGAAAAAAATGATGCTGGTGAACTTGGAGAATTACCTACGGAAGATGAATTAAAAGAAGCTGCTTCTCATAAAGGATGGGATAAAGTTGAAATCGATTATGACAAGAAAACCGTTTATATCACAGATAAAGATGTTTCTTTAGATGTTGGAGGTATCGCAAAAGGTTACGCAACGGAATTGGTCGCTCAAACTATGCAAGATACTGGTATGACATGTGGAATTTTAAATGTTGGTAGAAATATTCGTTTGATTGGTACGAAAGATTCTTCTAATTGGACAGTTGGTATTACTGATCCTGATGGTGATCCTGATGGAAATTATCCAAATGGCTTAGTTGTATTATCTTTAGATAGTGAAGATAGTGTTGTTACAAGTGGTGATTATGAACGTTATTATAAAGCTGTTGATGGAAATGTATATCCACACATTGTAGATCCTGAGACAATGTATCCTGCTCGTTACTATCGTTCTGTTTCCATCATCACAAAAGATTCTGGTGTGGCAGATTGTTTATCCACTTCATTATTTACAATGTCAATCGAAGAAGGAAAGCAATTATTAAAAACATATTCAGAAGCAAGTGGAAATGAATGTGATGCGGTATGGATCGTAGAAGATTCAAAAACACAAGATCAACAAGGAAAGAAAGTTGGAAATTATACTGTTATTTATACAGATGGATTGGAGGATAAAATCGCTTGGAATTAATTTTAGATATTTTATTAGATACATTTGAAGATGTATTAAAAATCATTCCATTCTTGTTTGGTATCTATTTGATTCTTGAATGGATGGAACAAGAAGCAGGACATAAAATGGAGCACTTTCTAGAAAAACATAGAAAAGTAAATCCATTAGCTGGAACATTATTTGGTTTATTACCATCTTGTGGTTTTGCCGGAGCTGCCTCTTCCCTTTATGCGACTGGTGTCATATCTGCAGGAACGCTTGTTGCGGTATATCTAGCTAGTTCAGATGAAATGATGTCAATCATGATTTCTAAACAAGCTCCATTGTCATTAATGTTACCAATACTAGGAATCAAACTGATTGTAGGAATCATTGCAGGTTACTTATTAGATGCGCTTAGTAAGCATCGTGCAATCAATGTACAAGAATTCTGTGAAGCAGAACATGATGATCATTCTCATGGCATTTTATACAGTAGTATTATGCATACGATTGAAGTCGCTATTTGGTTATTTATCATCACATTCTTATTCAATGGATTTGTAGAATGGATCGGACAAGATACGTTATATCAATTCATAGTAAATCATCCAAATAAATCTGTTTTAGTTTCTAGTTTAGTAGGAATGATTCCAAGTTGTGCTTCATCCATCCTTCTAACAACAATGTACATTGAAGGTGTTATTACATTCCCAGCAGTTTGTGCAGGATTACTTGTGAATGCAGGTAGTGGAATGATGATCTTATTTAGAGTCAATCGAAACATGAAAGATAACTTAATGATATTGTTTGTTACTTGGTTTTTTGGATTGGCATCTGGATTTATTTTAGATTTATTAACAATGGTATTTTAAAAGGAAGCACATTGCTTCCTTTTTTCATTTAATCATTTTTGGTTGTACAAATGGAACAACATGTTCAACTGCCTTTTTCGCATCAATTCTAATTTCATCATTATCTAGATCAATTAGAACATATTTACGATTTCCCATACCAATTTCTTGCATATAGCTTAATTGTCTTAGACCATGTCTTGTTTCCATTCTTTCTACTAAATCGTGATGATCTTCTTCTTTCATAGCGTAGACCATATCAACACAAGCTTGATCGATTGCACAAATATCTAATGAAGCTAAAATTCCAACGTTTGGTGTAACGACTGGCGCAGCAGCTAATCCTTCACAATCACATGATACAGACATATTTCTCATCACATTGATAAATGAAATATTCTTTCCAAAATAATCAACTGTTCCTTTAGAAGATTCTGTCATTCTTTCCATAAATTCTTCTTCACGAATACTCCACATATCATCAGATCCTTCTTCTGTGTGAATTTCTGCTTTTCCAATTCTTCCATCCGCGCATCCAATTCCAATATTTTTATTAGATCCACCAAATCCACCTTGTGTATGACCTTTGAAATGTGTTAAAACAAGCATAGAATCATAGTTCAATTGATGATCACCTACATGGATTTCTTTTAACCATTTTCCATTTTTCACAGGTAAAGTTGTTACACCTTCAGAATCCATAATATCAACTGGACAAAAATCCCAGCCATTCACTTTTAAAGTTTCTAAATGTTGTTCTGTTGTATAACGATCACCTTCATAATATGTATTTGTTTCAACGATCGTTCCATTTGGAATTTCATTTTGAATCAAATCTTTCACCCAACTTCTAGGTAAAATATTTGGACCATGTTTTTCCCCTGTATGTAGTTTAATTGCGATTTTTCCTGTTAAATTTTCATTGATTTTTGAATATGCTTTTTTCAAACCTTCTGCGGATAAATCTCTTGTAAAGTAAACAATAGATTCATTCCCTCTTCTTTCAGAATATGGAGTATAAACCTCTCCACCAACACCAGCTTTTGTCATATCACATTCCTCCTACAGAAGTTATACAACTTAAAGTTCACTTGAAGTCAATACAGATTTTTTAATTTTATTATGTCGATAATAAAATGCTGGAATTAATATGATACAAGCAGCACACCACGCAGATACTTCCGCTAATGCAATACCATCAAATCCTAATAAACCTGGTAACGTCATTGTAAAGATAATTCTTGAAAAGAATTCCATAATTCCAGAAACCATTGGTAATACCGTATCTCCCATTGCTTGTAAAGAACAACGATAAATCCACAATAAAGATAGAATAAAGATAAAGATATAATTGATTCTCATATATTGCACACCATAATCAACTACATCCACTTGATCTGCACCTATCATCATTGTTAAGATCCATCTTGTCACTAACATCATCACTATTCCTAAGAATATATGAAATACCCCCATCACAAGTGCCATCTGATTTACACCTTTTAAAATACGATCAAATTTCTTAGCACCTAGGTTCTGTCCAACAAATGTGGAACACGCATACCCAAATGTACTTCCAATCTGTTCCAAGATCATCATGATCTTACTCGCTGCAGAATATGCCGCAATATGTTCTGTGCCAAATTTATTGATACCTGCTTGTAAAACCATGACACCAACTGCAGTAATAGAATTCATGATAGCCACAGGAAGACTAATCACGAAAGATTCTTTTAATAATTGAAAATTCATATTCCAATCTTCTTTTTGAATCTTTGTTTCTTCAATTCTCAAATAACTAATAAAACAATAGATTGCGGAAAAAGCTTGGGCGATTACAGTCGCATACGCTGCACCTTCTACGCCAATCTTCAAGCCCATCACAAACCATACATCTAATACGATATTCACAATACACGCAATCACCATCGCAATGACTGGATTTCTAGAATCTCCTACAGCCCTTAAGATTCCAGAAAAGAAATTATACGCGTAAGAAATCGTTATACAGATAAAGATGATACGAATATAACTTACCGCATCATCCAAAATATTATCTGGTGTTCCCATCAAACTAAGAAGTGGTCTTGTGAAAATTAATGAAAGAGCTGTCACAACAATACATACAACAACGGAAATATAAAGGCTCATCGTAATGGATTGTCTTAATCTACGATAATCTTTTGATCCAAAGAATTGTGAGACAAGAATCGATACACCCTGTGCCATTCCCATAATAAATCCAAGAACCAAAAAGTTAATCGAGCCAGTAGCTCCTACTGCAGCTAATGCATCTACACCAATTCCTCTACCTACAACGATCGTATCAACCATGTTGTAAAGTTGTTGTAGAATGTTTCCAACTAATAAAGGCAAACCAAATCCTACTATTAATTTAGAAGCATTTCCAATTGTCATATCTTTTGTTTGTGTCATTCTAATTCCTCACCATTTGATGCGATAACTTTCTTATACCAATCAAAGCTATCTTTTTTATATCTCTTAAAGTCTCCAGAACCATCATCATTTTTATCTACATAAACAAAACCATATCTCTTACGATATTCACCTGTTGTAAAGGATACAACATCAATACATCCCCATGGTGTATAACCCATTAGTTTTACACCATCTACTTCTACCGCAAGTTTCATTTGTTGAATATGTTGTTTTAAATAATTGATTCTATCTTGATCATGTACTGTTCCATTTTCTAAATGATCAATTGCACCAAAACCATTTTCTACAATAAACAATGGCATTTCATATCTTTCATCCAACTGTTCCAACATAATTCTTAAACCCTTTGGATCAATTGTCCATCCCCATTCTGTAGCTTTTAAATATGGATTCATTACAAAATGTTCATTCATTTCACTACTACTATCTTTAATATCCAACTTTACATCATTCGCTACTGTCATTGACATATAGTAAGAGAATCCTAGATAATCACATTTTCCTTTTTCTAAGATTTCAGCATCTCCTTCTTTCATTCCAATGTCATATCCTTTTCTTTCAAACATCTTTAATGCGTAGTTTGGATAATGGCCTCTACATTGTACATCTGAAAAGAAGAATCTTTCATGTGCACATTCTAATGCACATTGAATATCATTAGGATTAGATGTTAACGCATATACTGGTTCCATCGCAATCATGCAACCAATCTTGTTTTCAGGATCAATTTCATGTCCTAAAACAACTGTTTTAGCTGAAGCAACAAATTGATTATGTGCACATTGATACATCGCTAATTCAGGATTAGATTGTTTAGAATATATAACACCTGAATTTGTCCAACCAAAGATATCATTATGGTAGTTTGCTTGATTATTGATTTCATTGAATGTCATCCAATATTTCACTTTTCCTTTGTATCTTTCAAAGCATACTTTCGCAAACTTCACAAAGAAATCTATCATATCTCTATTTAACCAACCATTATAATGTTGCGCTAAATATAAAGGCATTTCAAAATGCGATAACGTAATCACTGGTTCAATTCCATAACGATGTAATTCATCAAACAAATCATCATAGAATTTTAATCCTGCTTCATTTGGTTCAGCTTCATCTCCTTTAGGAAAAATACGTGTCCAAGCGATGGAAGTTCTAAAACATTTGAAACCCATCTCTCCCATTAACTTGCAATCTTCTTTATAATGATGATAAAAATCACTCGCTTCATGATTTGGATAATACTTTCCCTCTTCTACTGTTTCTGTAATGATTCTAGGTGTATCTTTTGTTCCACCTGTCATAACATCAGAAACACTCAATCCTTTTCCATCGCATAGTCCACCTTCTATTTGGTGTGCCGCAACTGCACCACCCCACAAAAAATCTTTTGATAACATATTTTCTTCCTCCATTTTTTACAAATCATAAATTACGTTTGTTATTTTTTCCATAATCATTCATATTTTTGGAAATACATTCATAAAATCAATACCATTTCACTTATTTTCAGGAAATTATTTCCAAAATCAATTTAATTTTTGATAAAATACAACTATGTTAATCATCCAACAATTAAGTTATATAAAAACTCTAACCTCTAATGAAAAAACAGTTGCGAAATATTTGATTGATCATATGAATGAGATTAGTAAAATATCTATCACTGATATATCATCCGCCACTTTTACGTCTAATTCTACTACTGTACGTTTAGCTCAGAAATTAGGTTATCACGGTTGGAAAGAATTAAAGACAGCTTGTATTGAAGAACAAAGATATCTAAATACACATTTTCATCATGTTGATCCAAATGTTCCATTTCATAAAGATGATTCTTTTATTAAGATTGCAGAAAATATTTCTACACTTTTATCTGAATCCATTTTAGATACAAAATCATTGATTCAAGAAGAACAACTTTCTAAAGCAACACAAGCTATCGCTACGCATTCTATTATCAATATCTTTGGAATTACATTTTCTATCGAAATCGCGCATGACTTCAAAATGAAAATGCTCTCCATCGGAAAACACGTTAATATTGTTTCTAATCCAGAAGAATATGCTTTTTATTTTGAATCTAGCAATCAAAATGAATGTTTTATTTTTATTTCATATTCAGGAGAAACACAAGAATTAATTCAATTAGCACACAGTCTTAGAGTAAAAGGATATCCAACGATAGCCATTACTTCAATTGGAAATAACACATTATCTAAAGCTTGTTATTGTTGGCTCCCATTAAGCTCAAGAGAAAAAATTGCATCAAAGATCGCCAATTATACATCCAATATTTCTACACACTATATCTTAGATGTACTATTTTCTACTGTATTCGCGATGAATTATGATGAAAATCTTTCTTATAAGAAAAATCTATCTAAAAAGATTGACTACGGTAGAACAAGTGTCATTCCAATGTTAAATGATGATGAAAACAAAAAAAGCGAGTGACGGGAATCGAACCCGCGTATTCAGCTTGGGAAGCTGACATTCTACCATTGAATTACACTCGCAATAACAATTTAAAGTATAGAACAATTGGATAAAAACCACAACACAACTTATAATAAACATCATGAAACTAATCAATAACACTTTAGGTACTCAATTAAGTGAATGGTATCGTCAAAACAAAAGAAGCTTACCATGGAGAGATACAGGAAATGCATATGATGTATGGCTTTCTGAAATCATGTTACAACAAACACGTATTGAAGCAGTAAAACCAAAATTTCATTTGTTTAAAGAAACATTTCCTACAATAGAGGATTTATCCAAAGCAGATGATGATTTATTACTACGCGTTTGGGAAGGTCTTGGCTATTATTCACGAGCTAGAAATTTAAAAAAGTGCGCCCAAATTCTCGTTGATCAATACAACGGAGAACTACCAGAAGAATACGATCAGTTGATCAAACTACCTGGTATTGGTCCTTATACAGCTGGTGCGATTACTTCTATTGCTTATCATAAACCACATTCAGCAGTGGATGGAAATGTACTAAGAATATTCGCAAGACTTTTTGAAATCACAGATGATATCCGTGATACTAAAACAAAAGATACCATTCAAAATGTAATTGATTCTTACCTAAAGAATCACCCTGAACAATCTTCTGATTTTAATCAAGGTTGCATGGAATTAGGCGAAGTTATATGTGTACCTAACGGAAATCCAAAATGTGATATATGTCCTATTCACGAATTTTGTTTAGCCTCTATACATCATAAAACAGAAGCAATTCCTTATCGCAGTCCTTTAAACAAAAGAAAAATCATCAATCGAACTTTATTGATCATAAGAGATGGTGATCATTTTCTTGTGCACAAAAGAGAAAGAAATGGTTTACTTGCGGGAATGTATGAATTTATTGGCATTGACTCTTTCTTAACAAAGAATGAAATCATTAACACTCTAGAAAAACAAAACATTCATCCTTTAAAGATCAAAAGATTACCAGACGCAAAACATATATTCACACATTTAGAATGGCATATGCATGCATATGAAATCACTGTAGAACAAATAGAATCTATAGAAAAAGAAGATTATATGTTATTTGATAGAACAGCTCTATCATCTAAGGCGATTCCATCCGCATTCAAAAAATATAAAGATTATTACGCATTAAGGTAAAAAAAGTATTGCATAGTAAAAATGAATGTGATAGACTAATTAAGCGCTGGCGAGTTGGTGAAGTGGCTTAACACACCGCCCTTTCACGGCGGCATTCACGGGTTCGAATCCCGTACTCGTCACTAAAAAGCACAAATTACTTGTGCTTTTTTTGTTTTATAAAATTATTTCTTTTGTAAAAAAAGGTTGCATATCATTCTTTACTATGATATATTATTTGAGCACTGGCGAGTTGGTGAAGCGGCTTAACACACCGCCCTTTCACGGCGGCACTCACGGGTTCGAATCCCGTACTCGTCACTTTTATTTTATAGGGGCATCGTACAATGGTAGTACATCGGTCTCCAAAACCGCTGATGGGAGTTCGATTCTCTCTGCCCCTGCCTAAAAAGTCATTCTTGGAATGACTTTTTTGTTTATATTGTCAAAAAAATGAGATTCAAGTTGAATCTCATTTCATTTATTTTGTCGTAATGGTTGAATACGATCTGAAGTTACTTTCGCAATAAATCCTGTCAACAAACCAGTTGGAACAGATAAAAGTAGAAAGTAAGGTAATATCACTGCGATATAAGTTGTCATATAGAAGAACGCAACAACACACACTTGTCCAACACTATGCGCTATCGCTGACATCACAGAAGAAAACATCATAGAGGAATGCAATTTATCCATAATGATCAATACAATACTACTTAACAAAACTCCACCTAAAGAAATCCAAAATGATGATCCCATGAATCTACCACTCATTAGATTTCCAATAATAACACGCATCATATTCACAATCACCATTTCTTTGATACCAAGTATGCGAATCGTTACTAGCGAAATAATATTCGCAAGTCCAATTCTAAAAATTCCAAACATTGGTGGAATCATAGCTGTTTCCACTAAGTTTAAAGTAATGGCCATCGCAGATAATAACGCTAAATATGTAAATCTTTTTACTTGTTTATTCATTCAACAAATAATTCTCCGCTAACTCTTGAGATGCAATCATAATACCATTTGGAATACAAGTAATAGGCATAATACTATTTCCATCATCCCATCCCATTCCTTCACATGTATGGTTTGGACATTCTACTTCTTCAACATGCCATTTTCCATCTTTCACTTCAATTGTCATATCTCCATAATCACCAGTTACTGTATATTCCGCATCAATACCAGAATCAAACCACTTTTCAACTTGTTGATTATGAATTATCGCAACCCAAATTCCTTCAGCCTTTTCGCTTGGTGCAGCATTCGTATCTGTTGTTTCATTTGATTTCAAGAATACATTCAACCCAATGATACAAGTAATCGCTAAAACAACAAGAATAATTAATATTTTAATTTCTTTCTTTTTCATAACTCTAAGATTATATCATGAAGTTTTATCGATTAAACTTTTTTCTTCTTTCTGTTGATTGAATCATTTTTTGTTTCAGTCCTTCACAATCTTCATCTTGAATCATTTTTTTCATGTTTTCTAATTCTTTTTCAAAAGAACATATTTCATTTAACAAATAATCTTTATTCTCAATAAATAATTCAGGCCACATGGATTCATTGATTTCCGCAATTCTTGTAAGATCTCTAAAAGAGTCACCTGTATATTCCACTAAATGCGTATTATCCGTAACATTCATTAAAGAAACCGCAATGACATGTGTAAGTTGTGATAAGAATCCAATCATTTTATCGTGCTCTTCTGCACTTAATTCCGCAATTCTGGAAAAGCCTAAGATTTCAGCTAATTGATGTGCTGTAGAAATCGCCTGCTCGGAATTATCTTTTGTAGGAACAATAATAAAGTTGGCACTTTCAAACTTTTCTGCATCCGCATACAAAATACCTTTATATTCTTTACCAGCCATCGGATGACACGCAATAAATTCAATATCCTCTCTTAATATTTCATTAATATTTCGAATGATATTTCTCTTTACACCAGTTACATCAGATAATAACGCATTCTTTTTTATATATTTCTGATTTTCTTTGATCCACTTTACAAATGTCTTAGGATATAAACAAGAAATGATAATATCTGCGTCTTTTACATCTTTAGGATCAGTACTACCCTTTATGATCCATCCTTTTTCTTTTGCGTAAGAAAGTGGGTTTTCATCAATATCAATACCAATGCAGGAATATCCTTTTTTACTTAGCCCTTCAACGTAACTTCCACCTAAAACACCTAAACCAATTATCGCAAAAACTGTATTCTTATCAATCATAATTCACTCCCATACTTCTTAGATCATCAAAAAATTGAGGATAGCTCTTCTGAATTGCTTCACACCCCTGGATCACCACACCATCACTCAATAAAACAAGCACACTTAATGCCATAACGATTCTATGATCATTATGTCCTTGTAAAATTACATTACTGTTTATTGATGTTGGTCCATTCACAATGACTGTACCACCTTCAGAATGAATATCACATCCAAGTTTCCTTAGTTCTTCTTCCATCGCCGCAATACGATCACTTTCTTTGATTCTTAATCTTTCACAGTGTTCGAATACCGTTGTACCTTCACATTGCGTTGCTAGAGCGAATAAAGCCGGGCCTAGATCAGGACAGTCCGCCAAGGAAATGGTCGTTGATTTCAATGGATGAGAAATGATTTGGTAACCATTTTCTATTTCTTTCACTTCTCCACCCATTTGTTTTACAAAATCAAGAATGACATGATCACCTTGGTGAGAATCATGATTCAAATTTAGAATTCGAACATCCTTCTTTTGTGTTAAAGCCAATTCACAAAAGAAAGCCATCTGAGAATCATCACCTTCTACCATACAATCAAATTCTTGATATGTTTGATTTCCAGGAACAAATAGATCTAATCCTTCTTTTTTCATCTCAATCCCAGCTTTGTTTAGCGCATCAATTGTCAAAGTGATATAAGAAGCAGATTCAAATGGAGGAAGAATATGAATCACGCTATCTCGATTACATAAAGGTAGCGCAAATAATAAGCCCGTAATAAATTGTGAAGAAACATCACCATTTACTGTATATTCTCCGCCTTGCAAAGGTCCATGTATTTTTAAAAAAGAATCTTGTTTTTCAAATAAAATATTTTTTTCTTCAAATAAAGATTCATATACTGATTGTGGTCTTTCCATTAATCGGCCGTGTCCTGTAAAAGTAACCATTTCATCACATAATGCAGCTAATGGAATCATAAAACGAAGTGTACTACCAGATTCATTACAATCAAGAATTTCTTTATCATATTTGAATTGGCCACCACATCCATGAACTATGATCATATCTTCTTTTTGTTCAAATTTCACACCTAAATGTTCTAATACAGATATCGTAGCTTGAATATCTTTACTAGAAGATACGCCATGAATGTAGGAAGTACCTTTAGCTAAAGCAGCAGTAATCAAAGCTCTATGAGAAAGTGATTTTGAAGAAGGTAAAGTTACACTAGCGTCATGATTTATATTTGATTTATGAAAATGAATATCCATATTATTTCCCTTCCGTAAAATAAAGCTCACCAAATCTAGATATCAATAAATCAACAAGTGCAATCGCACTCATTGCATCTACAACTACTCTAGCTCTATGAATGATCGCAGGATCATGTCTTCCTTGAATCTCAATTTCAACATCTTCTTTTGTTTGGAAATTAACAGTCTTTTGTGATTTTGAAATCGATGGTGTTGGTTTAAAAACAGTTTGAAAACGAATTGGCATTCCATTGGTTATGCCACCATTGATACCACCATTGTGGTTTGTTTTCGTAGTTACTTTTCCATCTTTCATATAGAAAGAGTCATTTGCTTGTGAGCCATACATATTCGCAAATTCAAAACCGCTTCCAAACATTACCCCTTTACAAGCAGGAATTGAAAATAATGCATGTGATAGTACAGATTCCACAGAATCGAACTCTGGTTCACCAATTCCAGCATTCATTCCTATGATTGCGGTATCCAAGATTCCACCAACAGAATCTTGATTCTTTCTTGCTTGATTGATTAATTCAATCATTTCTTCTCCTTTAGAATCATCTAAAACAGAAAAAAGTTTTGTATTACAAGTTTGAATATCTTCATATAAATTATCTTCATCAAACTTACGATCTTCTATCTGCATCATCTTTTGAATATGCGTACCAATATAAATTCCTTTTTGATTTAACATACTCATACAAATAGCTCCTGCCGCCACTATTGGTGCAGTTAATCTACCAGAGAAATGCCCTCCACCGCTTGCGTCTTCAAACCCGCAATATTTCATATGTCCTGCATAATCCGCATGTGAAGGTCGTGCTATATTTTCTAATGCATTATAATCTGAAGAATGTACATTTTTATTTTGAATTACTAGCGCAATTGGTGTACCTTCCGTATACCCATTTTTTACACCTGATAAGATTTCAGGAATATCATCTTCTTGTCTACCAGTAGATATCGTTCCTTGTGCTTTTCTTTGATTCATCATTCTTTTCATCAATTCATAATCAATTCTCACACCACTTGGTACACCATCCATGACCACTCCAATCGAAGGTCCATGTGATTCTCCAAATAAAGTAATCGTAATATTATTTCCAAATGTATTTTTCATAATAATTTCTCCAATACTTTTTCCATATTCCAATCTTCAATATACCCTTTACCAATTTCATCCACTTGAACGATTGATATATGATCATGATCCGCTTTCTTATCATTCTTCATTAATTCAAACACTTTATTTGAATCATATTCACAAGATGTAGGTAATTGTAATCTTTTCAATACTTTCATTAATCTATCTTTAATATCTTTATTATTTAGAATCTGTAACATACCTAATCCAACACATTCTCCATGATAATATCCATTCATTCCAAAATAAGATTCAAAGCCATGTCCATATGTATGTCCAAAATTCAGTAATTTTCTTTCACCAGTTTCATTTTCATCATGTTCTACAATATCTTTTTTGATATATAAGCAACGTTCAATGATTTCATCAATATGTTCTTTATAATCATCCTTCTCAAAGATTTCAAATAATTTTGGATCTTTGATCAACCCTTCTTTGACTGCTTCCGCAAGTCCATTATGATAATGTCTATCTGTCAAAGTTTCTAATACTTCAGGATCCACTAACACCATCTCTGGTTGCCAAAAAGCACCAACACAATTCTTAACACCATTGAAATCAATTGCGGTTTTCCCACCAATAGATGAATCGATTTGTGATAAGGATGTTGTAGGAATATTCACATAATGAATTCCACGCATATAGATTGCAGAGGCAAATCCTGCCATATCTCCAACAACACCACCACCCAAAGCAATCACTGTATCTTTTCTAGATACATGTGCTTTCTGCATAGCCTTTAAAATATCTTGCAATGTATCAAAGTTTTTATTGGCTTCACCATTTTTAAATACATACATAGAAGCCTCTGGATATTGATCACACAATATCTTTTGCCATTTTTTAGGAACTCCATCATCCGAAACAATAAATATTCTCCCTTGATTCCCTATATATTCAGATGCCTTATTCAACACGCCTCTTTCTAAATAGATTGAATAAGTTTTACTCTTAGCATGCATTACGATTTCCATCTTTTTCTCCTTCAAAATAAAACCATATGGCATTATCCATATGGTTGTCATTGATCAACATTTAGATAATGCCTATTCACAATAAAACGGGCAATTATCCATTACCCTCATCATCTAAAGTAATAATAAAAATATTTATTTACATTTTTTATTTTCATCGCATTCATAATACCTTTTAGATACTTTAAAATCAATCATTTTAAAGTAATGTTGAAAAAAGATTATAAAACAAATCATTATTTTTTACATTCTTTCAAAGAAAAAGATTGTAATAACGCTGTTACTACAATCTTTCATTCATATAATATGTTTTTTGATTATCTTTCGAAATATTTTTTACGATCTTCAGATAAGTTATCACAGTAATAACGTACTGTTAATGAAGAATTCACTTTATCAGCTTCTGTTGGTTCAACGATGAAACTATCACCCTCTAACATACAGTTTAGAATTGCTTCACAAGTAGCTGATAAGTTATCAACACCGGCTTCAACTTCTGTTAAAAGATCACCTGCATTAACTTCGATATAAAGCCAATCCATTGCGTGAGCTTCACCCTTCTTCCAATTGATGATATCTTCATAATCCTTTGAAGATTTCTTATTAACAACTGGAGCAGCTTCTTTCTTCACTGTCTTTTTAGTAGCAGTTTTCTTAGGAGCAGCCTTCTTCGCTGGAGCTTTTTTAGCAACTGTTTTCTTAGGAGCAGCTTCTTTCTTTACTGTTTCCTTTTTAGCTGTAGCTTTCTTCGCTGGAGCTTTCTTTGTTGTTTCTTCTACTTTTACTTCAGCCTTTTCAGGAGCAGCTTCTTTCTTCACTGTTTCTTTCTTAGCTGTTGTCTTCTTAGGTGCAGCTTTTTTAGCTGGTGTTTCTTTCTTTACAGTTTCTTTTACTGTTGTTTTCTTTTCTGTAGCCTTTGTTTCAGTACTTACAGTTTTCTTTGCTGGCATGATCATACCTCCCTTTAATACAAAAATTATAGCATATTAATCAATAAGAATGAAAAATATTTCACAGATATCATTATTCTCATGATAATATTAAATAGAGAAAGTCGCTTTTATGATCGTTAATAAAGATGAAATGAAGAAAATAGAAGAAGAATCTGGATATTCTGCACAGGAACTTATGAATATGGTTGGAAAAGCTATCGCAAATAAAATAAAAGATCATTTTCAATCAAATTCTAAAATTGTTATTCTTGTAGGAAATGGTAATAATGGTGGAGATGGTTATGCGATTGCACATTATTTGAATGAATATTCTTATCAAATATTACAACTCGATGGAAAACCTAAATCTTCAGAAGCAATCCATGCATCTAGTTTGATAGATTCACATTTCATACACTCTTTTGATACAAAATATATCAATGATACTGATTTAATCGTTGATGCTGTATATGGTTTTTCTTTTCATGGAGAATTAAAACCAAATATCAAAAAAATATTTAGAACGATCAATGCATCTCATAAAACAGTTTGGTCAATTGATATCAATAGTGGTGGAGAATGTGATAGTGGGCATTTTGATATAGATACGATTCATTCAGAATTAACACTCGCAATTGAATGTTATAAACCATTTCATTTATTACACAAAGAACATGGATTATTCAAAAAATGTGAATGTATCAATTTAAATTTAAAGCATTCCATTCAATCAAAATATCATGAAATGAATGAAGAATTATTTTTTCATTCATTTCCAAAGAAAAGTGAAACTTCTTATAAAGGTTCCTATGGAAAAACTTTAATCGTTGGTGGAGGATATGGAACTGCTGGTGCTCTTAGTCTAAATATCATTGGTGCTAAAACAGTTGGTGCTCCTTATATCAATGTTGGATTACCTGATGAAATCTACAATATCGTCGCTTCTCAACACATCACACCTGTATTTCATCCATTTGGACATGCAACATGGGAAACAACTTTAGCTCCTCTCATTCAAGATGCCAAAGCAATTGCCTTTGGATCTGGTGCTACAAAACTTTCTCGTAAAACAGAATGTATGGATAAGATCTTACAAGAATCCACGAAGCCAGTTGTATTAGACGCAGAAGCCTTACGACTACTTGTTCATAATACATGGGTATTACGTTTTGTACATTGCCCTATCATTCTCACTCCTCATTTAGGTGAATTCGCCGCATTATGTAATCAACCAATTGAAGTCATTCAAGATCGTAAGATAGAATACGCAAAAGCTTTTGCT
The DNA here is from genome assembly GCA_963638375.1 of Lachnospiraceae bacterium. Taxonomy (GTDB): domain Bacteria; phylum Bacillota_I; class Bacilli_A; order Erysipelotrichales; family Erysipelotrichaceae; genus Bulleidia. Next base: position 37,881 of record CAVHRL010000007.1, read on the forward strand.
CAAAAGCATAAAGTCTATGTTGTATTAAAAGGACCTAATACAATCGTTACTTCGCCAAATGGTGATTTATATATCAACCAAAGTGGAAATCAAGCACTCGCGCAAGCTGGCTCAGGTGATTTGCTAACAGGCATGATCGTTGGTTTATTAACATTAACAGCTGACGTATTCACTGCCATATGCATGGGCGTTTGGTTACATGGATACTTAGCAGATTATGGAAAACAATTCTATGCAATGCATACTTTCCCAATCGAAAAATATCCTAAAATCATGAATGAACTATTAAAAAAACACGGACTTTGATCCGTGTTTTCTTCATCCTTTTAATCCTTCTTCTTGTCTTTGCATGTTTTCTACAACAACATCATAGATATCACCAATAGATTGACCATACTCAAGAATCAACCATGGTTCATTTGTATGGAAATGGATCTTAATCAATGTATCATCTCCAACAACAAGTAAGCAATCCCCTTTAAAATGTTCTGTGATGTAATCATTAATCTTATCTTCATCTAGATCATGTCCATCAATCAATAACTGTGTATCAAATTTAAATTCTAATTGTTCCATAATTCCTCCAATGAATGATTTCATTTTATCACCAGTATCATTGAAAGTCATTTAACATTATTGACAATTAGTATACTAACGCTGTGAATGAAAACTGTACAAGCTTATAGTTTTTATCATATACTTCTGTAACCATGAAATGATGTGTCGTTTCTTTTCCATCCAACAAAAGACTATAATCACAATCTGTTAATACAACTCCTAATTCATCATATGTAAGAATATCTTTTAAATGAAATGTAATATTTGTTGGTTGGAAAGCACCACTTGTATAGAAAGATATTTCTTGATCCAAACCACATGTAATACCAATATGTGTAAACCTACAATTTGGATCAGCGTATTCTCTCATTCCTTTTTCATCGCTACTTTCCATCGCATTCCAAAATGCATTTGAGTTTTCTTCAATTCTTTTTTTATCCATCATTTTTCTGCCTGATCATCTAAATTTGGTCTAATACTTAAATATTTATCTAGTAACTCTTGTGTTTGTGTATAATAATGTTTTCCACAATCCAACTGATCAATTTCATGCATTTCTTCATCTGTTAATGTGAAGTCATAAATATTTGCGTTATCTGCGATATGTTTTGGATTCTTAGATCCAGGAATAACACTCGTTCCATATTGTGTATGCCATCTTAAAATGATCTGTGCAGTACTCTTATTGTATTTTTCTGCGAGTTTTTGAAAGAGTGGTTCTTCTAACAATATATGATCACCATGTCCTAATGGATACCAAGCTTCAATGATTATTTTGTGAGGCTCCAAATAACTTCTTAAATCTTTTTGTACATAATATGGATGACATTCGACTGTTAGAAGTTGTGGTTTGATCTCTGCTTGGTCTAATACTTCTTGAATCTTATCTCGAGTGAAATTGGATAGGCCTAACCCTTTCACAATTCCTTTTTTATATGCTTCTTCCATCATTTTATATGCATGAATATAGTCACCAACTGGTTGATGCAAAATTAGCATATCAACATATTCCAATTTCAGTCTTTGTAATGTTTCTTCAATTGCATTTTCATTCGCATACTCAGATGGCCACAATTTCGTCGTCGCAAAGATTTCATCCCTTGAAACCCCACTATCCTTGATTGCATTACCAACTGCTTTTTCATTCATATAACCATTAGCTGTATCAATGTGTCTAACACCAATCTTTAAAGCTTCTAAAGTAGAATTGTAAGCTTCTGTAGGATTTAATAAAAATGTTCCCAATCCACTTTTTGGCATTTTAAGCCCATTATTTAATGTAAAGTATTCCATGGCATCTTCTCCTTTTAATCATGTATTTTTCTTTCATTTAAGAATTTCACTAATTTCGGATCAAAATGATTGATGATTTCAGAATGTTCTAATGACTTTTTAGAAATCGTATTCATCTCTTCATCTGTTAATGCAAAATCATAGATATCTAAATTTTCTTTCATTCTTTCTTCTTTCGTGCTCTTTGTTGTAACGACAACACCTCTTTGTATATTCCATCTCAAAGCTACTTGCGCACAGCTTTTTCCATATTTCTCACCAATTCGTTTTAAATCTGGATCTTGGAATATTCCAAACTTTCCCTCAGCTAGCGATGCCCAAGCTTGCGGAACAACATGGTATTCTTTCATGATTTCTAAAGCTTCTTTTTGTGCAAAGAATGGGTGTAATTCAACTTGATTTACTGCTGGAATTACTTCAACATTCTCATTGAAATTCACTAGGACGCTTGGGAAGAAGTTTGATACACCGATTGATCTTAATTTTCCATCTTTATATGCATCTTCCATTGCACGATATGCTTCAAAATAATTTCCCATCGCTTGATGCTCCAAATAGAGATCTAAATAATCTAATCCAAGATTCTCTAAAGAATTTTGAATTGCGATAGTAGCAGTTTCATAGTTTTTCATATCTTGTACCCACATCTTAGAAATCACAAATAGATCTTCTCTTCGAACGATTCCTTCTTCGATGCATTGACGAATAGCTTCACCAACTGCTTTTTCATTTCCATAAGATGCAGCGGTATCAATTCCACGATATCCAACTTTGATTGCGGAAATAACACTTTGCACGCAAGTTTCATGATCCGTAATTTGAAAAACACCAAATACTGCAGTAGGCATTAGATTGCCTGTGTTTAATGTAATGTACTTCATATTGATCCTCCTTTTTCTATAAACATCTTAATGAATATTCAATGTTTTGAATAATTGATGATACGAATGATGTTATACTTATTACGTATAAGGTGAACTTATGATCGAAATATATTTATTAGAACAATTAATTGCGGTTGATCAATACAAATCTTTCAATACTGCAGCGAAAAAGTTAAATCTTACACAGCCTACGATTACACGTTCCATGCAAAAAATTGAACACGAATTTGGAATTTCATTATTCACACGAAAAAAACAATAAAGTAGAATTAAATGAAGCTGGTAAAATCGCGGTCAAATACGCAAAAAGAATTCTAAAAGAAGAAAAAGAGATGTTTCAAAATGTGCTATCCGCGACTTCTTTGTCCATTGGTTTCAGTGCACCTGGACCTTCTTATATCATTGAAAAAGCAAATCTATCTGAACAAATCTCTAATACAACACAATTTTTCGAACATGAAACACTAATAGAAGCGCTTCGTGAAAAGCAATATCAAATCGTTATCACAGATCAAAAATGTGATGATCTAGATTTATATTGTATTCCCTTTACACAAGAGAAATTATATCTATCAACGCCTATCAATCACCCTTTGATTCAACATTCAACAATTTCTTTCGCACAATTAAAAGGAAATACTTTCTTAATGGCACAAGATATTGGTGTATGGAAAAAGATTGTTTATGACAATATTCCAGAAGCTAAATTTTTATTACAAAGCTCCGTAGATGATTTATCTTTAATTGTTTTATCGTCTTCATTATTATCTTTTTCAACAAACATTACACATACTTTATTCCATAAAAATGAACAAAGACATTTCATTCCTTTTTCTGATAAAGAAGCAACCGTTTCTTTCTATCTCTATTGTCTAAAAGAACAATATCATTTCTTGTCTTCATTCATTCAACAAATCTTAGAAACTAAAGATTCTTATCATTTATGAAAGATAATAAACTTCATATCATTTGACTTTGTCTGATTTCGTACTTATAATTATGTCCGATATCAGACAAGGAGAACATATGAACGCAATTCTAACAAATCATAAATACAATGAATTATTTAATAAGATGACTGGAGTGTATCGTACAATCGTTAAACAATATGATATGTCGGAATGTCAATTTTGGATCTTATATGCACTAACAGAAGAACAAAAACCACTAACACAAAGTGAATTAATGCGTTATATCAATTTTCCAAAACAAACGATTCATTCCGCAATTCATAAATTAATAGATGAAAATATCATTTTATTACAAGAAATAAATGGAAAGAAAAAATCTTATGTTCTATCCAAACAAGGAAAAGAACTATCAGAAAAAACCGTTCAAATCGTCATCCAAGATGAAATTAATGTTTTTGAACAATTCACTGAGGAAGAAAGAAATCAATTTTTATCTTTAACACAAAAATATATTGAATTATTAGAAAGTTCAGGTAAAAAATGAAAATACAATTATCTGATCACTTTACATATAAACGATTATTACGATTTGTATTACCTTCTATTGTAATGATGGTATTTACTTCAATATATGGTGTTGTAGATGGATTCTTTGTATCAAATTATGCTGGAAAAACAGCATTTGCGGCAGTCAATTTAATCATGCCATTTATCATGATTACTTCTGGTTTAGGATTTATGTTTGGAACAGGAGGTTCTGCACTTGTTTCATTGAAATTAGGACAAAAAGACGAAAAGAATGCCAATCGATATTTTACAATGATTGTTTATGCGACAATTATTCTTGGAACTATACTTTCTATTTTTGGTTTTATTTTTACACCACAGATTGCCAGATTGCTTGGAGCGAGTGATGCCATGTTAGAAGATTGTATTATCTACGGAAGAATTAATATGGTATTCAATGTTCCATTCATGTTACAAAATTTATTCCAAGCTTTCTTTATTACCGCCGAAAAGCCAAAGCTAGGTCTATATACAACAATCGTTGCAGGATGCGCAAATATGGTATTAGATTTCGTATTTGTTGGAATATTTCCATGGGGTGTTGTCGGTGCTGCTGTTGCGACTGCGATTTCTCAATGTATTGGTGGAATCTTCCCTATCATTTATTTTATGAGAAGAAATAGTTCTCGATTATCTCTAGTAAAAACAAACATTGAAATGGATGTTATTATTAGAGCGAGTAGTAATGGTGCTTCAGAATTAATGAGTAATATTTCTTCTTCATTAATTTCAATGTTATATAACCTTCAATTAATGAAGTACTTTGGTGAAAATGGAATTGCGGCATATGGAGTACTTATGTATGTACAATATGTGTTTGTCGCAATCTACTTAGGCTATACAATTGGATCTTCTCCTATTATTTCTTATCATTATGGTGCTTCTAACGAAACTGAAATACAAAATATGTTTAAAAAAAGCTATTCATTAATTGTTATTTCAGGCATTCTATTAACGATTACCGCAAACTTAGCTTCTGGTCTAATTGCGAATATATTTGTTGGATATGATGGCGAATTGCTTCAATTAACGAAATATGCATTCAAATTATTTTCATTGATGTTTGCTCCTGCTGGTATCAACATCATGACTTCAGCATTTTTCACTGCATTAAATAATGGTAAGATTTCTGCGTTGATATCTTTTCTTAGAACTTTAATATTTCAATCTAGTACTGTTTTATTATTACCAATCATTATCGGAAAAGATGGTATTTGGTTATCCGCAATGAGTGCGGAAATCTGTGCAATTATTATTTCGATATATTGTATCTTTGCGTTTAAAGATGAATATCATTACATTCAAAAAAAGAAGTGTTGATCAACACTTCTTTTGACGTTTAAAGAAACCTTTCAGTGGAATATCTAGTTTAGAAGTTTCCTCTTTCTTCTCCTCTACAAATTCTTGGTTTCTTTTTTTAACAAATTTCGGAATAGAACCGGTTACGATTTCTGGGAGTTCATCATCTTCTTCTGGTTTTGGAAGTACTAAATCATCAAAACCAACTGATTCTTCTACTTCATCCTTTTCTTCTACTAATTCTTCATCTAGATCATTATTAAAGACTTCATCTTCATTTTGGAATGGATTAACTTGTTTTGCCTTTTCTTGAATGATTGTTGGTTCTAGATAATCATCAGAATCCATCTTCGTTGGTTCAAGTTCTTTTTCTGTATCTAGATTAACAAGTGATTGTTCTTCATTCAACTTTTCTTGAATGATTGTTGGTTCCAGATAATCCTCTGCTTCCATTTCTATTGGATCAGGTTCATCTTTTGTATCTAGATTTATGAATGCTGTCTCTTTTTGTTCTTCTTTCACAAAAGGATGTTCTTCCATCAATCGATAAGATTTGTATTCTGTATCAACTTCTTTCATTTTATCCGCATCTGTAGCTTTTCTTAAACGAATAGCCATGTATTGTTTCGATGGTAAGGCAATTCTAAACTTACCATGGAATACCCCCGCAAAACGAATCGTCATATCCCATGTATCTAATACATCTACAGCGTATTCCGTTTCATCATTGATATAAAAATCTCTGTAACCCGGTCTTTGAAAGCCGTAATAGAAAATATATTGTGATTTTTCATCTGTATTCACCTCTAATTGAGAGATTGCACATGTACTGTCCCATTCATTATTTAGTGGCGCGATAGAACCAGGAACTTCTTCCATAACTTCTTTCAAAAAGCCAAATCGTTTATAACTTTCACCATGGAGTTTTCCACCATGTGCCCACCATAAAATATCATCGTCATTGAGATATGTTTCCCCATGTCCTGGATAACCACCTCTCATTGCCGTTTCCCAAAATCTTCTCAATTCTTCTTCTGCAGTTAAATTTCCCCAACCAAATTGAATATTACCTTCATATCCAAGTTCATCTACTACAACTGGTTTATGAAATTCTTCTCTTAAAGTATCTGTCACTTCAACCGTTTTATATAAATCAATTCTTTGATAGGAAACATGTGTGATCCACTCTTTTGATTGATCATATACTTTCAAACAATTATGAATAGAACGAAGATGATGATATGGATCATTCTTCACTAAAACAGATGCATTATATTCAAAATCATCTACAGATTTCTTTGTGAATAGATCCCACTCATTTGCCATTGACCACCATACATTTCTATAGCACGCAAAACGAGCAATCAAATACTTCAAATATAGTTCATCTTCTTCTCTACTCATAGAAGAAAATCCCCAACGATCATATGGATGGAATAGAATCAAATCAGCTTCAATTCCTAAATCACCTAATTTTTGAATTTGTTCTTCTATATTTCTAAAATATTCAGGATCAAATCTTGTCTTATCAAATGAATTTCCTTCATCCTTTCCCATATAATCCATAAAATTATCTTCATTTAATATGCTTGCATCCATTGGTGTCCCAACATACGGAAAATATTCTGGATCTTTAAAATTATAAACATAGTGTTTAGGAAAAACACAAAAACGCATTTTATTAAATGATGAATCTTTTAATGTTCTTATTGTAGATTGTTTTGTCTCTTCATCTTGTAAATGCCATACATACGATGTAGTCCCAATAGAAATATATGGTGTTCCATCCGCATATTCAAAATGATATTGATCTTTTACATGAACAGGCCCATGATTATTTTCTTTTGGTGGGTCAACAATAAATGTTCCTGAAAAAACCTTCTCTGTAAAAGAAGCATGTAATACAAATGAGTAGTTTCCCTCATAAGATGGCATAAAACGAATCTTATACAATCCATCCCCATCATAAAATCCATTGATACATACACTTTCATTTTCAGATGTAAATATTCCAGTAAGCACTTCATCTACAAAAGGATTACCATCCGAGTTACCTTTAATTGATGCTTCAAATACACCCCATTTATTAACATGAATCGTTTCCATAACTTTCCCCTTATAT
>CAVHRL010000008.1:0-45097 GCA_963638375.1 Lachnospiraceae bacterium
ACTTGGCGCTTTTTCGCCGACTAACCTCGCCTAAATCAATAAATTATAGACGGGGAATGCGTCGGCTTTTATTCAAAGCGTTCTGTTTCCATAGAAAGAATTTGGTTCCACAACCATCTAGAACAACCAAAACACTTAGCGAAGTAGATCTTTTGTTCTTCGTTTGGATACAATCTAATAGACTTACCTCGTTTAACTTTCGTCATAGTGCTCCTTCTTTCTTTGGTCATCGATATATTTAGCTACTGCTTTTTCGTTGGAAGCGCCAATACTGTGAACTACCACATCTATAACACGTAGTGTTTAGATGTGGTAATTCTCAATATCATTAAAATACTGATTCACTTTCTCTTTTTCTTCTTTTAGCATTTGTTTTAGATGCTCTTCTACATTACTGTTGATGGCTGCATCTAGTTTTTGATTAAGCCCATCCTTTATGTGCAATAGCATATCGGCTTCCTCCTTTATCTCTTCATGAGGCTTTCTTTTTATGACCGAATCTTCGAAACATAATTGTAATTCGTAAAAAAGATTTAATTCACGAATCGCGTATTCGTAAGGAGTTAGTTCTACTATAGGTTTAGAAGCGGGCTTAGGTGGAGCTACATAAAAAGACATAGCTAACTTACATAAGTCTTCTGCATTTCCATAGGCCTCAATAACAAGACAAGGCCAACGATCATATTCAGGAACAAATTCATCCAATTCATGTAAAAATTTCTGAAATTGAACGGCACCAAATTTATGGATAATTTGAGTGCTTAAGTATTTTGCTACAAATTTTATATGTTGCCTTTCAAGTTCAGCTTTCACATCAAAAAGAGTTTTTCTAGGAATGGCTACTACATTTGGCGTTTTTGTAGGTCTTACAATAATACTCATAAATTTACCTCCGTGTATAAAGTGTATATATTTTTCCAATTACAATATTTTACTCCCGTGTTCTGGTTCAAGAATGGCTCTTCAAGGTGAAGAACTCAAAAAATTCTCCAATGTGTTATTTTGTATTTCTGTTGGTTTCCCTCACAAAGATTTATAGTATTCTGTTTACGCAAATTAAAACATTGCACTTATAAATCATTTAATGACAGCGTTCTTATTTATTTCATTAATAACGCCGTCTATATCTTGCCACAAATTCAAATTATCCCCAAACAGGTGAACTACCACTCAGGATGCAAGCGAAACAATCTAAAAGCACTTGTACCTTTTAAACAGCTAACGATCGTAGTTACTGATAGCTTAGGTGGTGCAGATACCATTAGATGTACATGGTCATCAAGACCTATCTCTAAATATTTGATTGTAAAGCCTTTTCCCTTTGCAATATCGTACATTAATTGTTTAACTTCATCTTCGATTTCTGGCGTCAATACTTTATTTCTGTACTTTGTACCCCAGATAATATGATAGTTTAAATTGTATATGAATGCCTTTAATGCTTAATATAGCATTGCGTTATTTGTATTAACATTATACCATACTATACTTACCAATGAAGCAAACAAAAGGCGATTCATCTCGGCCCTAAAGGACCGAGTTTCCTCGCAATGTTTACAAAAAGGCACATTGATGTGCCTTTTTGTTATATTAGATATTTAATAAATCAGAATATACAGCTAACGCTCCATCCGTATCATGTGCGAGCACTTTCTTAGCTAATACTTTTCCTAACTGTACACCTTCTTGGTCAAAGCTATTTACGTTCCATGCGAATCCTTGGAACATAACCTTGTTTTCAAAGTGTGCCAATAAAGAACCTAAGCTCTTTGGTGTTAGTTGATCACCAATGATGATTGAAGAAGGTCTTCCACCATCAAACTTCTTATTGAGATTTTCATCTTCTTTACCACAAGCAAACGCAACGATTTGTGCAGCTACATTGGCACATAGTTTTTGTTGAGAAGTAGATCCTTCAATGACTACATCTGTACCAATTTGTGAATTTCTATATCCAATAAATTGGAGAGGAATGATTGTCTTTCCTTGGTGTAACAATTGATAGAATGAATGTTGTCCATTTGTACCAGGTTCACCAAAAATAATTGGTCCTGTAGGATAATCTACTGGTTCTCCAAAACGATTTACAGATTTACCGTTAGATTCCATATCTAATTGTTGTAAATGTGCTGGGAAACGTGACAATGCTTGAGAATAAGGTAATACAGCTGTATTTTCATAGCCCAAAACATTTCTTTCGTATACACCAATCAATGCATCTAACATAGCTGCATTTTTCATAACATCTTTTTCTTTTGCGAGCTTATCAGCTTCAGCAGCACCATCTAAGAAATCTGCGAATACTTCTGGGCCAAACGCAAGAGATAATACAGCACAACCTACTGCAGATGATGATGAATAACGTCCACCAATATAGTTATCCATGTAGAATGCATCTAAATAACCTTCATTCTTAGCTAATGGAGATGTTTCTGATGTAACAGCTACCATATGATTTGCTGGATTTAATCCTGCTTTTACTAAAGCATCTTTAACGAATGCTTCATTTGTAAGTGTTTCTAATGTTGTTCCAGATTTAGAAACTAATACAAACAAGGAATGTGCTACATCAATACCATTCAATACTGCTGCAGCATCATCTGGATCTACATTAGAAATGAATTTTGCTTCCATTTTTAATGTATTATTTTTTCTAGCCCAGTTTTCCAATGCGATATAAATTGCACGAGGTCCTAAGTCAGATCCACCAATACCAATTTGTACAACTGTAGTAAATTTTTCACCAGCCGCATTTGTAACTTCGCCATTGTGTACTTTCTTTGCGAAATCAGCAATTCTAGTTTGTTGTTTTACATAGAATTCTCTTTTATTAACACCATCAGCGATAACATCATTACCAAGTTGTCCACGGCATAATTGATGTAATACAAGTCTCTTTTCACCTGTGTTAACCATTTCACCATTGTAAAGAGCTTCAAACTTTTCACTTAATTGTGCTTCATCAGCTAATTTTTTAATTGCGGATAAAACTTTATCATCAACTGCTTTAGCTGCGTAATTATAAGTAAGACCTTCTGCCATATCTACAGAATAATTCTTAACTCGTTCTGCACCATTGCTTCCACTCATTACTTCTTTTAGATTTACTTTTTCACAAGCTTCTAATTCTTTATAAGAATTAAGCTCATCAAGGTTTTTCCATTCAACCATCGAATATCTTCCTCCTAATATCTACCTACAATTTTAGTATTTTCATCTACTTTTTCCAAGTACTATTTACTTAATACGCAAAAGAGATAAGACTTACATCCTATCTCTTAAATTCATCAATCATTACTTGCTAGAAAGATAATCTGCAACATACTTACCAGATGTTAAAGCCCAACCATTGTTAGCTCCAGATGGAGAGTCATCACCCATTTGACCACCAATGATTTCTCCAGCAGCATATAAGCCAGAAATTGCCTTGCCATTTGTATCAACAACTTGTAAGTTACCATCTACATCTAAGCCACCCATTGTTGTAGCGTAACGAGCTTTTTGTTCAACGATGTAAACTGCGCCATCTTCGAAAGATGCTGTTAGATAATCTTTAGCACGTCCGAAGTCTTTATCTTCACCAGCTTCAACATAGCTATTAAATTTTTCAATTGTCTTTGTTAATGCATCACCATCAATGCCAGCAGCTTCAGCAGCTTCTTTTGCATTAGATCCTGTTGTGAAGATTGGTTCACTAGAACCATTATTGGCAACATAAGAATCAATTGTTTCTTCTGTTAGACCAGCAGCAGCTAGTTTAGTCTTCCATTCATTGAATGTTGTTTCATCCATAACAAGATATAAAGTTTCATTTGTTTGTTCTTGTAACTTTTCAAGGATTTCATGGTTACTAGCCTTTTCGTTAACAACTCTTTCACCCTTTTCATTCACAAGGATTGCAGCCTTAGAGAACGCTGTGATATTACCAGCAATTGTACTCTTTGCGTGTTTAGAACTTGTTTCAACACCATTTGGATATTCTTTAATATATTCCATATGTGTTGTTCCAGCCTTAGCTTGTTCTGTTGCCATGATGAGACCTTCACCATTAGAAGAATCCAATCCATAGAATAGACCTTCTGCAGCACTTGCTGGTAATAAATCGTTGTTATTACCATAACCACCAGTAGCTAAAATAACGCTATCTGCAGTTAATGTATATTCTTTTCCCTTCGCCGTCTTAGCTTTCACACCAGTTACTTTACTGCCATCCATGATCAATTCTTTCGCTGTTGTATTTAATAATACATTTGCACCAGATTCATCAACTTTATTAGCTAAGATCTTAGCAGCACCAGCACCACCATCAACGTAAGCTAATTCTCTATCAACAGAATATTCCGCAAGCTTGTGTAAACCGCCTTCCATGTTATATTCAACACCAACTGTATCAGTTAACCAATCTGTTGTTGCGCCAACATTTTCAGCATAGATTCCTAATAATTCTGTATCGTTTAAGTTATCACCATTCTTTAAGAAATCTTCTTCCATAGATTCAGCTGAATCATTTGAAACACCTGCTTCTTCTTGTACCTTAGAACCTTGAACTACTTGGTTACCACCAGATACACGAATTGTTCCACCTAAAGAAGATGTCTTTTCTACTAAGATAACTGATTTACCTTGTTCTTGAAGACGAATTGTTGCAGACATACCTGCTGCTCCACCACCAACGACAATTACATCAGCACTTAATTCTTCTGATTGACCTTCTTCATCATTAGGAACTTTCGCATTGAATGCATCAGGATTACCACCTGCTTGTTCAATACAATCTTTTACAGCTGTACGAATCGCAACAGTTGTATAAGTAGCACCAGAAACGATATCTGTAGATAATGTTTGATAATCAACGATTTGTTGTGGAACTGTTTCAATTGCTGGATCAGCAAGTCCAGCTGTTTCGTTGTTTTCTCCAACTTCTACGCTTTCTATCTTGTCTTCACTCACTGTTACAGATACTGTTACAGAACCATTGTGACCTTCAGCCTTGGCAGTATAAGTACCAGGAGTCATCTTTGTATTAGTTGTAGAACTTGTTGAAGTGGACGTTTGTGTTGTAGAACATCCAGCTAAAACAGCACTCGCAACCAAAAAAGATACTGTCTTTTTAAATTTCATTATTTTTCCCTCCAAAATATATGTACTATTATACAAAAAAAAATATACAATAAAAAGGTTGCAATTGTAAAACTGACATGTTATATTATTTGAGCGCTGACAAAGCAGTAAGCAAAAGGATGCGCTTGGCAGAAAAATTTGAGGAAATACTCAAGAGGCCGAAGAGGTGCCCCTGCTAAGGGCATAGGTCGGGCAACCGGCGCGAGGGTTCAAATCCCTCTTTCCTCGCCATACATGGTTCTGTGGAGTAGTGGTTTATCTCGTCTCCCTGTCACGGAGAAGATCGCGAGTTCGAATCTCGTCAGAACCGCCATTTTTTTGCGAGTGTAGTTCAATGGTAGAACGCCACCTTGCCAAGGTGGACACGGCAGTTCGATTCTGCTCACTCGCTCTTAAAAATCTTTATGATAGTAAGGAAGGCTTTAACTCCAATTATATATGGTTCTGTGGAGTAGTGGTTTATCTCGTCTCCCTGTCACGGAGAAGATCGCGAGTTCGAATCTCGTCAGAACCGCCATTTTTTTGCGAGTGTAGTTCAATGGTAGAACGCCACCTTGCCAAGGTGGACACGGCAGTTCGATTCTGCTCACTCGCTCTTAAAAATCTTTATGATAGTAAGGAAGGCTTTAACTCCAATTATATATGGTTCTGTGGAGTAGTGGTTTATCTCGTCTCCCTGTCACGGAGAAGATCGCGAGTTCGAATCTCGTCAGAACCGCCATTTTTTTGCGAGTGTAGTTCAATGGTAGAACGCCACCTTGCCAAGGTGGACACGGCAGTTCGATTCTGCTCACTCGCTCTTCTACAACTTATGAGTTATGCTCATAAGTTTTTTTGTATTAAAAACAGAAGAATATTTCACTCTTCTGTCTTTTCATGATAGAAATCGCATGCTTTCTCATGTGAATTGATGTAACCTGTAGCTTGCAAGAAAGAATAGATGATTTTTGTACCTACAAATTTCATTCCTCTTCTTTTTAAATCTGCACCAATTACATCGGATAATGCATTTGATACTTCATTGACTTCATACAAGATCTTGCCTTTTGTGTATTGATTTAGATATTCATGAAAACTGCCAAATTCATTTTGTATATCTTTAAATATCTTTGCGTTATTGATTGTCGCTTCTATCTTTCTTCTATTTCTAACAATCTTTTCATTTTCCATCAATGCATTCACTTTTGTTTCATCATAAGCAATGATTTTATCAATATCAAAATTATCAAATGCTGTTCGAAATGCTTCTCTTTTGTTTAGAATACATTCCCATGATAATCCTGCTTGAAAGGACTCTAAAATTAACATCTCAAACAAATAGGAATCCTCTATATTTAGTTTTCCCCACTCTTGATCATGATAAGTAATATACAATGGATTGTTCAAATTACACCATTTGCATCTCTTCATAACTTATTTCCTTTCTTTGGGGTGAAGAATTGACTCATATCATTCTTTTCTAGTTTTAATAATGCAACTTTATTTTTTAATCCACCACCATAACCAGTTAAGTTACCATTTGATCCAACAACTCTATGACATGGAATGATGATACAAATAGGATTCCATCCTACTGCCCCACCAACTGCTTGACTAGACATCTTTTTTATTCCTCTTTGATTCGCAATTTTCTTTGCGATATCGCTATACGTAATTGTTGTTCCAAACGATATCTCTTTCATGATATCTAATACTTCTTTTCGAAATGGCGTTTCATTATCAATTTTCATGTTTGGAATAAAATTCGGTTCTTTTCCTTGAAAATAAGCATCTAACCATTTCCCTGTTTCTTGAAAGATTGGAAGTCTCTTTTCAATACTGTTGTTTGTATGTTTCGATGCATCATTAGAATTCATAAACCAAAGACCTATCAGATGTTCACCATCACTTAACATACAAATATCATCAAATTCTTTTGGTGTTTGATAGAAGGAATGAAACTTCATATTAATCACCTTTTTTTACATATGCATTAAAATAATCCAAAACATCTTTGTAATATTTTTGGCGAATATCTGCAGTCGCATTAAAAATTTCATGTTTGGATTCTTTATACTCTAGTAACGTTACATGAGAATTCTTTTGATCAATTTTAAATTGTCCTTCAGGTTTTACCATTGTATCTTTTCCCGCTTGACATAACAAAATTGGAGTTTGAATTTTCTTCATGTTTTTTTGAATTTTTGCGGTTGCTTCTTTTCCAGCGCGAATCCAACTCCAAGTACCACCCCATGTTTGATAGTTCTTATCATTCATTCTTTGTGCGAATTGATATTCATAACGATCTTTATCTAACATAGAAGAGTTTTCAAAATCCACGATCCCTGAAAATGGTTTTTGTGATGGTCCAAATTCTTCAGCGACTGGAGCTATTTTAGAATATGTAGATAGCATATCTACAGCTACATCTGGGATATTTCCATAATTCATTGTTAACATTGGAGACGACAAAACTGCACACTTAAATACTGTTGGATATTCTTCTAAATACAACGTTGACACTGCACCTCCCATAGAATGTGCAAATAAGAACAATTGTTTTGTTTTAGAATCATTTTTTACAACTTTTTCTATAAATGTATTTAAATCTTGTACATACTCTTCAAAATCATTCACATGTACTCTTGAATCTTTATATTGATCTGTATGTTCAGATTTTCCATGTCCTCTTAATTCTATAAAAAACACACTAAAACCATCTTGATAAAATCGATATGCATTTTCATGATGCTTCCCAAAGAATTCAGAGAATCCATGAACCATCACAATACTTGCCTTCTCACTAGGATGAATTGCCTCATAATAATGAATTCTTGTACCATCAAAACTATGAAAATCACCTTCTTCAACAAGGCTTAAAAACGGATTGATTTTTTCTTCAATAAATTTTTTATATTCCGGACTCATATTCTTCTACGATCTTTCTTATTTTATCAGGATAATTTGTAATGATGGAATTTACACCATAAGATAAACACATCTTCGCAATATCTTCTGTATTTACTGTCCATACATTAACATCTAAATGATATTTTTTACAGTCTTCTATAAAATTTGGATATCTTAAATTACAAAAATCCGGATGTAATGCATCTACATGATATTCTTTTCCATATGTAGGCATATCAATTGTACCATCACAATATAAGAATGCCGTTTTAGCTTTAGGATCTAATTGTTGTATTTTTAAAATTGAATAATGATTAAAAGATGAATAAATCACTCTATCTTCAAAACCTTCTTCATGTGTTAATTGAATGATTTTTTCTTCAATTCCTTCATAATCAAATACACCTGTTTTTAATTCTATATTAATGATTAAATTAGAAGGTTTCAATAATTCAAATACTTCTTTCATTGTAGGAATCGTTACTTTTCCTAGTTCTGGATATTGATAAGAAAAATCAAAACTCTTTAATTCTTCTAACGTATAATCTTTTAAAAATCCTTTTGCGTTAGATGTTCTATCCAACAATTCATCATGACAAACAACAATTTGACCATCCTTTGTTAATTGAATATCTAATTCAACACCATCTGCGTTTAAATCCATTGCGTACTGAAAAGATGGAATTGTATTTTCAGGTCTATACCCACTTGCACCTCTATGTGCCCATATTTTTGTATTCATAGAATACCTCCTAGTTATTTATATGATACATTTTTTTCAAATGAATAGATGATTTTTACAAACATTTCACAGAAAATACTGTTCAATCTTCAAATAAAAATAGATAATTAAAGTAGTCATGAGGTAAATTTATGTTTAAAAATTTCACAAAATTAGAAAAGAGTTGGATTTACTATGATATTGGTAATTCAGCATTTACGATGATGATTTCAACAATCATTCCAATCTGGTTTAATACGTTAGCTCAAGATGCAGGAATGAATAGTTCAGATTATTTGGCTTATTGGTCTTACGCAACAAGTATCGCAACGATTTTAGTGGCAATCAGAGGTCCTATTTTTGGTGCAATCGCTGATCACAAGGACATGAAGAAAAAGATGTTTGTTGGTTCATTGATGATTGGAATATTTGGATGTATTTTATTAGGAATTGTTCCAAACTGGCTCATTTATCTTGTAATTTATGTTATCGCTAAAGTTTGTTATCAATTATCTCTTGTATTCTACGATTCTATGTTAACAGATATCACAGATCCTGAAAGAATGGATCTTGTATCCTCACAAGGATATGCATGGGGATATATTGGAAGTTGCATACCGTTTGTTGTAGCGTTAGGTTTCTACGCTGCAGGAAATCCTGATTTTTTAGGTATTATGGATGAAAGACTTTCTGTTTTCTTAGCATTTTTAGTTGTTGCGATATGGTGGTTTGGTGTAACTGTTCCGCTTCTAAAGAATTATCACCAAAAATATTATGTTGAACCAACAGAAGAAAATAAACTCAAAGAAAGTTTTAAACGTATTAAAAACACACTGATAACAATGTATAAAAAAGAAAAGAAAGTATTCTATTTCTTGATTGCTTTCTTCTTCTATATTGATGGTGTTTACACAATTATTGATGAAGCTGTTGCGATTGGTACTGCACTAGGCTTAAACCAAATGGGACTGTTAGTCATCCTATTATTAACACAAGTTGTAGCGTTTGCCTTTGCGTCATTATTTGGTAAGTTAAGTGAGAAATATAGTTCCACTTCATTGATTACGATTTGTATTTGTGGATACTTCGCTGTAGCGATATATGCCTTATTCATGAAAGAGCTATGGCAATTTGGTATCATGGCATTTGTAGTAGGAATGTTCCAAGGAGCGATTCAAGCTTTATCTAGATCATACTACGCACAAATCATTCCAGCTGAAGCAAGCGGTGAATATTTTGGCATCTACGATATTTGTGGTAAAGGTGCTGCATTTATGGGAACAACACTTGTAGGAATAGCGGTTTCCTTAACAAGTTCAGTCAATATCGCTGTAGGTAGTTTAACGATATTATTCATATTAGGATTTATATTCTTCCGCATCGCAACAAGTAAATAAGTACAGAAAAAGAACTGAAAACAGTTCTTTTTTTTGATTAAAATTCTTTTGCGTCCCCATGAACTCTTTCACGTTCATCTATTTGCTCATTTTCACTCGCATTGATTTTCTTTTCAAATTGAGATTTTTCTTGAGAAGTAGGAATTGGAGCAGGATACTTTTCAGTAAAACAACCAACACAGAAATCGCATCCAGGATTCTTAGCCATTTCCTTAGCACCTTCAACAGATAGATACCCTAATGAGTCTGCACCAATTTGTTCCGCAATTTCTTTTTGAGAATATTTGCATGCAATTAAATTCTTCTTAGAATCAATATCTGTTCCATAATAACAAGGTGAAATAAATGGTGGAGCTGAAATACGGACATGCACTTCTTTTGCCCCTGCATCTTTTAATAAAGCAACGATACGAGCACTTGTTGTACCACGTACAATCGAATCATCTACCATGACAACTCTTTTGTCCTTTACAACAGAAGCAATCACATTTAATTTCAAACGTACAGCGTTTTCTCTTTGAGATTGTGCTGGTTGAATAAATGTTCTAGCGATATATTTATTTTTGGAAAAACCAGTTTCATAAGGTATTCCGCTTTCTTCAGAATATCCTAAAGCAGCATCTAATCCCGAATCTGGAACACCAATAACAACATCTGCTTCTACTGGATGTTCTTTCGCAAGAATCTTTCCTGCTTGTTTTCTAGCTTCATGGACACTAATCCCTTCCATGATACTATCAGGTCTAGCGAAATAAATATATTCAAACACACACATATGTTTGATTGGTTTCACATGAGATGTAATAGAACGAATTCCATTCTTATCTACAACGACAATTTCTCCAGCATCTAGATCTTTGATATAAGTTGCACCTAATGAATCTAATGCACAAGTTTCAGAGGCAAATACAATTTCTCCATTGTTTAATTTCCCCATAACAAGTGGTCTAAAACCTGTCATATCTCTAGCTGCGACAAGTTTTTCAGGTGACATTACAACTAAAGAATATGCACCTTCTAGAACATCCATCACGTTTTCTACAGCTTCTTCAATCGATGCTGTTTTTAATCTTTCTTGAATCACTTCATACGCAATGATTTCAGAATCATTTGTTGTATGAAAGATTGCTCCTTGTAATTCTAATTTTTCTCGTAGCTCTGGAGCATTGGTTAAATTACCATTATGCGCTAAAGCCATTTGACCTTTCACATGTCTTACAACAAGTGGTTGTGCATTCGTTTGATTCACTGTGCCAAATGTAGAATAACGTGTATGACCAATCGCAATTTGTCCTTTTCCTAAAGCATCTAATTGTTCTTTTGAAAATACATCACGTACAAGTCCAACATCTTTATGATATGTAATAACACCTCTATCATTTACCGCAATACCACAAGATTCTTGTCCTCTATGTTGTAAAGAAAATAAACCATAGTAAGTGCTAGCCGCTACATCATTTGTTCCACTAGGATCATAAATTCCAAAAATACCGCATTCCTCATGAATTAAGTTTTCCATATTTTTCCTCTCCACTTCTCGTAAGATTTTTCTAGTATACTATCTTTTTTTAATGGTTAAAAGCATCTGGCAAATCATTCTCTAATAAAATCGTATCTTGTGGTGTTGCGCTTGTATAAACATATTGAAAAGCTTCTTTCACTTTATCAACCACCAACACTTGATTCATATCAAATCCTGATTTTTTTAATCCATCATAGATTGGTTTTGTTTGATTTTTACCAACCAAGATAACAACATCTACTTTATCTTTCATCAATGTACCAAAATGTTCATTGATTTCACTTTGTTTTTCTCCTAGATCAATCATCCCTGGAGTAACGATGATCCTCTTATTAGGCATCATAGATAATACTTCTAGTGCCATCGCAGAACCCGTTGGATTTGCATTAAATGCATCATCAATAAATCGATATCCATTAATTTTCTTAAGTTCTAAACGATGTTCTACTTGTTTCATCTGCTTCACAGCTCTTTGAATCACTTCCCATTCAACACCTAAGTGTCTAGCGACTGCAACTGCAGATAAAATATTTAAAATATTTAATTGTCCCAATAATTTTGTTTCCAATGGAATTCTTTCATCTTTATAACAAACAACAAATGAAGAACCATATGGTGTATATTGAACATTTTCTACTGTATAATCTGTATCTTTACTAACAACACCATACGTTACAGTTTCAACCGTGTTTTTGATCTTATAATTTCTAATGAACTCATTATCATAATTCAATACACCGAAACCATCTTTTGGAAGCATCTCAATCATCTTCATTTTCTCATTTGTAATATTTTCTTGTGAACCAAATGTATTTAAATGTTGAGGGCCAATTGAAGTTACTACACCAATCGTAGGATGAACAAAATCCATCAATTCCTCAATATCACCTACATGATCTGCACCCATTTCACACACGAATACTTGATGAATTGGTTTTAACATCTCACGAATCGTTCTTGTGATACCCATTGGTGTATTATATGAAGCTGGTGTCATTAAGGAATTAAATTGTTCAGACACCATTGCCTGCATGATATTTTTTGTTGTTGTTTTTCCAAAAGAACCCGTAATACCAATCTTAATTAGATTGCCATGATCTTCTAATATTTTTTTGGCATCATTCAAAAAAGATTGACGAACCATTGCTTCAATGGGAGAAGTGATCCAACTCATTGGATATAATAAGATCCATGGTAAAAAATACGCTAATAGTGTTAAAAAAGGATCTAAATCATTGATTAAAACCAGAAATACGATCACAAATTCTAAAATTGAAAGTACAAAGATTTGCCTTTTAACACGTGCAGTTAAAACAAGTGGTTTAATATATACTTGTTTCTTTTCGGTTGAATACATCACAACAAATAAGATCAACAATATGCATACTTGTGCAATTGTCCCACCAGATTGAAAGAAAACAAATGATAAAACTGCACCAAAGATTCCAATCAAAACTGGAACAAAAGCATGTTTTAAATTCAATTTAAAATTTTCTTTGATCCATGGTGTTAATCTTTCTGTTTCATAACGATTTTGTTGGAAAATATGTAGCGCATGTTTAACAGGTACAAATGTAGCCAACACAAAACAAATCAATAATATTATTTTCAGAACACTCATTTCTCATCACCCTTCAAAAATATATCTAATACCGAATTAAATCTCGCTGCTTGATGCCAATACGCCCAATGGTCATCTCCTTCAAATATCGCAAGTCCTGCATCTGGCATTTCTTTTTCCATTTGTTTGCCCATCCATAGAGGTGCAGCAGTATCAAATTCACCCCACACTAACAAAACAGAACACTTCACATCTTTTAAAATAGGAGAAACATCATCATTCACAACTTTCACAAATGTAGGTTTCATAATACCTTGTGCATTTCTATAATCTTCACTACCTGCATTCTTTTGCATTTCTTCTAATTTTTCATTTTGTCCAGTTATCTTTAATAACCATTTACCAGCTTTATACGCTTTTGTACGAATCTGCCAATCAAGACCATGTTTTGGTCGAATTCCAGCAGCACCTGTTAAGCACATCTTTTTTACGTTATCTTGATTTTTAGCTGCATAACGAATCGCTACGCGGCAACCAAAAGAATGGCCTATCAAAATTGGATTCTCAATTTCATTTTCATGAATGAAATCTTCTAAGAAAACTTCATAATCTTCGACGCCCCACGCTACTGGTGGTTCATCACTTTCACCAAATCCAGGAAAATCTAATGCCCATACATGAAAACGATCTTTTAAATGATCAAAGATCATCTGCATCATCTCTTTATTTTGACCCCATCCATGTAATAAAATCACATCATTTCCATTACCTGCCTCTATATAAGCAGTATTAATCTCATTTATTTTTTTATTCATACCGTATATATTCTACAAAAAAAAGGAGCTCTCGTTAAGACTACAACTCCTTTTTTAGTGATTATTGTGCAGATATTTTCTTTTGTCTTTCTCTTTTAGGACGATCTTTCCAAATTCTAAAACTTGTACCATCTGGTAAATTCTCTGCTTGAACATGGTATCCATACGTTGTACAAACTCTATGTACAATAGATAAACCTAAACCAAATTGTCCATCTGTTCCTTTTTCGTATGGATGAAATAATGTTGGAATACGATCTTCTTCGATTTGTTTTCCATCATTAATAACACGAAGCTCATCTTTTTTCAGTTCTACAGTAACTGTACTTTTCGCATAACGTAGCGCATTATCCATCAAATTTTCAACTGTAATTCTCCATGGTTCTTCTTCACCATGGAATTTAATATTTTTATCTGTTTTAGAAATAATTTGGATTTCAGGTCTAACAACTTTTAGAGATAAAACTACTTTCTCAATAATTGCGTTCATATCCAAATGATCCCCTGCAGGACATTTGTCTAATAAATACCCCATTTTATTTAATATGATCAAACTCTTAACTTTTTTCTCTAATCTTTCCGCATGTTCAATAATGACATCAATTGATTTCTCTAAAGTATCATAAGGATAAATACCATCTTTGATTGCTTCTGAGTAAGACTTAATCGTCGCAATTGGTGTTTTTAAATCATGAGAAATATTTTGAATCATTTCTTCTTTGTCACGATTTTGTTTTTCTAACGCTGTTTGCATTTCCGTTAATGCTTCTGCTACTTCACCAATTTCATCATTTCTTTTGATGTTCAAGCTTGCTGGTTCATCATTTTTAATTTTTTGAATATATAATTTGATTTGTTGTAGAGGATAAATAAAGGTTCCTACCCACATCATCAGTAACGCAAGTAACACACTCACAACTAATATATTCATCATAACAACGCCAGATATCAACGATTTACGAAATGCAACGCGATATGTATCTTCCATAACAGAAATCAATTCTCTACCATCTTTCAATAATGTTATGGAATATAAATATTTCACATTTTGATTGGTATTTTCATCTGATTCTAAAACATAATCTTGTGTACCAGACTTTGGTTTCTCTGCCTGTGCTTGAATTTGTTGTAAAACATCATCACTCAATTTACCATCTCTTAAAAATTGAATCGTATCTTCATCTGGATCATACATTAATTGAATGATTGAAGTATCTGTTCCATATACAACATTCTCTTCATCAGGATTTTCATTCATATAATCAATGATTGTATTCTGTGAACTATGCAACAGCTCATACATTTCCGTTTCTGAAAAGCGATCAATTGCCGGTGTAATAAAGAAAAACAAAAAGCCAACAAAAATCGCAATAAACAAGAAAATAATACACAAGATCTGTTGTAGAAGAGAGAGCTCACGAACCCAAATACGAAAACGTTTCATCCAAGTCTATACCCAAATCCATAGATTGTCTGAATCGCTAATTCAGGCATTTTCTTTCTCAAACGACGTAACGTATCATCCACGACACGATCACTACCATAATAATTTTCTTCCCAAACTTTAGAAAGAATTGCTTCACGAGGGAAAGCTGTTCCACGATTATTTACAAATAACATCAACAAATCAAATTCTTTTGTTGTCAAATCAATCTTTTTAGAATCATAAGTAACCATTCTCTGCAATTCATCAATTTCATATCCATCTACAGAAATCTTACTTTCTTCTTCGCGATATACGCGACGAATCAAATTATTGACACGTAATACCAATTCCTTAGGTGAAAATGGCTTAGTGATATAATCATCACTTCCTTTTTCCAAACCAATGATACGATCAAATTCTTTATCTCTTGCGGACATGAAAATTACAGGAACTTGAGAGTCATTTGTACGAATTTCTTCAATCAAATCAAATCCACTTTTATCTCCTAACATGATATCTAAGATCCATAAATGAACATCATCATCACTCGTATGTTGACTTGCTTCATCATACGTTAAATAAGAACGCACTTCATATCCTTCTCTTTCAAGATATCTTTTTACCAATTCATTTAAATCTCTTTCATCTTCAACAATTGTAATTACTTTTTTCATAGTGTTCACCTGTACAATTATTTTAACACAAAAAGCAGAGATTTCTCCCTGCTTTCATTGTTCCTCTTCAACACCGTATTTCTTTTGAATTAAACGTGCAATCTTACCAACAACACGATCACAGATTTCATCTGTCTCTGCTTCTGCCATAACTCTTAGTAATGGTTCTGTTCCACTTGGTCTAACAAGAACTCTACCATTGCCTTTTAATTCAGCTTCTACGCTTTGAATTGCAGAATTGATTTCTTCATCATTAAGTACTTGAGTTTTATCAGTCACCTTAACATTGACTAATAATTGAGGATAAATTGTTAATCCTTCACACAACTCATCCAATGTTTTTCCAGTCTTTTTCATAACCTTCAAAATAGATAAAGCTGTCATCAATCCATCACCTGTTGTTGCGTGATGTTTTAAAATGATGTGGCCTGACTGTTCACCACCGACAATATAACCTTTTTTACACATTTGTTCATAAACATATTTGTCACCAACTTGTGTCTTTTCAACAAGGATTCCTTCTCTTTCCATTGCTTTCCACAAGCCAAGATTTGCCATGACAGTTGTGACGATCGTATTTCCAGTTAATGTACCTTGATCACGATAATATTTACCTAAGATATATAAAACATAGTCCCCATTAACAAGCTCACCATTTTTACGAACTAGAATCTGTCTATCCGCATCTCCATCAAATGTTAATCCTAAATCATATTCATCTTGATGATCTTTCATATATTGTTGAAATGCTTCAGGATGTGTAGAACCAGCTTTATTGTTAATGTTGATACCATTTGGTTCATTATGCATTGCGTAAACATTCGCTCCTAACATTTTAAGTGCTCTTTCTGCAGTAATACACGCAGAACCATTTGCGCAATCCATCGCAATATTCATACCAGTTAAATCAATATCAAATTCTTCACATACAAAATTCAAATAGTTTTCAATTCCTCTTTCATATGGAATGATCTTACCAATCTTATCACCAGTTACATATTCTAATGTTGTTTTACCATCAATGTAATCTTCAATCAGATCTTCAATATCACTTGATAATTTAACACCATCTTTAGAGAATACTTTAATACCATTATCGTAGAATGGATTATGAGAAGCAGATATCATTGCGCCACATTCAAAATCTTCATTATGTGTCAAATAACATACTGCAGGTGTAGGACCATATCCCATTAAATATGCATCACATCCTTGTGCAACGATTCCCGCTGCCAATGCATTTTCTAGCATATCACTGGATAATCTTGTATCTTTTCCAATGATGATCTTTTTCTTACCATTTTTTGAAAAATAGTAACCTAAGTATCTACCTACTTGAAATGCACGATCCGCAGTTAAACTTTCATTTGCTTTCCCACGAATTCCATCTGTTCCAAAATATTTAGTCATTGTTTACACTTGCTCCTTCACTAGTATCTGTGTCACTTGTTTCACCTAATACATTCAATTCATATTCTGCTTGATTCAAAGAATATGTAACGATGCCATTTGTAGGTTGTTCTATCTGCAAAGCAAATGTTTGCAATCCAGGTTGAACATCTTTCATATCAATATAAACATTAATATCATCAGCACTAATTTTATCAATGTTGTTCTTAGTACCCTTCACAACAACAGATGTCGTTGTAATATTATCAGGTTGTGAAGCTTTATAATGCTTATTGTTATTGATTACATTGATTGGTACATCCTCAATTGTTTTTTCTTCTACATCTGCCAAAGTAACGTTCATTGTTACTTGAGAAGCACTCGCACTGGATACACCTGCAGGTAATACAATTGGTCTTAAAATCGTAGAATCCTTTGTTAGAGAACTTGCATCTAATGTAACGACAACTTGTTCAATATCCGCAAGTGTTGTTTCAGAACCATAGATCGTAACTGTTTCTTGATCCATTGTAATGGAATCAATTGCCTTATTATCTGGTACTTCCCCACTCACTTGCACTTGTACTTTCACAGATTTACTTGGAGAAGTTACAGGCACTTTAACATGAACAGTATCTGGAACAATATCTGCATTAACAGGATTACCACTAGAATCATACGCAACTAAGATTGCATCTTGTTCAAAATCACTTGTTTGAGAACCAACATCAATCAATGCCTTTACAAACGCAATTGAATCTAATGTATCTTTAGATGCACGCACATTGATCTTTGTATATTCAAATTCAGGTGTACCTGGTGAATATTTAGAATCCATGCGATCTTGATTGATGAAATCATAAGAAATATCAAACTGTTGTGTTGTTTTCTTTTTCAAAGTAACCGTAACATTTGTAGGATTTACAACAATATTAACATTGTTACCATAACCTTCTGTTGTTAGTTTTACTTCATGTTCTCCTTCTGTCAACCCATCTAGATCACAAATAACAGTACCACTTTCCGAATTGGCTGCACTAGTAACATTTGCAGCATCACCTGTCATTACAACATCAACCGTTTCTGGTAAACCAGTTACTTCAAATGTATCTGCGTTATATTTTGCGGTAACCGTAACATCAGATATTGTCTTAGAATAACGTAAAGATGATTGATATGAGGAAGACAATGCATTGTAGTTAACAATTCCATATAACAATATAGCTAACACAAGCGATACAACTTTACTGTATTTCTTATTAAATAAGAATTTATCTAAGAAAGAAGAAAATAAACGTAATATTTTAAACAATCCTTCTTCAAGATGCTCATATGTTTTCTTTACTTTTTTAGATTGCTCCGCAATTTGACTTGCTCGTTCTGTTTTTTTCTTGTTTTCACTCATGTTTTTCACCTCCTTCATCATCAGAGGTTGTATTATCTAGTTTTTCAACCATCTTGAGTTGTCTATCAAGTTCATCATTAAATCCAACGATTTCAGATATATTCAATTTACTTGTATCAAATTTACGATCATCTTCATTTAAGATTGGAGTTTGTTTCTTTTCAGAAACTTCACTCTTTGCCTTCAATTGATTTAACGCTGCTTCCCTAGCTGCCTTTACTTCTTCTGGTGTCATCTTTGGAACAGGTTTTACTTCTTCCGCTTTTGTTTCCGTGCGTATAGGCTTCACTTCTTCCGCAACGATTCTCTTTTCTTGTTGAGGATAAGAAGCTACTGGTCTTTTCTTTTTATGAGGAAGTTTCATCTCTGCTTTTTTCGCAACCTCATCCGCTTGTTTATGAACAGTTTCTTCATCTTGTGCTATCGCATCAATAGAAATATTATTTTCAATAACTTTCGTTTCAGGTTTGGATGTTTGTTTCTTTAATTTCAACGCAGAAAGAATACCTTTAGAACCATCAGTATTCTTCATTGGATAAGCATCTGATTCATCACCTAAGATAACTTTCATTAAATATTTTCTTAACGTTTCTTGATTATCAATTGTAAAGATCTTTCCACGTTCTGTAATGGATACGCCACCTGTTTCTTCTGAGACAACGATCGTTACCGCATCTGTCACTTCAGAAAAGCCAATAGCAGCTCTGTGTCTTGCACCATAGCGAGAAGGTACATCCGCATTTGTTGGTGGAAAATACGCACTCGCACACGCAATCTTATCTCCTTGTAAAATTACAGCACCATCATGAAGTGGTGTACTTGTAACGAATAAAGAAGTTAATAATTCCGCAGTTACATCAGAATTTAACTTTACACCAGTTGCGATATAGGCATCTAATGATTGTGATTGTTCAATAGAAATCAAAGCACCTGTTTGATCTTTACTTAACAACATCACAGCAGTTACAATTTGATCTACAAGATTCTCTTTTTCATTTCCAGTTAAAGTATTGATTTTAGAAAAAATATTTGATTGACCAATCTTTTCTAGTAAAGAACGAATCTCTGGTTGAAATATAATAATGATTGCGAGAAAACCATAATTGAGAAACATATCTGCTAAAAACTCTAATGTTTTTAAACCGAGTAATTTCGCTAATGCATCAATTACAATCACTAAAATAATACCTTTAAATATTTGAATTGTTCTTTGATTCGAACGAACAATTTTCAAAGCATAAAACAAAATAAACCACATTACAATGATATCTACCATCATCATAATAAATGAACGAATATTAGTTAATGTTAACCCTAATGAATAAAAAGACAAGGCAAGCACACTCCTTTCAAAACTGTAAGCATTATAACACATAGCGTCTCTTCTATACAGATGCATATCACCTTATTCTTTTGAAATAATCAGTTAAAAAAGACAACGTTTTATATGCGTTGTCTTTCTACTAATTCTGCGAATTTTCCATTCTTTTGTATTAATTCAGAATACGTTCCTTCTTCTACTATTTTTCCATTTTCTAAATAGAGAATTCGATCTGCATTTTGAATCGTTGATAAACGATGCGCAATGATAATCCTAGTACAATTCAATGCATCGATTGCATCCGATATTTTCTTTTGTGTGATATTATCTAAAGCACTTGTTGCTTCATCAAAAAACAATATTTTTGGTTTTGGTGCTAACGCTCTAGCAATCAACAACCTTTGTTTCTGACCACCAGAAATACCACCTTGTCCTTCTGAAATAATTGTATGCATTCCCATAGGCATTTTACGAATATCATTCGCAATCGAAGCAAGTTCTGCAGCATCCCATGCCTCTTGTTCTGTAAGCAAAGGATTAGAAATTGTAATATTTGATAAAATATCTCCAGGAAACAAACGACTATTTTGTTGGACTGTTCCGATTTGCTTTCTTAAAGATGACAAATCCATATCTTGTATATCATGACGATCATAGAAAATCGTTCCACTGTTTGCCTTTTCAAATCCTAATAACAATCTCAATAATGTACTCTTGCCACACCCTGTAGACCCTGTTATTGCGACATATTCACCTTGTTTAATGGATAAATTCAAATCATCAATAACATTTGGTGTTCCTTCTTCATAGCGAAAACTAACATGGTTCATTTCAATTGATCCAGATAAATCAGTAACGATTTCTTTTTCTTCTCCATTTTCTGGAATCTCCTTTAAGATTGGCTTTGCCATTTCTAACATTGGCTGAATCATCGCAGTTGCCCGACACGCACTCGCTAAAGCAGTAAACGCACTCGCAATTAATCCATACGCAGATGAAAAAGCATAGAAATTCGCAACACTGATATGTAATTGAATTGCGGAAGCATATAGAACTAATGTTCCAAGTAAGGTTATTGTCAGTTGAATTGCACTATTTAATTTCAAGAAAAACGGAAGGCTATATTCTGAATTAGCTTCATCAGCATATATTTGTGCCCATTGCGCAAACATTCTTTTTTCAGCTCCAGCTAATTTGATCTTTTGAATTCCTTTCACAACATCATATGTCATTCCACTTGTTTTAGCCGCAATATTGAGATGGCCTTTTAAATGGTTTGATTGCATCCAAGCAGTTACATAAGACACAACAAAGGAACTTAATATGATAAAAATAGAAGGAATTACTAAACCAGGTGCAAAGCGAAAGATTTGTCCAATATAGATGATAGAAAATAATGATGAAAGTCCTGTTGTACCAATCGTATCAAACAATGTAGAACAAATCGATTGCGCACTTTCAATCTTATAATACAATTCACCCGATCCATATTGTGAAAAGAAAGAAGAAGGAAGATGAATGACTCTACTCATAAAAGCCGCTTGTACCGCAATATCTTGTTTTGTGATAATTCTTGACTTCATTAAATTTTGAAATGTCGTTAAACACATGGAACCAATACAATAACAAATCATGAAACAACCTAAAGCTACCAATGTTTGTAGATTTCCATACTGTAATACACTACCAAATAATATTTTCGTAAATATTGGTGTTAATAGTCCAATGAGTGTTACTGCAGCCATTGATCCCACATAAAATAAGATATCTGCACTCGTTAAACGAGAAAACATGAATTTCAATAGATCTTTAACTTCTAAACTTCTCGATGGAAAAGCTGGATAAAAACATATCACTTCATCATCCAATAATTCTTCTGTTTTTGAGTTGATATATACTTTTTTCTCTGTATGAGGATCTACAAAAAGATATCCACCAAACTTTCCTTGTTTCAACACAACTGCTACACCATCTTCTTTCAATGTTCCTAACATGATTCCAGTTGCGTTGTGATACCATCCCTTTTCTAATCTTGCTGAACGGTACATAATTCCATAAGGATGTAAGCAATATTCCAATTGTTTTTCAAATGTATCCCCTTTTAAATAATTAGCTTCATTATACTTACAATGAAAATTTTTTAATATTTCTTTTATGACTGAAGTTTCTATTTCTCTATCATCTAAAATACTTTTCAGTCTTTCACCAATTACAGCATCTCTCAAAGCATCCATTGCTTCTAAGAATTGTTCGTCATCGGTGAATTCTTTTAATCTTACTTTAATATTAAATTCATCCATAAAACACCTCACACAACACGAACAAGATTCTGATACAATGCATTACTTTTCATAAGTTCTTCATGCGATCCAATTCCTTGGATCTTTCCATTTTCCATCACACAGATTTTGTCACAAGAACGTATCGTAGATAAACGATGTGCAATCATGATACAAGTGATGTTTCTTTTTTTCACAGCTTGTAAAACTTCATACTCATTTTTCGCATCCAAAGCGCTTGTCGCTTCATCCAAGATCAAAATAGAAGGATTACTAGCTAAAGCTCTAGCTATTTCTAGCTTTTGTCTTTGCCCACCTGATAAATCTCTACCATCTTCTTGTAGTTTTCCTTTATAGCCATGTGGTCTTTTCATCACATCATCATGAAACTGCGCTTCTTTGCTGGCTTGAATAATCGCCATATCATCAATATTTGGATCCCACATACGAATATTATCCATAATTGAACCTTCAAACAAAGTAATATCTTGATCCACGACAGCAACAGAAGAACGAAATACACCTTTATAAATATCTTTTAATGGTTTTCCATCAAATAATATTTGTCCACTCCAAGGTTCATAAATCCCAGATAATAATTTTGATATCGTAGATTTCCCACATCCAGAATCTCCAACAATTGCGATAGATTGACCAGATTCTATCGATAAGCTAAAATTTTCAATCAATGGTTTTGATAGAATGTTATATCCAAATACAACGTCTTTCATTTCTATATTTCCACTTAATGATTGATAAATAGATTCCGTTTTTTCACTAAAGATATTCTCATCAGGATATTCCATTACATCATCAATTCTTTCCATGTTCGTACGCATTTCTTGTAGCGTACGCCCAGTATCTACCAAAGTTATCGCCGGTGACATAAAAGAACCTAAAAAGCCTTGAAATGCCATCAATTTACCAATTGTAAATTTACCACACATAATCAACCAGGCACCGCTTAATAAAATCAAATAATTTGTGACAGTTGTAATAAATTGTGGAATCATACTTAAATACACATCTGTTTTCGCATATTGTACTTGTTGGGCATTTGCATTTGCTTGAATACCTGCCCATTTCGTAAAAAAACCATTTTCTGCACCAGTTGATTTCAAACTTTCAATCATATCAATACCAATGATCGTTGTAGAAGCTAGATTCGCACTTTCTTTCATAGAAACACGTGTTATATTGATTCGTTTCTTTGCGATATATTGTGACAACAAAATATTAACACTCATAGAAATCAACCCAACCATTGTTAATATCCAACTATATTTCATCATCACCCCTAAATAAAACAACATCATCAACAGATTCAAAAATAATGGAGCGAATGTTTCAATTAATGTAGAGGCAATTGTCCCATTAGATGCTTGTCTTTGTTGAATATCTCCCGCTCTTCTTTGCGAGAAAAATTGAATAGGCATTTTTAAGATTTTCCACATAAAAGTGGAATTTCCAATCACTGCCATCTTCCCATTGATTCTAAGAGAATATACAGATTGAAGACCTGTCATAATGATTTGTACAAAATCAAAGATAGCTAATAGAATCAAAAATGGCCATACCCATTGTGGGTTTTCTCCAGGCAATAAATAATCTAAAAAAACGCGAGAAAAAGCAGGTGATATAACACCAATCATAGACGCAATTATACCCGTTAAACACGCAAATACGATTGCCACTGTAGTACCCTTCAATCTCTTTTTCACATATGAAAGCATACTTTTTGGTTTACCTGATGGTTGAAATGATTCAGATGGTGAAAATTGAATCAAGATATTATTATAGATTTCTTCAAATTCTTTTTCTGTATATTTATCATTTCCCTTCGCAGGATCATTGACATAAATCGTTCCATTCTTCACTCCACACACAACTATAAAATGACAACCATGTACAAACGCAATACATGGAAATGTTACATTTTTCATAAGTGTGCTAACTGGGCAACGATATCCTGATGCATTTAGTCCATAGAAACGCGCAGCACGTAAAATATTGCCTGCACTAACACCATCCCTTGAAACACCACACGTATTCCGTACTTCTTCGATTGGAATCCATTTATTGTAATAAGCCAAAACCATACAAAGACTTGCCGCACCACATTCTAGTTCCTCTAACTGCATGATTACTGGTACTTTTGCGACACCCTTTTCAATTGGCTTTTTGATTATATTCTCTTTCATGCCAAACACCTTTAATCTAATAGAAATGAAATTGGAGAAATCTGTTCTACAATGATGGTTCCTTGATAATAGCCATCTTCTATCTCTTTTTTTGAAGAAACTGTATAAATATCTACACCTCCATTAGATTCTTTCAAAGATTGAATTGTTCCACTTGTATTATTATATGTAATTGTCATTCCTTGTGTGATATCCTCAACTTCTGCGTGATTCACATAACAAATAACTTGTTTGTTTTCTACATAGATTGTTGTTTCAATGGTTCTATCAACATGCCCAAATATACCCCAACAAACAATTCCTACCACAATACTTAACATCGCAATTAATAATAGCCAAACACTTGGATGAATCACGCGTATATATTCATTAAGATTATCTAATGATTGATTCAATTTATATGTTTTATTTTTATCAGACATATGACTACATTTCTTTCTATTAATTGGTTACATTATACAATGCTTTCATTTCTTTTCATCTTATTTCATGATTCATGTATATCTTTTCATAATATTTACACACATTTATTTACATCATCATGTAGAATGTAAGTACCAATAGGAGGAATGATTATGACACTATTAGAACTATTGAAAGATGAAAAAGTAAACAAAGAATTTATTGAAGCATTAAATGCTGCTGATTTAAAGGATGAAGAGGGTTGTATCGCTCTACTTACTTCAGAAGCTCAGAAGCATGGTGTTGAAGTCAGTGCAGATGAAATCAAAGATTTCTTGGCAAAAATACCATTAAGTGACGATGAACTAGATAACGTTTCTGGTGGATATTGGCTTTTATCAAGATCCGGCAATAATCTCCGTCTAGCTTCTGTTGTTACTGCAATCTCAAAAATTTGCTTCGCAGATGAAAAAAATAATTCATCAGTTTCTATAGCAAGTATTCTCTAACATGACGAAAGGAACCGACTGGTTCCTTTTTATTTTCTATGTATACGATGATATTGTGGTTGTAGTGTAATTTCACTGACTACGATTCCATCTTTTTGTTTTAGAACATTGGATACTGCTTCCGCAACATCTTCCGGTAATAAACTACATCCATATGATTCTTCAGCCTCAAAATCTGCATTTCGATAAAGATTTGTGATTGTCATATCCGGAATCATACAAGTTACTTTCATTCCATGTTTTCTATTTTCTTCAAACAAAGAGCGACTAAAAGAAATGAGTGCAGCTTTACTTGCAGCATATGCTGCACCATGTGTAGCAGTATGTGTTCCTGAAATACTAGCGATATTAATCATTGTACCTTTATTTTCTCTTAATGATCTTGTGTAATGCTGTGCTAGTATCATTGGTATTTCTAGATTCAAACGTACCATTTCTTTAATATGATCTTTTTGAATCGTTTCATGCATACCATAGTATGCACATCCTGCATTATTAATGAGTACATGGATATTTTGTGGTAATTGTTTTAAACATTGATCAAATGCTTTCTCATCTAATAAATCACATTGGATTTCATGAAAATTATGATTTTCAATCTTTTCTATAAAATTTCTACCAATTCCAAATACTTCATATCCATCACATATTAATTGTTTTGCGATGGATAGACCTATTCCAGAACTTGCTCCAGTAACGATCGCTATAGACATTCTATTCCTCCCATCTATAAATCTTATCTTTTGAGACAATTTTCGTTAATTCATCCATTACTATCTTTTCTACTTTATTCAATATTGTATTTGGTAAATGATAGAATCCTTGGTCACATACATATGGATATTGTAGAACACTACTATTTGGATATTGTTTTCTCATATTTGATAAATAATTCTTTGAGATTCGAAAACTACCAATACTTATATCTTTGACATGATTCAAGTTAATTGTTTGATGTACTTGGTGAATCATTTCGATATATGCTTGTTCATAATCTGGAAATACAACTATTGGATCAAAACAAATTCTAACTGGATACCCCAATTGCATCGCTTGTTGAATCATCATAATTCTTTGGTTTAAATTTGGTGTACCATGTTCATAATGTTTTGCGACATAATCAGGTGATAATGTAAAAGCTAGGATAATATTTTGACATGCATCTATCTTTTTCCATGCATTTGAGAAAGTACCTTTTGTTCGTATTTCAATAGATAGATTCTTTTTATCTTTTACAAATGTACTCCAAAGTTCTCCATAATGAAAAATAGGTTCTAAAGCTAACATATCCGTATCATAAGATACGCAAAGATATACAGAGTGTTTGTTTAATACTTTTTCAACTTCATCAAAGAAATCTTCTATGTTCATAAATACAACTATATTTCCAGAAGGATACATTCCCTTTAAGAAACAATATTCGCAATCATAGATACAATTCATCATGCTTGTACTGTAATAAAAATGTTCATTATGAAAAGATTGGCATACAG
Source organism: Lachnospiraceae bacterium (assembly GCA_963638375.1). Lineage (GTDB taxonomy): Bacteria > Bacillota_I > Bacilli_A > Erysipelotrichales > Erysipelotrichaceae > Bulleidia. Next base: position 27,126 of record CAVHRL010000008.1, read on the forward strand.
GAGAAGCTGGATACAAAAAGTCATTTTTCTTTTTCGCTAATATAAGATTTTGAGATTGTTTTTGTATCGCATGCGATTGTTTCTTTCGATTAAAAATATCTCTATAATCTTTGATGATAATGACTGTAGAATGTTGAAAATGATTCAATACTTGTTTTGTTCTTTCTAAATGTAATACATCCTCTTCCACATAAATATGAGAGAATTTAGAAGTTACAACATCTTCTTTGAAATTCATTGAACACCTTCTTTCCATCTTCTTTAGATTTTATCTCTTCTTGTAATAATTCGTGTAGGATTTCTGTATAATCAAATTGAATTGTTTTACAATACTGAACGATTTGGTTGATTTGATGACTGATTGTATTACTTGCGTGAACATGTTGTTTGAATTGTTGAATAAGAGGATCTTCTATTTCTTTTTGTTTTGCTTGTATCAACAAAACAGTTTGAATGATTGTATATAAATGATCATAAATCAATTCCACTTTATCACTTAATTCTTTCGATGTTATTTTAGAAGCATCACAATCAGAAGGAAAACGCAAAAATAACATTTGATGCGGACCAATAAAATGATTGCTAGAGTCATAGATTGCAGATGTTTCCATATCATATAAATCATAAAAAGGATATTTCTCATTGATATCTTTGAAGTACTTTTGTAAATCAAAGATAGGTTGTATCGTCATCCTTGTATTTTCTTTGGATGTGAATAATTGACTACCTGTTAGAAAACCACATTCTTTACAATTTGTTTGTATAAATAAATCAGGATAGTACGCCATTCCTGTATCAATATCACAAATACAACTAGCTTGATAAAGCCCAAATGGAATCTCTTTCAAATACGCAGAAGAGCCAAATGACAATACAAATGGATCTTCATCTTGTAATAAAACTGCAGTTACACAACTTGCCGCATTTACTTTTCCATAACCTGTAATTGTTAGAGCGATTGTTTGTTCTTGATTGATAAAACGATCCCATCTTTTAAAATGAACATCTTTTTTTAACTGTAATCTTTGAATCAATACTTTCGCTTCTGGATATATCGCACAAAATATTTCTAACATGTTCCCATTATAACAAAAACTGCTCCATTTAGAGCAGTTTCATTAACCTTCCGCAATTTCATTACCTGTATACAATTGATAATATCTACCTTTTTTCTCAATCAATTCTTCGTGGTTACCACGTTCAATGATTCTTCCATTTTCTAATACCATAATACAATCAGAATTCTGTACTGTAGATAATCGATGGGCAATCACAAATGTCGTTCTACCTTTCATGAGTGCATCCATTCCCTTTTGTACAAGAGATTCTGTTCTTGTATCAATTGAAGAAGTTGCTTCATCTAGAATCATTGCTGGAGCATCCGCAACTGCAGCACGTGCAATCGACAACAATTGTCTTTCACCTTGAGATAGTGTTCCACCATCTCCTTTGATAACTGTCTGATATCCATTAGGTAGTTTACGGATAAAACTATCTGCGTTTGCGAGTTTTGCGGCCGCGATACATTCTTCATCTGTAGCGTCTAATCTACCATATCGAATATTATCCATGATCGTTCCAGTAAATAGATTTGTATCTTGTAGTACGATTCCTAAAGATCTTCTTAAAGAAGATTTTTTAATTTTATTAATATTGATATCATCATAACGAATCTTTCCATCCGCAATATCATAGAAACGATTGATTAAATTTGTAATCGTTGTTTTACCTGCGCCAGTCGAACCAACAAAGGCGATCTTTTCTCCTGGCATTCCAAATAGTGTTACGTTATGTAATACTGTCTTTTTACCATCATAAGAGAAATCAACATCATCCATTGTGATCTTTCCTTCTAGCTTACGATAGGTGATTGTTCCATCAGCTTTATGAGGATGTTTCCAAGCCCATACACCTGTTCTATGGTCTGTTTCTTCTAATGTTCCATCTTCTTTTTCAATTGCGTTAACGAGTTCAACATAACCATCATCTGTTTCACTTTCTTCGTCTAATAATTCAAAGATTCTTTCCGCACCAGCCATAGCGGAAGCTACTGCGTTTACTTGTTGTGATATTTGTGTGACAGGTTGTGTGAAATTCTTATTCAATGTCAAGAAAGATACAAGTGTCCCTAATGTCAATCCTGAAATACCACTCAAAGATAACGCTGCACCTATAATTGCAATCAAAACATAAGAAATATTTCCTAAGTTTGACATAATAGGCATCATAATATTTGCGTATTTATTTGCGTTATATGCGCTTTCTCTTAAATCTTCATTACTTTCTTGGAAGCCTTCAATTGCTTCAGCTTCATGACAGAATACTTTAACAACCTTTACGCCTTGTACCATTTCTTCAACATATCCATTTAATTTACCTAATGAATTTTGTTGTTCCATAAAGTATTTACTAGATTTTCCACCAATTTTCATAACTACGACCATCATGATACAAATCATAAATAATGAAACAGCTGTTAATGGAATTGATAACATGATCATTGAAATAAATGAAGAAACGATCGTTATAAAAGATGACATCACATTCGGAATCGTTTGAGAAATCACTTGTCTCATTGTATCGACATCATTTGTATATACAGACATGATATCCCCATGTGCATGTGTATCAAAGTAACGAATTGGTAATGTTTGCATATGAGAAAATATTTCATCTCTCATTTTTTCCATCGTACCTTGAGAAATCGTAACCATCATTCTGTTATATGCATAGCTTGCAAGAACACCAATCAATAAGATTCCAATTAATTTAACAATTGCGTTTAACAATGGTGTAAAGTCAGTAGAACCTTCTTGAATCATAGGAAGAATATAAGAATCAATCAATGTCTTTTGAAACAATGTTCCTTGTAATGTACAGAACACAGAAACAAAGATACCTACGATTACAAATAAGAGTTGTAATGTATAATCTTTTGCCATGTATTTGATGACTCTAGAAAATGTTCCCTTTTTCACCTTTTTTACAGGTTTCATTTGTCCTCTTGGCATATCTTCACCTCCTAGTCTTCCTGTGGTTTATCAAAGTCACCACCAGCTTTATTTTGTGCTTCTTCGATTTCACGATAAATCGTATTATTTTGAATCAAATTATCATGTGTATCAAAACCAGAAATCTTACCATCATCAATGACAATGATTCTATCAGCGTTCTTTACAGAAGAAATTCTTTGAGAAATCAAAATCTTTGTAGTATCTGGAATTTGTTTATGAAATGCTGCTTGGATCTTAGCGTCTGTAGCTGTATCTACAGCACTTGTGGAGTCATCTAAGATTAATATCTTAGGTTCTTTTAACAAAGCTCTAGCGATACACAATCTTTGTTTTTGACCACCAGAGAAGTTATTACCAGATTGTTCCACACGTGACATCAAACCATCCGGCATCTTCTTTAAAAATTCATCCGCACAAGCTAATTCACATGCTTTCCAACATTCTTCTTCACTAGCATTTTCATTTCCCCATCTTAAGTTATCTAATACAGTTCCAGAGAATAATACATTCTTTTGAAGAACAACAGATACCGCATTACGTAAAGTAGGAATATCATATTTCTTAACATCAATACCACCCACTTCTACACTTCCATCTGTTACGTCATACAATCTACTAATCAATGAAACAAGTGTACTCTTACCAGAACCAGTTCCACCAATAATACCAATCGTTTCCCCTGAATGAATATGTAGATCAATATCTTGTAGAACATCTTCACCATTTCCTGAAGTATACGCAAAGTTTACATGATCGAAATCAATCGAACCATTCTTTACTTCTTCGATAGGAGCATCACAATTTTGAATATCAGGTTCTTCATTGATAACAGCCGCAATTCTTTTCGCAGAAGCAATAGACATTGTGATCATAACAATTGTCATACTTAACATCATTAATGACATTAAAATACTCATGACATAAGAGAACATAGAAGTTAATTCACCCGTTGTTAAAGAACCGCCAACGATTTGATGTGCACCAAACCAACTAAGTGCTACAATACAGCCATAAACAGCCAAGTTCATTACTGGGTTTACGATTGCGAGCATTCCTTCTGCCTTTTCAAATAACTTTCTTAAGTTATGTGCTGCCTTAGAAAACTTTTCTTTTTCATGTTCTTCTCGAACATATGCCTTTACAACTCGAATACCAGAAACGTTCTCTTGTACTTCTGCATTTAAATCATCATATTTATTAAATGTATCTGTAAAGATCGTATTTACTTTTGGTAGACAAAAACCAATAACCAAAGCTAAGAATACAACTGCCACTAAAAAGATCAAAGATAGTGAAGGAGAAATTAGCACACACATCACAACAGACAATCCAAGCATCAGTGGAGGTCGTATCGCAATACGAATAATCATCATAAATGCATTTTGTAAGTTCGTAACATCTGTTGTTAATCTTGTTACAAGACCTGCAGTAGAAAATTTATCAATATTAGAAAAAGAATATGTTTGAATCTTCTTATACATTCTTTCTCTTACATTTGCCGCAAAACCAGTTGAAGCCTCTGCTGCATATTTCCCACTCATCACTCCACAAAACAATGAAGCAAAAGCCAACACAAGCATGATTACACCATACTTGATGACTTCATTCATATTTCCACTACTAATCCCTTTATCAATTAATGAAGCAGTAATAAATGGAATCATAACTTCCATCAATACTTCTAAACTTGTAAAGATTGGTGTCAATATTGTTGCCTTTTTATACTGACCAACACAACTTTTCAATGTCTTTAACATCGCTAATCCTCCTTATCCAATAAATCAAATAATCGATCTAAATATTCATCAAATGCCATCATTTCTTCTTTTGTGTATAAAGATTGCATCTTCTTTTCACACTTTTGCATTAACGCATGTGTTTTCTCACAAATTTCTTCACCATTTTTCGTCAAACAAACAAATTTAATTCTTCTATCATTTTCAGAATAATAAGAACGAATATAATTTTTTTCTTCCATACGTTTCACAATGCCAGCCATTGTAGCTTGTGAAACCATAAAATCATGTTCTAATTCTTTCATGGTTGAAGTATGATTCTCTTGATGCACAAGATAAACAAGAACATGGTGTTGAGAAAAAGTAACACCCATTTCTTGCATAGTCTTATCTGCTCTTTTACACAATAGATCATTTATCTTTTTGATTCGAAATCCAATATCTACAATTCTTTTCATAGACTCCCCTCGCATGTATTTATATCATTTCAATAGCACACTGTCAATAGCGTGCTATCGTTTTTTAGAAAGAAAAACAGGATTCCTCCTGTCTTGATTATTGAGCGAGTTCTTTACATTCTTTGTGATAATAATATAGAAGTGCACATGAAGCAAATCCAGATACAAATTGGATCCAATCATTGAAGCTTCCTAAGAAGAATGAAACGATCATCGCTACAATCGCAATCACTTCTAGAACAAATAAGAAGAATGACACTTTAATATGTGCAGTCCCTTTGCATGTACCTTTAGCTACTTGTAATCCTTTCACAGCTAAGAATAGCGTACAAATAAGTTCTACAAAATACAGAATCATTGCCGCAACAAATACACCTTTTACAGTTGTTACATCTACTCCCATGAATTCCGAACTATCATAATTGCCATTTAAAATCATAACAAAAGCAGCTATGCATAGTACATCTAACAGTGCTACTAAGAAAAACAATAAACTCATTCTTTTCACATATTTCTTTTTAGATTCCATTTTTTAACCCCTCTTTCAAATATGATTATACTCTTCATTCACAAAAAAAAACCATCACTTTATGTGATAGTTAAGATTCTTTTAATATATTTTCTTTTGCGTCTTGGATCCATTGATCCATATTCATTGCGATAGATTGAAAACCTAATTTCATAGGTGGCAATGAAGGTTTTTGATAAACATGTTGTCTACGTGACTTTCTAACTCTAGGTTTATTTAAAGCTTTTAAAGATAATCTAGCTTGATGATGCTTTTTATCAAAATCTACGATTTTCACTTTCACATGATCACCAACTTGAACATATTTACTAATATCTTTCACAAAACCATCACTGATTTCAGAAATATGAATCAATCCAGCATTTTGATTATCTAAAGAAACAAATGCTCCATAAGGTTGGATACCTGTTACTTTTCCTTCTACGACCATTCCTGTTTTATATTTCATAATCAAATCTCCAAAAAAAAGTATAACACAACAAATCATTTCAGTTGCATGCATTCAAGAATTTGTTAAACTTAACAGTGGAAAAGAGGCATCATATGGCAGAAGAAGTAAAAGAAAACCAAATCGATGAAGAAAATAAAGAAGCAATGTTGAATGCAGAAACACCTGCTAGAGAGGATCTCATTCGTAGAATCAATCACACATTAAACAAGATTCGTCCTTATTTACAAGCAGATGGTGGTGATGTTGAATTCGTTGACTTCCAAGATGGTGTTGTAACAGTCACAATGGTTGGTGCATGTGCTGGTTGTTTTATGGCAAGTGCTGATATATCTGAAGGAGTTCAAGCAATCCTCATTGATGAAGTAGAAGAAGTCAAAGCGGTCAAGTTAGTAGAGTCTACACCTTTTGGATATGAATCCATGAATTTATAGAAACAGAGTAAAAAACTCTGTTTTTTTATTAAAAAATGAATATTTTTGTCATTTTTCATAAAAATATTGACGTTTTTATATGATTTTCTTAAAATTTTTGAGGAAAAAGGAGAAATTCATGGAAAAAGCATACAAAGATTTTGGATCACTTGTATTTACAGAAGTTGAAATGGAGGAAAGACTTCCTTCCCCTGTATATGAAGCTTGGAAAAAGACAATTGCTTTAGAAACACAGTTGGATCAACCTACTGCCGATGCAATCGCACACGCAATGAAACGCTGGGCAATGGAACATGGTGCTACACACTTCACACACTGGTTTCAACCTTTAACAGGTGGTACAGCTGAAAAACATGATGCGTTTGTGGAACCAGGTAGAAATGGAGAACCAATCGCTAGATTTTCAGGCAAGATGTTGATCAAAGGTGAACCAGATGCATCATCATTCCCATCTGGTGGATTAAGAGCTACATTTGAGGCAAGAGGCTATACATATTGGGATATCTCTTCCCCTGTCTTTATTAAAGAAGGTGTTTTATGTATTCCAACTGTATTTGTTTCTTACAATGGTGAAGCATTGGATAGAAAAGAACCATTATTAAAATCTTTAGAAGTTTTAAGTAAAGCAGCTACACGTGTAGTCAATTTACTTGGTGAAAAAGATGTAAAGAGTTGTGATATTTCAGTTGGTCTTGAACAAGAATATTTCTTGATTGATTTAAAGTATTTCAATCAAAGATTAGATCTTCGTTTAACTGGTAGAACTTTATTTGGTACATCCGCAACAAAGCGTCAAGAATTAGACGATCATTATTTTGGTGCAATTCCTACACGTGTTCAAGAATATATGAAAGACGTGAATGAACAATTATGGAAGCTAGGTGTCTACGCTAAAACAGAACACAATGAAGTAGCTCCTGGACAATTTGAATTAGCTCCTATCTTTTCAAAAGGAAACATTGCGGTCGATCAGAATCAACTCACAATGGATATTCTTAGAAAGACTGCAAAGAAGCATGGATTTGCGTGCTTACTCCACGAAAAACCATTCGAAGGAATCAATGGTTCTGGAAAACATAATAACTATTCTATCGTCACAGACAATGGACAAAACTTATTTGATCCTGGAAAGAAACCAGCGGAAAACATTCGTTTCTTGACATTCATTTCAGCATTTATTCGTGCTGTAGATGAATATCCAGTTCTATTAAGATTATCTGCATCTTCTTGTGGAAATGATCATAGATTAGGTGCTAATGAAGCTCCACCAGCAATCATCTCCATCTATCTAGGATCTTATATTGAAGATATTTTGTATTCTATTTATCAAAATAAGAAATTCAAAGGAGTTTCTGAATCTACTGTAAACTTTAATCCTGTCAATGGTTTATCATATATTCCACATGATAATACAGATAGAAATAGAACTTCTCCTGTTGCGTTTACTGGAAATAAGTTTGAATTTAGAATGCTTGGTTCTAGCATGTCTGCTTCATTCTCTAATACCGTTTTAAATACAATCATGGCTGAAAGCCTCAATGATATCGCTGATCAATTAGAAGGCATTAAATACTTAACAGATGTACGCGAAAAAGCATTAGATATCTGTAAACAATTGATTCATGATCATAAGAGAATCTTATTCTCCGGTGATGGATATTCTGATGAATGGGTCAAAGAAGCTGAACGTAGAGGTTTACCAAATGTAAAGAGCTACATTGAAGCTACTGAAATCTTAAAAGATCCTAAAGTCATCCACTTATTCACTTCCAATGGCGTTTATTCTGAAAAAGAATTACAAGCAAACCGAAAGATCATGTGCGAACAATATGATCGCATGATGGATATTGAAGTACGTACATTAATTGAAATGGGAAGAAAAGATATTCTCCCTGCAATGAGTGCAGAATATGATTTCTACGCTGAAGCAGCTTCCAAATCAAAAAAGAGTCCTAAATTCTTTGAAACACGTATGGAACAACTATCCGAATTAATCGATAACACTTACAGTGCTACAGAGAAAATGACAATTCTATGGAAAGAAGCCAATGAATCAAAAGATGATTATGAATGTGGTAAAAAAATCTACTACACTGTCATTCCTGCAATGGAAGAATTAAGAAAATATATTGATCGTTACGAAGAAATTGCATCAAGAAATTTCTATAAACTTCCTTTATATGAAGAAATGTTATTTGATTTTGACTAAATCACTTATATTAAAAGATATTTTGTTCAAAAAGAAACAAAATATCTTTTTTTACTATAAAACAAACAATACATGAATCACTTTCAATTTATCGCATCAAATCCTTCTTGATAAATATCACTCAATGTATCAGATACTCCTTCAAATTGGTATACAACATTTCCTTCTTTAATAAAGAATACGTGTGGTGTATATAAATGTTTCTTTCCTTCATCATCATATTCCAAGTATTCACCAAATATATCTACCACTTCATCATAATCATCAATATCTGTATTCGATTCCCAACTAGAATCTTTTCTAGTATTGATGTAACCAATTGTTTGATTATTTTCTTTAGCGACAGTGTTTAGAATGGGCATTGCTTGAATACAATATGGACATGCAGAAAAGCCAAAATAAACAACAAAAGTATCTTTTTGATTCATTTTAGAAATCATATCTTTCACTGTCATATCGTAAAATACATGGTTTTCATCTGTAAATCCTTCATATCCACTCATATCAGATTTGTGTGTAGTTGTTTTTGTACACCCACATAACAAAACCATACAAACAACTATAATCTTCTTAATCATCGAATCCATTCCAAATAGGTTCTCCTGTATATACTTTAGGTGTTTCTTCACCCTTTAATACTCTTAAAGCTGCATCGCACATTGCTTCATGTTCAAATTCACCAGGATAAGCTTTAATAGGAGCAATCCAACCACAATCCTCTGTAATCGTATCTACTACTCCAGGAATTCTCAATAAACCACCTGTTAATAAGATTGCATCTACTTTTCCCTTCAATGGTGCTGACATCATTGCAATCCATTTAGAACACTGATAAATCATCGCATTCCAAACTCTTTCTGCTTTCTTATCCCCACGACGAATCATTTCATAGTAGATCTTAGAAGAATCAGATGTTCCAAACCAACTAGATAAGCCACCTCTTTGAGAACATAATTCTCGAACTTCTTTCGGATCTTTATCAAACAAATAGTCTAATACATCCGTAACAGCCATAGACCCCATTCTAGTAGGTGTGAAAGGACCTTCTCCTCCACCCGCGTCATTTGCGTCAATCATTCTTCCGTGATCATGACATGTAATGGAAATACCACCATCAATATGTGCAATGATCAAATTCAGATCTTCATACTTTTTACCAATTTCACTTGCATAAACTCTACCAGTTGCCTTGGCATTTAATGTATGTGCTGTAGCACGACGATACGTATCTTTTACACCAGTAATTCTAGCTAAGTCTGATAGTTCATCTACAATTGGTGGATCCACCATCAAACAAATACAATGATATTGGTCAGCAATTAACTTTGCCAGTTGCACTCCTAACATAGAACTATGATAGAAATGACCCTTTACATTCCTTGTATCTTCTATTAATTGTTCGTTTACTTCGTATGTTCCACTTTCACATGCAAAACACGGACCACCTCTACCAACAACCGCATCAATTCCAGTTAAATCAATACGACTATCTTTCAAAAATTGACGTATTCCATACATTCTATAATCCAATTGATCATTAATTGTTTCATAATTCATTAACTTAGAAGAATCATGGAAAATACTTCTAGAAACAATACACTTTTGATTTTCAAAATAAGCTACTTTTGTAGAAGTAGAACCAGGATTCACAACAAATACTCGATATGTTTTTTCCATCATTTTCACCTCGCTTTCAATCATAAACCCACACAATAAAAAAATGAAGAAATACTCTTCATTTCTTTATAGTAAATTTTGTTCAATCTTATCAGATGCTTCTTTCAATGTTGTACAAACATCCGCAACCATATTTCTAATTTCCTCTGTAGGTTGAACAAGATCAGGAATCATAATTGTTTTAGCTTTAGATGCAACACCAGCTTGAACACCATTGTATGCATCTTCAAATACATAACATTCCTTTGCATCTAATCCCAATCTTTCTGCAGCTAACAAAAAGATATCAGGTGCAGGTTTTCCATGTTCTACCTCTTGTCCACTCACAACAACTTCAAAGTAATCTTCTACATTTGCGTTTCTTAGATTTCTAACAATCATTTCTTTTTGAGAAGATGAAGCAACAGCCATCTTAACACCATATTTTTTAAACATTTCCAGAATATCCAACAATCCTTCTTTCATATCAATATGTTTTGCTTCATCATCAAACACACCTTGTCTAACTCTATCTCTAATACTTGTTCCATCTTCTACATGATAATATTTTTGAATGACATCTAACATATGTTGTCCACTAGAACCACAAATTTCTTTCTTGAATTCTTCTGGTAATGTAATATTCATCTCATCCGCAACCAATTTCCAATTTGCTTGCCAAACCTTTTCTGTATCAAACATTAATCCATCATGATCAAAAATTGCACCTTTTAACATAAACTTTCACCTCTTCGCAAAAAAATAATAACACAAATATTACAATCACTAACTTGTTTCTACAAAAAGTAAGTTATAAAATTAAATCAAGAAGATATCAAGGAGAAATAATATGTTAAGAGTAGGAATGCTAACAAGTGGTGGTGATTGCCAAGCATTAAACGCAACAATGCGTGGTGTTTATAAAGTAGTCACACATAACGCAAAAGAACCTGTAGAATTCTATGGATTTCAAGATGGTTATAAAGGATTGATGTATGGAAGATTCAGATTGTTAAATGATGATGATTTTTCAAATATTTTAACTGTTGGCGGAACAATTTTAGGAACATCACGTGTACCATTTAAAGAAATTCATGATCCAGATCCAAATGGTTTAGATAAAGTCGCTGCAATGAAAGAAACGTATTATAAATTACAACTTAATTGTTTAGTGATGTTAGGTGGAAATGGTTCTACAAAAACAGCGAATCTATTAAGTGAAGAGGGCTTAAATGTCATTACATTACCTAAGACAATTGATAATGATACATGGGGAACAGATATGACATTTGGTTTCCAATCTGCTGTAGATATCGCAACAAGATGTATTGATGAAATTCATACAACGGCGAACTCTCATGGACGTGTATTTATTGTTGAAATCATGGGACATAAAGTAGGTTGGTTGCCACTCAATGCAGGAATTGCTGGTGGAGCTGATATTATCCTTTTGCCTGAAATTCCATACGACATTAATAAAGTCATTGATGTCATTGAAGATAGAGATCGTAATGGTAAAAGATTTACAATCATTGCGATGGCAGAAGGTGCAATTTCAAAAGAAGATGCTGCTCTTTCTAAAAAAGAATATAAGAAGAAGTTAAAGAACTATGCTTTCCCATCTCCTTCTTATGAACTCGCAGATTTAATTACATCGAAAACAGGAAGAGAAGTTCGTGTGACCGTTCCTGGACATGTTCAACGTGGCGGTGCACCTGATCCATACGATCGTGTATTTGCTTCACGTGTTGGTGCTGTGGCTGGAATGTATGTATTAGAAGAAAAATATGGTGTCATGGTAGGATATAAAAACAGAGAAATGATTGCGGTGCCTCTAAAAGAAGTTGCAGGCAAATTAAAGACCGTTGATCCTGAAGCAAACATCATCAAAGAAGCAAAAGCACTTGGAATTTCATTTGGAAATTAACAAACAAGACCGAATAACTTCGGTCTTTTTTATCTTATCTAACTCTGTATTTTGTTCCTCTTCCATTCCCTTCAATCAAGAAACAATTTTTATCGGCAAGTACCTTCAAAAGCCTTGTCACTATTGCTTTTTTGCAAACAAAAACAGTCGTAAATTCAATCGTATTTTTTTACGACCTAAAATACGACTGAAATAAATCGTAATTTATTGTTTTCGGTTGATACTACTAATTAGATTTTTTAACACTTTAAAGTGATGTTTGTTCATATAAGCCACGCCTAATTCAACTGTATTCCAATTAACACCATCCAACCATATCATTTGTCGAATACAAGTATCATTCAATACAGATTCATCCATACCTTCCACAAATCCTGTTTGTGCTATCTTTTTTATGATTTCATAGATAACTTTCCCTAATTTCTTTTCTTGTAATTCCGCAATCGTTGTATCTGAAGTAAAAGGAAATGTCTTTCTTTTTTCAGGTAATGGATGTTGTAATATCTTTATGTAATCTTCATCTTCAACATGTAATATACCATGATTGATATGGAACATTTCTTTTTGAATAGAAGAATATGGTTGTGTATTCCCTGTTATATGAATGATTTGATGCAGTGGTTGGTTCTTTAAGGATGGTCCTACAGAGATATCATAGTTGGCATCTTCTAGATCCCAGTTCTGTTGTTTTGTATTATAGTATCTTAGTTTAGTGATTGGTATTTGAAGTGGAATGATCATAGATTCATTTTTCTTGATGAACACTTTATCAAAGTGAATCAATTCATGTTTGCTTCTGACAATCTTACTATTTGGAACAGACATATAGACTTGTATGATTTCTTTTGCGTCATATGCACCTATATTTTTAACCGTAATACTTCCAATGAGGTTTTCATCTTTTAATTCCATTTGAAAATCAGAATATTCAAATTTTGTATAACTAGCTCCATAACCGAAGTCATATTCTGTAGAAATATCAAACGTATCATAATAACGATATCCACTAAAGATCGTTTCTCTATATTGTGTTTCATAAGTATCATTTGAAAACCAATTGTATGCTGGAACATCTGTTTCTTTACATGGCCATGTTTCAGCTAATTTACCACAAGGAATACGATTTCCATATAAGATAGATGTTGTGGCTTGTCCACTTCTAGAACCAGCTAAATACGTTAAAACAATTGCATGTACATCATTTTTAAATGGTAATAAAACTGGTGAACCAGTTTGTATAATAATGATGATATTAGAATTCACTTGTCTTATTTTTTGAATAATATCGATTTGATTTTTTGGTAAAGATAATGATTTGCGGTCTGTACCTTCAATTTCTTTTCCTTCTGGCAATCCCACTACAACAATGATCTTGTCACAGTTTTTTGCCTGAAGAATTGTTTCTTTACACAAACCATCATCCACATCTTCATTCTTTAAACGATAACCTTGTACGTAATTTAAATTCTTTGTTTCTTTCTTCATGGAAGAATATAGATTATCAATACTACTACTTGTTACACCTGAACTACCTGCACCTTGGAACCTAGGATATTTAGCTAGTGGTCCAACAAGTAATATGGATTCTTCTTTTTTCAACGGAAGAATTTGATGTTCGTTCTTTAATAAAACAATAGATTCTTCCGCTGCTTTTTGTGCGAAATCAAGATGTTTTTGTCTATCGAACGATTGTGATTGATAGTTACCACATAAACGAGCTAGTTTTCTTAAATATTGATTTGATTTATGTAATACAGATTCATCTAATGCTTTCTTTTGTATTGCGTTACAAATCAATTTATCTGCACCAATATTTCCTCCAGGCATTTCTAGATTCAAACCCGTTTTTAAAGAAGTTACTGGATCATAAACAGCTCCCCAATCCGAAATAAAAGCACCATCAAAGCCCCACCTTCTCGCTTCATCCATCAAAGCTTGATGTTCTGTGCAGTGGATTCCATTTAGCTTGTTATAAGCATTCATAATTGTCCAAGGATGAGATCGTCTAACTGCTATTTCAAATTGTTTGAGATAAAGTTCGTGAAGTGTTCTTTCATCAATCACACTATCATAAACCATTCTTCCTTGTTCTCTACAATTCGTAGCGAAATGTTTTAAAGAAACGCCTATTCCTTTTTCTTGTACACCATTGATATAAAATGATGCAAGTTCACCACTTAATATTGGATCTTCCGAAAAATACTCAAAGTTTCTTCCACCTAACGGACTTCTTTTATGATTGATTCCAGGTCCTAGAAGAATATCCGTATTTGTTTGCATACATTCTTCCGCAAGAATATTTCCATATTCTTTTAAAAGTTGTTTATCAAAAGAACACCCCATCAATGATTCTGTTGGATAACCAATAGATGGTTTAGCTTGAGGAAAACCTAAAGAATCATCAATTTCAATTCTGATCCCATTAGGTCCATCATGCATTGTAATTTCTTTTCCATCAATGGCATTAGAATGCCATTTATCTTTTCCTTGAAATAACAAAGCTTCTTTCTGTATTGATTTCTTCATACAATTTTGCTCATGTTTTGAATCATCTTGAATATCATTTGATTAAATACTTCATTATTTTCTTCAGGAATATCTTCAAATACAATTTCTTCTAAATCATTCATAGCTTCTCTAATTTCTTTATGAATTGGTTCTGCTTTTTCTTCTAAGGCAACATATGTTTTACCATCATTTGCATTCATGGAAACCAATCTTTTTAGATTTAATTTTGTAATGATAACAGACACATTCCATGAAGGAATTCCTGTAAAATCAGCAATTTCATCTACTGTATTTTGATTCTCTGTATCTATGAGTGCAGCCAACACTTTCATTTCATTGAGTGTTAATTCATGTTGTGTTGCGACTGTATTGAGTTTTTGATCAAATGCTTTATTTAAATAGTACGCAAAAGCAAGCATCGAATCTTTACTCGTTGTATATTTCGCTTTCACTCTTTCTTTCCCTAATTTTTTGACACCAGGCAATACTCCAATTGCGAATTCATCTCTTGCGCCATCAATCAAAAAACTAGCTATTTGAATACGATCTTTTCGATATTCTTTTTCGTCTAAAACATTTTTATAGAAATTATTGTAGTAAGTAAATACATTCGTTTTCATTTGATATAGTTTTGAAATAGACATTCCTTGTGATACCAAAGACCCTTCTGTTTTAACATAATAATAAACAGGAGCCTTTAAAGGAATAATTGTATTTACATGTAATAAATATTCCAAATTAAAGATAAAATCTTCTGCGAATTTCACATTTTCATCCATCTTTAATTCATATTTCTTAAAGATTTCAGCCTTATATAATTTATTCCATAAAACACCATAATAATAATCCGCTGGTGTAACCATCATTAATTGTGCATACTCTTGTAAAGATAATGTTCGATTAGATTCAATACTTCCTTGTAAGGCAACATTATCCCCCACAACACGATAAAAATATCCTACTGCTAGATCCGCTTTGTTTTCTTCTATTGTACGAACCAACAATTTTGTAGAATCTGTAGGAATCCAATCATCTGCATCTAAAAACTGAACATATTCACCTTTAATTGCTTCTATCGCTGTATTTCTAGCACGAGAAACGCCACCATTTTCCTTATGAATTACTACAAGTCTTTCATCTTCTTTGGCAATACGATCTAATATCTCACCTGTAGAATCTTTTGATCCATCATCTACAACAATACATTCAAGATCTTTATATTCTTGATTCAAAATACTTCTAACACATCTTTCAATCGCTTTTTCCGCATTATATGCTGGTACAATGACACTTACTTTTGGCATATCTATCACCTATTCTTTCCATACCCATTCTATCACCATGACAACAATAGTTAACGAAAAGAGTCAGATTTCATTCTTCTGACTCTTTGTTTTGATGATCCTCATTAATATCTTTTGGCTTGTTAGAAAGATATGGAACCACCCCAATTCCTAGTCCTAATATCAATGAGAATACATGATAATAGTTTTGTGTGCAACAATAGATAAATAGTGCTACAACAAGTGCTACATCAACAATCATTTTGATATAAAGACTCATTTGTTTTACATCTTTGGTTTTATATTCACAAATAAATGCTTCCATAAAGAATCCTAATAGAATTCCAGCTAACATAATAAATACAAAAATCATTTTCTATCTCCTACTTCTTTGTATACGTTACCCATTCATCACTTCCAGCAACCCATTGATTTTCACCAATTCGATACCATGTATATCCATCTGCTTCTTTTGTTTCAAACACTTCATATGTTTCTCCACTTGTCGCAGTACCATTAGTTTCATTCTTTACGCCTGCATCTTTTCGAATATTCAATGAAGAAACCTTTACTTTTAATGTACCAATGATATTAGAATTGGATTGTTCAGGTTCATTTGTCGCGTCTGGCTCTACTGCCGCATCACTTTCATTGAGCGAGAAGATAGAATCTGTTAGCTTTCCATTCTTACTAGCGGATAAATTAATAATTCCAGCTTTACTATCTTTTATGACCCAAGCTTTCCCTTGGTATAAAGAAGAGGCAGAATCAAAGATAAAATCAGTGACTTCTTCTCCAGATTCATTGATATATGCCCATTTCCCCTCTGTATTCTTCACTGGACAATATCCATCTTCAAAGTATCCAACATCACTATATAAGTAATCTGTAATTGTCTTACCATCACTTGCGTGGATTAGCGCTATCCTTTTACTATCATCATCTTTTTGATAAGCAGGATAATATCCATTCACAAATTGACCACTTGTTTTGAAATATAATTCACCAGCCACTTTACTTAATATTTTTCCAGAAGCATCACATACTACATATCCATCTTCTTTCAAAGAAGAACTAACAGATTTCGCAATATACATATCTGGTAAAGCTGTTTTAGAATACGCATTAAATTCATAGCCCGCTTGATCTTCCCCACTACTACTTTTTAAATGAGATAAAATTCCAATCGTACCATTCTGTATCGCCATTTCATCAAATACTTGATTTCCATCATATGGATGATAAATCAATGCATCCGTTGTTAACTCCGTAACACTGGCAAAGTCTGTATTAAATATAGATGCTTTTTTATCTGTCTTTGTTCCATATACTTGTGTTAGATAATGGTTTTCATTCGATACATATGCATATATTGTAGCGATACCTTCTTCATGGAACGTATCTGAAACTTTAGATGTCATTGTATATAATAAATTTCCATTATAATCATAAATAGATTGTACATCATCATTTTGAATGACAATTGCGTTATCAGTATATGAATTATTACTAGATGCATTCAAATAACCTGTTTGATTATATGTTAAAGAAACTTCTTTATCGCCATCCCGAATTGTCATTTGAGAAAAAGGAGCTAAATTCTTTAATTCTGTTGCGTCTACTTGTGGCAACACGTGCCATACATTAACACTAGAATCATTTATAGAAGTAACAGATTCATGATTTGTATTTTTTGTACATCCTACTTGTAATAGAATTGCGGAACAGATTCCTAACAATAAACTTTTTTTCATATAACTAATATTATAA
>CAVHRL010000009.1:0-44412 GCA_963638375.1 Lachnospiraceae bacterium
CTTCTAAATAATGTTAAAATACTGCCGTATGATTGAATTGAATGAATCGATAGTTATTGTTTTAAATTTATGTGCTCTTTTATTAGCAATCTATTTTATGTTTCAAGGTTTTCGTAAAGGACTTTTACGATCTTTATTGTCTTTAGTTGGAACGATTCTTTGTTTTTATTTATCTTGGATGTTATCAGAACATATTGGAAATGCTTTTCCATTGATTCAAAATACATCCACAGACATTTTGATTCAACAAATGAGCAGTGAGATATATACATTTGCGAATCGTGTTATTTGGTTTGTGATTGTTTTTATTGTTTTGAGAATTGTTTGTTTTGTATTAGATTTCATTTTGAAATCAGTTCATAAGATTCCTGGTGTTCATTTTGTTTCATCTATATTAGGAATGCTATTTGGATTAGTTGAAACAGTTGTATGGATCTTATTATTATGTATCTTCATTGAATCACCAATTTTCGTACATGGTTCAACAATGGTTGATGAATCTGTTTTAGGAGCAATTAAAGATTTGGTTACACCTATATCTCAACAATTATTTGAACCTGTTATAAAAACAGATGCATATAGTAAGATCATTGATGATATTGATTCTATTAGTGAAGAAAAAATTGGAAATATTAAAACTTGGTTAGAAGGTCAAGAGAGTGATTATGGCAATTGAAAATGCATTGGAATTAGATACGATATTAGAACAAGTTGAACATTATTGTTCCTTTTCTCTTGGAAAACAAAGAATTCAAAATACAAAACCAAGTTATGATCCATTAATGATTCAACAAGATAATGAAAGAATCAAAGAAGCATTAGAATGTACAAATGAATATGGTCCAATGCCTTTTCAAGGATTTTCTGATATTACGAGTATTTTAGAAAGAGCTGAGAAAGGGATGATATTATCTTCTCAAGAGCTTTTGAAAGAATACCAAACAATATTAGGAATTAAAGCGATATTATCTTATGCATCTTCATTAAAAGATATTCAGCATTCATCATTAGATGATTTATTAACAACACTTGTTGTTCATTTTAAAGTGGAGAAAACATTGAACAATTGTTTGAATGAATATGGTGAAATCAAAGATAATGCGACGAATGAATTGAAACAAATTCGTTATCAATTAAGAAATATAGATGCACAAATTACATCTGTAGCGACAAACTTTTTGAAATCACATAAAGATTCCTGTGTGGATGGAATAATTTCAAATAGAGGTGGAAGATGTGTCGTACTAGTTAAAGCGAGTGATAAAAATGCATATGGTGGTTATGTGTATGGTGATTCTCAATCTGGAAATACATCTTATATTGAACCTCATGCATTGATTTCCATCAATAATAAAAAACAATCTTTGATTGCGGAAGAACAGGAAGAAGTAACAAAGATATTAAAGATGTGCTCTAAATGCGTTGCGGAAGTAGCGAAAGAGGAACTTGCGAATATTGATACTGTTTCTTTATTGG
This sequence comes from Lachnospiraceae bacterium, assembly GCA_963638375.1. Classification (GTDB taxonomy): domain Bacteria; phylum Bacillota_I; class Bacilli_A; order Erysipelotrichales; family Erysipelotrichaceae; genus Bulleidia. Next base: position 1,477 of record CAVHRL010000009.1, read on the forward strand.
ACAGTATTTTCGCTAAAGCACGTTGGGGAAAAGAACATGATGCTTGTGTTGCAAAGCTAACAAAGAAAAAAGAAATTGAAATTGTATCTGCTAGACATCCACTGATTGATCCGAATGTCGTAGTTAGCAATACATATCATATAACAAATGAAAAACGTATTCTTTTAATTACTGGTCCAAATACTGGTGGTAAAACTGTTTCTATGAAAATCATAGGATTATTCACTTTAATGACATATTGTGGTATGCCTATTCCATGTTTAGAAGCAAAAATTCCGTTTTTTGATCGTGTATTTGTTGATATTGGGGATGACCAATCTGTTGCATCTTCTTTGTCATCTTTTTCATCACATATGAAAAAACAAGCTGAAGTTTGTAGATATGCGACAAAAGATTCGCTTGTTTTATTAGATGAAGTTGGTTCTGGTACAGATCCTAGAGAAGGAGAAGCTTTAGCTATCTCTATTTTGAATGATCTAAGAGAGAAAAGAGTAACTGCTGTATTAACAACACATTATGATCGTTTGAAAGCATATGGTAAAAGACATGATGATATTTTAGTTGCTTCTGTACAATTTGATACAAAAACTCTTTCTCCTACATATCGTTATTTAGAAGGAATGAGTGGACAATCAAATGCATTCGAAATTGCACAAAGATATGGACTTCCTTCTTCTATTGTGAAGTATGCACGTTATTTAAAGAATCAAGCAAAAACAAAAGAAGATGAATTGATTGAACGATTAGAAAAAGAATTAAATGAAACTACTTTAAAACAAGATGCATTAAATAAACAACTAAAAGAAGCAGAACAATTAAAAAAACAATTATTAAAAGAAAAAGATGCATTAGATAAAGAAAAAGAACGTTTTCATTTGAAAGCACAAAAAGAAGCAGATGCATATGTCGCAACTGTTCAAAATAAAGCAAATCAGATATTAAAAGATATTCGTAAGAGACAAGAACAAGTGAAATATCATGAAGCTTTAGATGCAGTGAAAGAATTGAATTCCTTTTATCAACAAGAAGAAATAAAAGAAGAATCATTACCAGAAAATCATGAATATCATGTTGGTGATGCAGTGGAACTTAAAGGGAATTCACAAGTTTGTGAGATTATTTCTATCAAGAAAAAGGATATTGTTATTTTAATGAATGGCAGAGAAGTACATGTAAAAAAGAATCAAATAAGACCAAGCATTCATGTATTACCTAAAATGAAGAAACAAAATCATGTTTCAATCAATACAGGACGTTCTATATTTACATCTATGCCTTTAGAAGTAAATTTAATAGGATTACATGTTGATGAAGCTATGGATAAGATGGATTCTTATATGGATCAAGCTTCTTTGAATGGACTGAAGAGTTTTAGGATCATTCATGGAGATGGTACTGGAAGATTGAGAAAAGCAGTACATGAAAAATTGAAAAATAATTCTCAAGTAAAAGAATATCGTTTAGGTATGCCACAAGAAGGTGGTACTGGAGCGACCGTAGTAACAATGAAATAAATATGGATCAGGAATATTTAAAGGCGAAATTATCACAACTTCCACATAGTCCAGGAAGTTATCAAATGAAAGATAAAAATGGGGAAATCATCTATGTAGGTAAAGCGAAAGATCTACATAATCGTGTGAATTCCTATTTTGTAGGTGCACATAATTTCAAAACAACAAAACTTGTAGAAAATATTGAAGATTTTGATTTTATTGTAACTGCTTCTGAAAAAGAAGCTCTAGTATTAGAAATTAACTTAATTAAAAAAAATAGACCAAAATATAATATTCAATTCATGGATGATTCTTCTTATCCATATATCAAATTGACAAGAGAAAAATATCCTCGACTAAGTATCGCAAGAGATATTAAAAAAGATAAAAAAGCAAGATACTTTGGACCGTTTCCAGATGCAACTGCTGCGAAAGATACTTTAAAAATATTACAAGGGATGTTTCCGTTTCGAAGATGTACTCATATGGGAGATAAACTGTGTTTGTATTATCATATGCATCAATGTTTAGGACCTTGTGAATACGATATTGATACTTCTGTCTATGAAGAATATTGTAATCAAGTTGTATCTTTTATGAATGGAGATACAAAAGAAGTAGAAAATATTCTAAAAGATAAAATGTATCAAGCAAGTGAAAACCTAGAGTTTGAACAAGCACAATATTATAAAGACTTATTAGAATCTATTCATAAAGTTGTATTAGACAAACAAAATATTGAAAAAGATAATCGCGGAGATCGAGATGTATTTGCGTATTACACAGATAAAAGATATTTAGCGATTGCTGGTTTGTTAGTACGAAAAGGAACAATATTGAATAAAGAATATAAATTAAAACCATTATATGGAGAAGCAGAAGAAGAGTTTCAAGCATTTTTAATTCAATATTATGAAGCTAATCCTGCGGCTAGAGAACTTGTTTTACCATCCTCTTCTGATACTTCTGTTTTAGAACAAGTATTTCCATTTCCTATCTTTCAGCCACAAAAAGGATATCGTCAAAAATTAATCGATATGTGTTTAGATAACGCAAAAACGCAGTTAGATTTAAAATTTTCTGTTGTAGAAAGACAAGATAAAATGACAGAAGAAGCAATCCAACAATTAAATGAGATTGCGAAACATCCAATGAATCGTGTTGAATTATTTGATAATTCACATATTTCTGGTGCTTTTACTGTGGCAAGTTGTGTTGTGTATGAAGATGGAAAACCATGTAAGAATGATTATAGATTATTTAAATTACATACAGGTAATTCTGATGTAGATTCAATGAAAGAAGTCATTTATCGTAGATATTTTAGACTGTTGAAAGATCAATCTAGATTGCCAGATGGAATCATTGTAGATGGTGGATGGATTCAAATAGAAGCCGCAAAAGAAATTTTAGATGCATTGGATCTATCAAATACGATTAAAATCATGGGACTTGTTAAGAATGATAAACACTCTACAAATGCACTTATGGATACGGATGGAAACACCGTTGAAATTGATAAAAATAGTGGACTATTCTTTCTTTTGACACGCATGCAAGATGAAGTACATCGTGTGGCAATTTCTTATCATAGAAAACTGAGATCAAAAGCGCAGACGAAATCTGTTTTGGATGATATTGAAGGTGTAGGAGAAAAACGAAAGAAGTTATTATTAAAGGAATTTGGTGGTATTACAAAGCTAAAGGAAGCTACTGAAGAAGAAATCGCTAAAGTTGTTCCTAAACAAATTGCGCATCATGTGTATGAAGCGTTGCATACGTTCGATAAAGAAAAAATATAACCATTATATAACTTTATGCTTTTCTTTTTGAGTTTCTTTGTTATAATATTTAATAGCTTAGGAGTCTAAGCTAGCTGAGGCCCATTGGACACTTTGTCTCCCTATGATAAGTACCAATGGGTTTTAATTTTGCTTTTAGAGTTGTAAAATAGATAAGCTATGAAAGTAAATGAATTGAATATTAAGAATACATCCGATGTATTGAACAATAGTATTGTAGAAGAAGTTATTGTTCATAAGGATACAAATGAAATAGAGGTGAAAATACATACTAGTTCTATATTGGAATTTTCTGATTATAGTAGTTTTGTTTATGCGTTAGAACAAATACTTGGCAATAAAGTAAATGTATGTATTAATAGTGATTCAAAAGATGTTAGTAATAGTACTTTAAAACAATATTTAAGTTATTTAGGAAATCAAAATAATGAATATAGTATGTTAGCACATACAATTTTCACTTATGATATGCATTCAAAAAATGTGTCTTTTTTACTGAATAATGATGAAGAAGTTGATAGAAACAGTGCTTATTGTAGTGACATTGAAAGGGCATTAAAACAATTTGGAATTGAAGTGCAAATACAATGTAAAAGTAATCAAATTCATGTAGAAGAAGTTGGACAGGTAGCTATGAATGTCATCCCGGAAAATAATGCACCTGTTGTAGAACAAGTCGAAAAGAAAAAGAATAATTATAGAAGATTAAAGATGGAAGATTATACGAGAGTTAATCTAAAAGATATTAAAGATCCTATAACTGATATTCAATTTGAAGGAGAAATCTTCCAAGAAGAAAAAACAATCACAAAAAATGATCGTATGATTCAAACGATGTCCATCTATGATGGAACAGATGCGATGATGATGAAACGATTTGAAGGTAGAGGAATTACAAGGGATATCTTATCTTCCTATAAAGAAGGGGATCGTGTTAGAGTCTATGGTTCTGTTCAAATGGATAATTTCGCACATGATTTAGTTGTCATGCCTCAAGAAATTGAAGTATTAGAAAAAGAAAAGATCAAAGATGAAGCAAAAGAAAAACGTATTGAATTTCATATGCATACAAATATGAGTGAAATGGATGCGGTATGTGATGTAAATAGTGTTGTGAAATATGCTTTTAATATTGGACATAGAGGTATTGTGATTACTGATCATGCAGATGTGCAATCATTTGTAAAAGCATATAATACTGGTACTTCATTAGCTAAATCAGATCCAGATAGAGGATTCCGTGTTGGTTTTGGATGTGAAATCAACATGTGTGATGATCGTTTAGCAATCGTTAGAAATGGTGTTGATACAAAAATAGATGATGCTGAATATATTTCTTTTGACTTAGAAACAACAGGATTATCTGCTTATTATGATTCTATTATTGAATTTGGTGCTGTTAAAATAAAAAATCAAACAGTTGTTGATCGATTACAAATGTTTATTAAACCACCATTTCCAATTCCGCCATTTATATCTCACAAAACAAATATTACAAATGATATGGTGAAAAATGCGAAAACATTTGATCAATGTATCGATGAAATATTAGAGTGGATTGGTGATGGTATCTTAGTAGCTCACAATGCTTCATTTGACTATTATTTTATCAATGAAGAACTAAGAAGAATTAATCGACCACCTCTAACAAATACTGTCATTGATACATTGGACCTTTCACGTGCTGTTTTAAGAAATAGAAGAGCGTATCGTTTGGGTAATATCGCTAGAAATTATCACGTAGAATATGATGAAGAAGTCGCACATAGAGCAGATTACGATGCGGAAAGTTTATCTGGTGTTTTTATGTGTCTTTTAAAAGATGCCAAAGAAAAATATGGTTGTGTAACAATCAATGATTTACAAACGAAAACTCAAGATGATCAAGTTTATAAGAAAGTAAGACGTTCTCATATTTGCGCTATTGTAAAGAATCAAGAAGGTATGAGAGATCTTTATCGCTTAGTAACGAAATCTAATACGAAAACATTAGCTGTTATGGGAAAAGCAAGTGGTAAAGAAGGAACAGATGTTGCTGCGGAAGCTAGAGTTACTAGAAAAGATATCCAAACACATCGTAAGAATCTATTGATTGGTTCAGCATGTTTGAATGGAGAATTATTTGAACTTGCTTGCAATGCAGAAGATGCAAGATTAGAACAAGCGATGAAGTTCTATGACTATATTGAATTACAACCATTAGGTAACTATTCTACAAGTATTGCTTTAGGTTCAATACCAAATATTTCTAGATTGAAAGATGTACAAAAAAGAATCATTCAAATGGCTAAAAAATTAGGCATCATGGTAATTGCGGATAGTGATGCACATTATTGTTCAAAAGACCAAAAAATATTTAGAGATGTTTATATCATGTCACAAGGTGTTGGTGGAGCAACACATCCTTTGTACATTCGTGATGAAGAATTAAGAATGCGTACAAAGAATCCTGATCAACATATTCGTTTCACAAATGAAATGATGAAAGAATTTGATTGGTTAGAAGATGAAGATCTTGTGAAAGAAATTGTCATTGATAACCCAAATCGTTTATTTGATTGCATTGATGAAAATATTAGGCCTGTACCAAGTGGGACATTTCCACCACATATTGAAGCATCTGGTGAAAAATTAAGAAATATTTGTCATAAGACCGCAAAAGAAATGTATGAATATAATGGTGAGATTCCTAAAGAAGTTACAGAACGATTGGAATTTGAGTTAAATAACATTATTACGAATGGGTTTGATGTGCATTATTATATTGCACACTTACTCGTTAAAAAGAGTAATAAGGATGGATATGTTGTAGGATCTAGAGGATCTGTTGGCTCTTCTTTTACTGCAACTATGTCTGGTATTACAGAAGTGAATCCTTTGAAACCACATTATCGTTGTGAATGTTGTCATTATTCAGAATGGTTTGATGATCCTGAAATTAAAAGTGGATTTGATTTACCTGATAAGACATGTCCAAAATGTGGTGGAACGATGAAAGGAAATGGTCAAAATATTCCTTTCCAAACTTTCTTAGGATTCAACGCTGATAAAGTCCCTGATATTGATTTGAATTTCTCAAATGAATATCAATGGAGAGCACATGAATTTATTAAAGAAGTATTCGGTGAAAGTCATGCATTCCGTGCTGGTACGATTGGTACAGTCGCTGATAAAACTGCATATGGTTACGTCACGGGGTATTGTGAGAAAATGCATCAAGAAGATATGCGTAGACCGATGAAGGATTATTTGGCAAAAGGTTGTACAAACGTTAAAAGAACGACTGGACAACATCCAGGTGGTATTATTATCATTCCAGATGAATACGAAGCAGAAGATTTTACTCCAGTGCAATACCCAGCAAATGATCCAACTGCAGCTTGGTTAACAACGCATTACGACTTCCATGATATTCATGATAATGTATTGAAATTTGATATTTTAGGACATGTTGATCCTACCGCAATTCGTATGCTACAAAGAATTGGAACAGTAAAACCATTGGATATTCCAATGAATGATCCGGAAACATTGTCATTATTCTATTCTGATGAAGCATTACATGCAGATCCACGAATCTATAAAAAAGAAAATGGAGCATTAGGTTTACCAGAATTTGGAACAAGAATTACACGTCGTGTATTAGAAGAAACAAAACCAGCTTCCTTTTCTGAACTTGTTATGATTTCTGGTTTAACACATGGAACTGACGTATGGGCAGGTAATGCACAGTCTTTAGTTCAAGCTGGCCATCCATTAAGTGAAGTGATTGCGTGTCGTGATGATATTATGACATATCTTTTAGATAAACAGTTAAAACCATTAGATGCATTTAAAATCATGGAATCTGTTCGTAAAGGGAAAGGCTTAACACCTGAATGGGAAGAAGACATGAAAGCACATAATGTGCCTGATTGGTATATTGATTCATGTAAAAAAATCAAATATATGTTTCCAAAAGCACATGCGGTTGCTTATGTTATGATGGCAGTTCGTATTGCTTGGTATAAAGTACATGAACCTCAAAATTTCTATATTCAATTCTTTACACATCGTTGTGATGCGTATGAAATAGATACGATGAGCAAGGGAATAGAAGCAATTCGTATTCGTATGAAAGATATTCAAGATCGTCAAAATTCTAGGGATACGATCAATCCAGTTACAAATAAAGAGAAATCTTTATTTGATACATTAGAAGCGTGTGAGGAATTGTACGCAAGAGGTTATCGTATTTCAAATGTAGATCTTTACAAATCGTACGCAACAGAATTTAGAAGTGATCCAGATGATATAAAAACAATCATTCCACCATTTACGGTTATTGATGGATTAGGTGCTAACGTCGCTAAATCAATCGAAATTGCAAGAAAAGAAGCAGAATTTTTATCTAAAGAAGATTTAGAAAAAAGAACGCAATTATCTGGAACACTGATTAAAAAATTAGATTCTATGGGTGTTTTAGAAGGACTACAAGATTTGAATCAAATGTCATTATTCTAAATAATCAAAATTAGCACTCAAATATTGACAGTGCTATTTTTGGTGGTATTATATTTAAGGATTTTTTATGCTTATTTATAGCATCATTTTAGGAAGTTTGATATAATAGACAAGCATGAAAAAATGAAAAGGAGAATTACAATGTCAACTTGGACACTGAAAGAAAAATCAATGGGTGACATGAATGTCACAATCGAAGGAGATCAATGGAACAATGCTGTTAAGAAAGCATTCAATAAGATCTGCAAGAATGTAAAGCTTGATGGCTTTAGAAAAGGACATGTTCCTGCCGCAATGCTTGAAAAGAAAGTTTCTAAAGAAGAAAGATATGCACAAGCTATTGAAGATAACGCAAATGAATGGATGAGAGATGCATTCAAAGAATTAGATTTAAATCCTATTTCTCAACCTCAATTAGATGTTAAGTCTATGAGTGCAGATAAGGCTGAATTAGTTTTTACATTTGCTGTAATGCCTGAAGTAGAACTTGGTGAATATAAGGGATTACCTTATGAAATGGAAGCAGTTGAAGTTAGTGAAGAAGAAGTTAACGATGAAATTGATCGTATGAGAAAACAATATTCTGATATTGAAACTGTTGAAGGCGAAGCTAAAGAAGGCGATACTGTTAAAATTGACTACGAAGGTTTCAAAGATGGTGTAGCTTTTGAAGGTGGTAAAGCTGAAGGTTATAACTTAACTCTTGGTTCTGGTTCATTTATTCCTGGTTTTGAAGATCAATTAGTTGGTTGCAAAGCTGGTGATGAAAAAGAATTAAACTTAACATTCCCAGAAGATTATCATGCTGAAGATCTAAAGGGTGCTGCAGTAGTATTCAAAGTTACTGTTCATGAAGTTACAAGAGAAGTTCTTCCTGAATTAGATGATGATTTCGCAAAGGATACAAATATTCCAAATGTTGAAACAGTTGAAGACTTAAAGAAGACTGTAACAGAAAGATTAGAAACTTCTAAGAAGGCAAATGCTGAAAATGCAGCTGATGAAAAGTTATTTGAACAAGTTGCTGATAATACAAAGATTGATATGCCTGATGTATTAGTTGATGATGAAGCAAATAACGAAGTTCAACAAATGGCAGCACAAATTCAACAATATGGAATCTCATTCTCTCAATATTTAAAGATGATGGGTAAGACAGTTGAAGAATTAAAAGCAGAATATAGAGAAAATGCTGAAAAGAGCGTCAAGTTAAGACTTACTTTAAATAAGATTGCTGAAGTTGAAAAATTTGAAGCAACAGACGATGATGTAAACGAACAATTACAAGAATTATCTGTACAATATGGTATGGATGTAGAAAAGATCAAGACATTGATTGATGTTGAACTCATCAAGCAAGATGTTAAGACTAAGAAAGCTTACGAATTCGTCAAAGAAAACGCTGTAAAGGCCTAAAAAGATTAGCTATAAGACGTAGTTCAACTACGTCTTATTTTAAAAAATAGGAAAGGAGTTTTTCAGATGGAAAATACAATCACAGTTCCAATGATATGCACAAGAGGTATTGTTGTTTTTCCTGGACAAGATGTTTTAGTTGAAGTAGGAAGAACAAAGTCAATCAATGCAATAAATGAAGCAAGTGATAATTTTGATGGACAAGTATTTGTTGTCTGCCAAAATGATGTAAGAGTTGAAGATCCAAGTATTGAAAATTTATATACGGTTGGTACATTAAGTAAAATCAAAGTGATTCGTAGAAAACAAGGTTATATGCGTGTGACTTTTACTGGTATGAAACGTGCCAAGCTTGTTGAACTCAAAGATGATAATTCAATGCTTTCAGCTGTTATTGAAACATTAGACGATGAACAAGGAGATTTAACAGAAGAACTTGCTTTAGTGAAGAAAATCATTTCTGAATTTGAAAAGGTTTCTAATGTATCTGCAGCTTTCCCTGCAGATATCATTCATCAATTATCACAAGGTGTTTCGGCAGTTACTTTAACAGATCAATTTGGTCAATATTTATTACATGATCAAGAAACAAAACAAAAATTATTAGAAACATTAAATATTAATGAAAGAATGTTATTGATCATTGCTGAAATGGAAAAACAACAAAAACTTTCTGAAATTGAAAATACAATTAATATGAAAGTAAAAGAAAAGATTGATGAATCTCAAAAAGAATATTATCTCAGAGAAAAATTAAAAACAATCAAAGAAGAATTAGGAGATGTTTCAAACGTAACAGATGATTCTAGTGAACTTAGAGATATGATTAATAATAATCCATATCCTGAAGCAATCAAAAAGAAAGCCCTAGAAGAATTGAAACGTTATGAAATGTTGCCTGCTGGAAGTGGCGAAGCTTCTGTGTCAAGAAACTATCTTGATTGGCTATTAAAAGTACCTTATTGGCAAGAAACGAAGGATGTTGATGATCTAGCTAAAGTAAGAGAAGTTCTTGATGAAGATCATTATGGTCTCGAAAAAGTAAAAGATAGAATCATGGAATACTTAGCTGTAAAACAAATGACTGGTACTTTAAATGCACCAATTATTTGCTTGGCAGGTCCTCCAGGTGTTGGTAAAACATCTTTGGCGAAATCAATTGCACGTGCTTTAGATCGTAAGTTTGTTAAGATGAGCTTAGGTGGTGTTCGTGATGAAGCTGAAATTCGTGGACATCGTAGAACATATTTAGGTTCTATGCCTGGAAGAATTATTCAAGGTATGAAAAAAGCAGAAGTGATTAATCCTGTTTTCTTGATTGATGAAATTGATAAAATGGGTGCAGATTACAAAGGTGATCCAAGTGATGCAATGCTTGAAGTTTTAGATCCTGAACAAAACGCTATGTTCTCTGATCATTACTTAGAAGAATCCTATGATTTATCAAAGGTTATGTTTATCGCAACTGCTAACTATCTTGAAAACATTCCTGCTCCATTACGAGATAGAATGGAAATCATAGAATTACCTTCCTATACAGAATTGGATAAAGTGAAGATTGCGCAAGATCATCTTGTTCCAAAACAATTAAAGGCTAATGGTTTAAAGCCTACACAATTTAAAATCAAGGATGAAATGATTCTTTATATCATTCGTCACTATACACGTGAAGCAGGTGTTAGACAATTAGAAAGATTGATTGCTTCATTGTGCCGTAAGACTGTATTGGCAATCTTAAAAGATGGCAAAAAATCTGTTACTGTCAATAAAAAACTAGTTAATACATGGCTCGGAAAAGAAATTTTCGAATATGGAAATAAAGAAAAGAAAGCACAAGTTGGTTGTGTTACTGGTTTAGCGTATACGGAATTTGGTGGAGATGTTCTACAGATTGAAGTTAGTTCTTACGAAGGTAAGGGTGGCGTTGTTATGACAGGTAAATTAGGCGATGTCATGAAAGAATCAGCACAGATTGCGGTTGACTATGTTAAAGCACATGCAGCTGAATACAAGATTGATCCGAAATTCTTTGAGAAGAATGATATTCATATTCATGTACCAGAAGGTGCTGTTCCTAAAGATGGACCAAGTGCTGGTGTAACAATGACAACTGCTATTGTATCTGCATTAACAGGAACACCAGTAGAAAACAATCTTGCGATGACTGGCGAAGTTACACTAAGAGGACATGTATTGCCAATTGGTGGATTAAGAGAGAAATCATTAGCAGCGAATCGTGTTGGTATCACGAAGATACTAATTCCAAAGGATAATGTACGTGATCTTGATGAAGTTCCAACTGCTGTTAAAGATTCCATTACATTTATTCCAGTTGATAATGTTTCTCAAGTGCTAAAGGAAGCATTGGTGAAATAATGCAGTATCATGATGCGAAATTATTAACATCTGCCGCAAACAAAGATGGATGGCCAGAAAGCACATTGCCTGAAATTGTTTTTGCGGGTAGAAGTAATGCTGGAAAAAGTACTTTGATCAATGCTTTGGTGAATCGTAAAAATCTTGCATATTCTGGTAAAACACCAGGAAAAACACGTTTGTTAAATTTCTTTACAGTAGATAACAAAGTTGTATTTACAGATGCTCCTGGTTATGGATATGCGACAAGTGACGCAAAAAGTGCACTTGCTTTTGGAAAATTGATTGAACCTTATTTTAATGAACGTGAAAATCTGAAAGGTATGATTCTTGTATTGGATGCAAGAAGAGAACCAAGTGAAGATGATATTACAATGATTGAATATGGTAGAAATACACATTTGAATATTATTGTGGCGTGCACAAAAACTGATAAGATTTCTAGAGGTAAGTTTTTAAGCAATGCTCAAAAGATTGCGAATAAATTACAATTACCTGTGAAGTCTTTGATTCCAGTTGATTCCTTAAAGAAAACTGGTATTGATGAAGTTTGGAAAGCAATTTATGAAATGATTGAAAGATGAGGGATATTCCTTCATCTTTTTCGATATATAATAGAAAAAAGGATTTTTTTATGACTACTAGTTTATTGACGGATTTATTGAAAAGTTTAAGTTTATTAGGGCTGTTTTTGTTAATTGGTTTTGCGTTACGCGCAACAATTAAACCCTTTCAAAAGACATTTATTCCTGCATCTGTGATTGGTGGAACATTATTATTGATTTTAGGACCACAAATATTAAATGTTCTTCCTACACCAAAAGAATGGTTTGATATCTATTCCATTTTACCTGGTATTTTAATTGTTCCTGTGGTAACTGCTACTCCATTAGGATTGAAATTAAACAAAACTAATAAAGACGCTAACGTTTTAAAAAATGTATTACCTTTAGCGTTTATTGCGATGGCTGTAACAATGTTACAACTAGCAATCGGTTATTTCACAAATGTTATTTTTCATGATCAATATGGTCTATACCAAACATTTGGCATAGAACTTGTAATTGGGTTTGTTGGTGGACATGGTACTGCTGGCACACTTGGAAATATGCTATCAAGTTTAAACTTATCTTATTGGAAAACAAGTCAAGGCGTTGCAGTGACTACAGCTACTTTAGGGTTAGTTGGTGGTATTTTGATAGGAATCATATTGATTAATTATGCGGCTCGATCTGGAAAAACTTCTTTATTATCTAAACCCGCAAATATACCTTTATCATTCCAAAAAGGGTACGAACAAGACCCTTTGAAACAAAATAGTATTGGAAAAGAAACAACATTGTCATCTTCTATTGATGTTTTTGGTTTTCATGCATCTATTATTTTTGTTGCGTGTGGTATTTCTTATCTCATAATAAAAGTTACTAAAGATTTAAATGTTCCACTTTTATCAGGAATTTCTGTTTGGGCTTATGGAATGATTGTGATGGGGTTCATTTGGTGGATCGTTTGTAAGTGTAAATTAGATTATTTATTCGACGCTAAGGTGAAAGGACATATAACTGGTTCTTTTACTGAATTTGCAGTCATTGCTTCCATTGCGAGTTTACCTGTAAAAGCCGTTTTATCATATTTTGTTCCAATTATGGTGATGGTCATTCTTGGATATATTATTACGACTTTTGTATTATTTTTCTTGTGTAAAAGATTATTAAAAGGATATTGGTTTGAACAAATGATTGCTACATTAGGTATGGCAACTGGTGTATTTATTACTGGTGTATTAATGTTACGTATTTGTGATCCTCAATTAGAATCTCCAGCATTAACGAGTTATTCAATATCGTATTCAATAACAAGTGTTTTGTACTTTGTTTTATTAAGCATGTTCATGAAACTACCTCTAACAATAGGCGCATTTCATACAATGTTGATTTCAATTGTACTTGCGATAGGGTTTATTATTTTTGCGTTTGTTTCTAGTAGGCTTTCATTTGGAAAACAATTTAAGGGAAATTAGATATAAGATCTCTCATTTTTTCTAAGTTGATGATTGTGTTAGAATATTAGATGTATTTGGAGATTGAAATATGAAAGTAATGATAGCTGCCGGAGGAACTGGTGGACATATATATCCTGCAATTGCACTTGCAGAAGTTTTAAAAAGTGAAAAAGAAGATAGCGAAATTTTATTTTTTGGTAGTAATGACCGTATGGAAGCGAGTGTGATTCCAAGTAAAGGATATCGCTTCTATGGTTTGGATATGAAAAGTGGAAATGGTGGTATTTCTAATAAAGTGAAATCTTTACAATCACTAGTATCTGCTTACCAACAAGCTAAAAGAATTCTACAAAAAGAAAAACCTGATATTTGCATAGGATTTGGGAATTATATTTCTGTACCTTTAATTTTAGCTGCACATCGTATGGGAATTAAAACAATGATTCACGAACAGAATTCTTATGCAGGAAAAGCAAATAAATTATTAAGCAAATATGTAGACGCGATCGTTTCTTGTTATGAGGCAAATTTAAGTCAAATGCCAAAAGAAAAGCAACGCATTTTAGGTAACCCACAAGCTACTTTAGCAGCGCATACGACTTTTCATGATTCATGTTTAAGTGAAATTGGATTAGATTCAAAGAAACCTTTTGTGATTTGCATGATGGGTTCATTAGGTAGCAGTTCTGTTAGCAAAGTGTTAGATGAAGCTTGTCCTCTTTTTGATGAAGATTATCAAGTGATCATTGCTTCTGGTAAAAGCAATGATTATACATTTACATATACAAACAATGATCATATTAAAATCGTTGATTATGTAGATGGAAAAGAAATGTTAAAGGGATGTAGTTTAGCTGTATTGAGAGCTGGTGCAACTACAATGTGTGAGATTGGAGCGATTGGCTGTGCTTCTATATTAATTCCATCTCCTTATGTTCCAAATAATCATCAATTTTATAATGCGAATGAATTGGTACAAAAAGATGCTGCTTATATGATAGAAGAAAAGGATTTAACAGCTTCTAAATTAGCAGATACTGTTAATCTATTGATGCATAATGAAAAGAAGAGAAATTCCATGAAAGAAAATGCATATCAACAAGGAAAAAGAGATGCTGCATATGAAATGATTTCTTGGATGGAGGAACTTGTAAATGGCTAACTTTTTTGAAAAATTAAATAACATATGTGAATGTGATCATGATATGCCTTTATCCTCAATGACAACTTTAAGAATTGGAGGATATGCGAAATATGTTGCTTATCCTGATAGTGATGTTGCGTTAGATGAAGTTTTAAGGTTGATTAAAGAATATCAATTGACTTATAAATTAATTGGCAAAGGATCTGATTTGTTATGCTCGGATGATGATTATGATGGTGTCATTATCCGTTTGGATCGATATTTCAATAATGCTTACTTTACAGAAGATAAAGTTACAGTACAAGCAGGTTGTTCAATCATTGGATTAAGCATTCAAGCAATGAAGAATGAATTATCAGGTCTAGAATGGGCAAGTGGAATTCCAGGTACCATTGGTGGTGCAATATTTATGAATGCAGGTGCTTATAAAAAGTGCATGAAAGATATTGTAGAAGAAGTATTTGTATATCGAAATGGAAAGTTAGAATGGCTATCTAATGAAGAATGTGAATTTTCATATCGTACAAGTATCTTTCAAAAAAACACAGATTGGATCATTTTAGGTGCCCGTTTGAAATTAACTTTCTCTGATTCTCATGAAATAGAAGAGGTTATGAAGAATCGTAAAGAAAGAAGATTAGCCTCTCAACCATTAGAGTATCCTAGTTGTGGTTCTGTTTTTAGAAACCCAGAAGGTATGAACGCATGGCAATTAATTGATGGAATTGGATATCGTGGAAAATCAATCGGTGATGCTTGTGTATCTGAGAAACATTGTAATTTCATTGTAAATAAAGGACATGCGACTGCTTCAGATTATTTAAAACTTGTGCGTGAGATTCAAAATAAAGTAAAAGAGAAATACGACATTGAATTAAAAACAGAAATGGAGATGTTTAATTGGAGTGAAAAAGAATAATGCGAACCAAAAGGAACCTGTTCCTTTTGTGAAAAGTTATAAAAGAATATTAAAATTAGCATTGTTTTTTTCTTCGATTTTAATTATTTGTTTCTATTTGTTTTCTGCTGATTCTAAAGTAAGTGCAGTTGTAATCGAAGGAAATCATTATTTAGATGAATCTTATATTGAAGAAATATCAAACATTTATTCAGGCAATATCTTTTATTTTAATATTCCATTTATAAAAGAAAAGAAATTAGAACAAGATCCATTGATAGAAAGTGCAGAAGTACAACTATTAAGTGGAAATGTCGTTTCTATTAAGGTTAAAGAAAAGAAAGTTATTGGTTATCGTTATGAAGATACAGCTGAAATATTATGTAGTGATAATACAAAAGCTGAATTGAAAAGTGCGTATTTAGATATTATTGCGAGCGTTCCATTAATTCATGGATTTACAGAAAGTGAACAAACTCGTTTATTGTGTAAAGCGTTTGAAGATGTTGATCAATCTATGATTGAAAATATATCTGAAATTACACAGTTTTCATTATCATATGATGATGAAGCTATGAAGATACAAATGAGAAATGGTTCTTATTTTATTGGAAACTATCAGAATTTAGATAAATTAAATCAATATTATGCAATTTATTCTAAGATGTCTGATAAAACACAATGCATATCTGCAGATGAGAATGCGAATGTCGCATATACATTTGTATGTCCGTGGAATCAAACGGATTCTACAACTGAATATTGGACAGATGAAAGTGGAAATTTATTAACAAATCAATATGGTGATAATATTGCTAAGCATTATTATACAGATGCGGATGGAAATGCTGCAGTAGATGCGAATGGAAATCAGATTCCGATACCAATTGATGAAAATGGATCAGAAGTGATTGATCCAAACTTTAATCGTAATTATTCAAGTGGATATTATTCTACAGGTACATTAGTATTGCCAGAAGGAGTTTCAAATGAACCTGAGGAATCAACAGATACACAAGAAAATACGGAACAAACTGATGAAAATAACATGCCTGAATAACAAGTTTATACAAGATGTGTTATTTTTGATATAATATTTAAAGTAAGGAGCTATTTTAATTATGGCAATAGAAAGTAAAACAAATTACGGAAATATTTCTATTACATCAGAAGCAATTGCCTCTTTAGCAGGTGGTATCATCACAGAATGCTATGGTGTTGTAGGTATGGCTAGTAAGCAAGTGCTCAAAGATGGTTGGGCTGAATTATTAAAGAAAGAGAATTATTCTCGTGGTGTCGTTATTAAAAATAATGATGGTATTATTGATGTTGATTTATACATTATTGTTTCTTTTGGTGTGAAGATAACAGAAACAGTTAGAGAAGCACAGAAGAAAGTTAAATATGTGTTAGAAAAGACCCTATCACAAGATATTCATTCCGTTAATGTCTTTGTACAGGGCGTACGTGTAATGAATTGAGAGGGTTTATGGAAAAAATTAATGGCGTAATATTTAAAGGAATGCTAGAAAGTGGTTGTAATAACCTCAATGGACATAAAAAAGATGTTGATGCTTTAAACGTATTCCCAGTACCAGATGGAGACACTGGTACTAATATGTCTTTAACATTTACAAATGGTATTAGTGAAGTTAGAAAAAGTGGATCAGATTCTTTAGCAGTTGTTGCTAAGACATTATCTAGAGGCTTGTTGATGGGAGCTAGAGGTAACTCTGGTGTTATTCTTTCTCAGATTTTTAGAGGAATTTATCAATATATTGGTGATCGAGATGAATTAACTTCAAAAGATTTTTCAGAAGCTTTATTAAATGGTTCTAAACTTGCGTATAAAGCTGTTATGAGACCAACAGAAGGAACTATTTTAACAGTTATTCGTGAATCTAGTGAAAAGGGTGCAGAATTCATTGCATCAAATGAAAATGCTTCAATTGAAGAATTCATGAATGTGGTAGTAGATGAAGCAAACGCTTCATTACAAAGAACACCTGATTTATTACCTGTTTTAAAAGAAGCAAATGTAGTAGACTCAGGTGGTGCAGGTTTGGTAGTTATATTTGAAGGTTTTAAAGCTTTCTTAGATGGCAAACCAATTACAGAAGATACTGTTGTAGAAACAAAGAAAGAAACTAAGACAGAACATTCTTCTGGTTATCGTTGCGAATTTATCTTGGTATTTGATGAAAAACATGCAAAGAGCTTCAATGAAGATCGTTTTAGAAAATCTACTGAATCTTTAGGTAACAAAGTTCAATTGATTGTAAGTGAAGAAGGTATTTCTTTATCATTACATACAATGACTCCTGGTGAAGTATTGATGCTTGCAGAAAGATATGGTGATTTTAAGAAGGTTCAAATTGAAAATATTCAAGATGAATTAAAACCATCTTTATTAGAAGAAAATAAGGAAGAACCTGTAGAAGAAAAAGAATATGGAATTATCGCTGTAGCTGCAGGTAAAGGTATTCAAAAATTATTTGAAGATTATCGTACTGATTATGTTGTTAGTGGTGGGCAAACAATGAATCCTTCTACAGAGGATATTGCTTCTGCTATCGCTAAGGTACACGCAAAACATGTATTTGTATTACCAAATAACTCTAATATTATCATGGCTGCTAACCAAGCTGCATCTGTGACAGAAGATAAAGATGTTATTGTGTTGACAACTAAATCTGTTCCACAAGGTTTATCTGCTTGTATTAACTTCAATCCTGAAGAAGATGTTGAAACAAACAAGGCTGCAATGGAAGAAGCCATTGCGAATGTAAAAACAGGACAAATCACTTACGCTATCAAAGATACAACAATTGATGGAAAAGAAATTCATGCTGGAGATTATATGGGCTTATTCGATAAAGAAATTGTTATTATCGAAAAAGATAAATTAACAGCATCTAAGAAATTGATTGAAAAGATGATGGATGAAGATTCAGAAATCGTTACATTATTAAAAGGTGAAGAATCCACTGAAGAAGAATGTGATGAATTAGCTTCTTATATTGAAGATAACTTTGATGTAGATGTTGATGTTCAAGATGGTGGGCAACCTGTTTATAGTTTTGTTATCGGTGTAGAATAATAAATGATATAAAAAAGAATGATCGTTACTAGTGAAAGTAGTGATCATTCTTTTTGTATGGGTTTATTTGCTGTAATGGCTCATGTCTAATACTTCATCAACGATATCTTCATAGAAATATGGTTCATGACTGACAAGTAGTACAGTTCCAGGATATTCTTTGATTGCTCGTTTTAGATCTTCTTTAGCGTCTTGGTCCAAATGGTTTGTAGGTTCATCTAATACGAGTAGATTTGAAGGATGATTCATGATCTTACATAAACGTAGTTTTGCTTGTTCGCCACCTGATAACACAAATACTTGTGTTTCAATTTGTTCTGTTGTCAAACCACATTTTGCTAGGGCAGAACGCACTTCATATTGAGAATAAGATGGAAATTCATCCCATAATACATCTAAGCATGTTTTATTACTTGCATCTTCTTCTTGTGCGAAATATGCAATTTGTAGATTTTCTCCTTGATGAACATTTCCAGAAAGTACAGGAATCATTCCTAATAAAGATTTTAATAATGTAGATTTACCAATTCCATTTGTACCAATAATAGCTATTTTTTTCCCTTTTTCTAAAGTGAAAGAGATTGGTTTTGATAATGGATATTCATACCCTATAATAATATCTTCCGTTGTTATCAAAAATTTAGAAGGGGTCGTTCCATATTTAAAATAAAATTCAGGTTTTATCTTTTCCTTCTTTAATTCAATACGTTCCATTTTATTGAGTTGTTTTAAACGTGAATTGGCCATTCCTCTTGTCGCAACTCTTGCTTTGTTTCTCGCTATGAAATCTTCCATCTTTTCTATTTCTTGTTGTTGACGATTATATGCTGCTTCTAATTGCTTTTTTTGTGTTTCATATGCTGAAACAAAGTTATCATAGTTACCAGCATATCTTGTTAGAGAAGGTGTTTCTACATGGTAAATGACATTCACACAATCATTTAAAAAAGGAATATCATGAGAAATCAATATGAATGCATTCTCATAATTCATCAGATAATTTTTCAACCAAGTGATATGTTGTACATCCAAATAGTTTGTAGGCTCATCTAATAATAAAATATCAGGTTTTTGTAATAAAAGCTTTGCCATTAAAACTCTAGTTCTTTGACCACCAGATAAATTGTTTACTTCACTTTCTAAGCCTAATTCATCTAAAGAAAAGGCATGTGCGATTTCTTCAACTTTTGAATCAATCAAATAGAAATCATGTTGGTCTAAATAAGATTGTCTTTCTCCAATATCTTCTAATAATGCATTCATTTCATCTTCTGACATATCAGTCATTTTCATATAATCATCTGTAATTGACTGCTCAATTTCATATAATTCATCATATGCACTTCTTAAAATATCGCGTATTGTTTTTCCTTTTTCTAAAACAGTATGTTGATCTAAATATCCTACATGAACACGTTTACTCCAAATGACTTTTCCTTCTTCCGGTTCTAATTTTCTTGTCAGAATATTCATGAATGTACTTTTACCTTCACCATTCGCTCCAACTAGTCCAACATGTTCGCCTTTGTTTAAACGAAAGGATACATCTTCGAATATAACTCTTCCACCAAAGGAATGATTCAATTTTTCTACAACTAAAATACTCATACTATACCTCGCAAGCATTAGTGTATCAGAATTGGAACTTTATTTCACTGAAAGAAGTCTATAATGGTTTTGGAGGATATTAAAAATATGAGTTTTCCTAAAAATTTTTTATGGGGTGGCGCAGTTGCTGCTAACCAATTAGAAGGTGCTTGGCTTGAAGATGGCAAACAACCTAATGTAACAGATGTTCTTGTTGGTATTGGTTCAAAAGAACCAGGTATCAAATGGAATGCTGAAAAAAAGAAGTATGAAATGGCTTTAGATCCAAATAAGAAGTATTTGTCACATGAAGCGATTGATTTCTATCATCGTCATGCGGATGATTTAAAATTGATGGCTGGTATGGGTTTTAATTGTTTTAGAACTTCTATTGCTTGGGGTAGAATTTTCCCAAATGGCGATGAAACAGAACCGAATGAAAAGGGTCTAGCTTTCTATGATGAATTGTTTAAAGAAATGAAAGATTTAGGCATGGAACCAGTTATTACAATGTCACACTATGAAACACCTTTACATTTAATGACAGAGTATGGTGGATGGGCAAATCCTAAATTAATTGAATTCTGGAAAAATTACGCTAAGACGGTTTTTACAAGGTACAAAGGTGTTGTGAAATATTGGCTTACATTTAATGAAGTCAATGGTATGTTAAGAAACCCATTTGTTGCTGGAAGTGTATTGACAATTAATGATCCAAAAGATCCAAGTGATCCTATTGGTTCAACAACTAAGAAAGATATTTGGCAAGGTTATTATAATATTTTGGTTGCTAATGCTTGGACAGTAAAACTAGGACATGAAATTGATTCAAATGCTTTAGTAGGAAATATGATGACTGCTTCAGGCGTAGCAACTTACCCAGATACGTGTAGACCTTCTGATGTATTTGGTGCTTATGATACACAGAGATGGGCTGTATATTACATGTGTGATCCAATGGTATTTGGAGAAATTCCTTCTTATGTAAAAGCATTATGGAAAAAGAATCCTGATTGGACACCTGTCATGCATGATGATGAATTACAATTAATTAAGGAAAATACAATTGATTTCGTTTCTTATAGTTATTATCGTTCAGCTGTATATTCTAGTGATACAAAAATAGCTATGAATACTGGAGGAATCAAAGGTAAAGATAATCCATACTTGAAAGAATGTTCACCAGAACCATGGAGCTGGCCTGTTGATCCTGAAGGATTAAGACTATTGATCAATATATTTGAGGATCGTTATCATTTACCACAATTTATTGTTGAAAATGGAATTGGTCTAGATGAAAATCTAGATGAAAATGGAACAATTGATGATCCATTTAGAGTACGTTATTTAGAACAACATTTAAAACAAGTAGAACTCGCAATTGAAGATGGATGCAATGTCATGGGTTACTTGTGGTGGGGACCAATTGATGTTGTATCTGCTGGAACAGGCGAAATGAAAAAACGTTATGGATTTGTTTATGTTGATCGTTTTAATGATGGGCATGGAACTTTGGAAAGAAAGATTAAAAAATCCTACTATCGTTATAAAGAAATCATTGAAACAAATGGTGAAGCATTAAATAAAGAATGATGTTGGAAAGATTCTATTTTGGTAGAATCTTTTCTTTCATGTATAATAGAAGTACATTCTAAAGGTAAAGAGAAATCTAAGCTTGAAGAGTTGTAAACAAAAATGTTTTTTTGCGTGCATCTCTATTAGAATGAGATGCATTTTTATATGGAGAAATGATGTTTAGATTTGCGATATATGGAAAAGGTGGTATTGGAAAAAGTACTACAACGACAGCGTTATCTTGTGCGTTTTCAGAAATGGGATATAAAGTTATGCAAATAGGATGTGACCCTAAGGCAGATAGTACTTTATATTTACATCATGGCAAAAGAATCGAAACGATATTAGATGTACTGAAAACAAAAAGAAATCACTATGAAAAAGATGATCTTTATGTAAAAGGATACCAAGATATTTTATGTGCAGAATGTGGTGGTCCTACGCCAGGACTCGGATGTGCTGGTAGAGGAATAGGTGCATCTTTTGAAGCCTTAGAAGAAGCTGAAGTATTTGAATATGAAAAACCAGATATCATTTTATATGATGTTTTAGGTGATGTTGTTTGTGGTGGTTTTGCTTTACCTATACGAGATGGTTACGCTGATCAAGTCTATATCGTTACGAGTGGAGAAAATATGTCAATCTACGCTGCAGCAAATATTGCCTTAGCAGTAGAAAATTTTAAAGAAAGAGGTTATGCGAAATTAGGTGGAATCATATTGAATCGTAGGAATGTAGAAAATGAAAGAGAAAAAGTACAAGTTTTGAGTGATGATATTCATTCGAAAATCATTGGCGATTTAAGTAGAGATCCTCATATTCAAGAAGCGGAATCACATCAGAAATGTGTTTTTGAAATGTATCCAGATTGCACGTACGCAAATCAAATTCGTGAAGTAGCGAAATATATGATAGAACATGGAGTGAATCATGAATGAATATGTAGAAATCAAAGACCTAAAACGAGATTTCTTTCAAGAAGGACTTCTTTATAGTAATCCATGTAGAGGATTATGGAATATTGTTCATTTAGCGACGCAAGTGCCTGGTTCTCATCAAATCTATGTTTGTCCCACAAGTTGTTTGAGAGGTGTTGTTTTGACGACTGCCGAAATGGGCGTATTTGATCGTTTATCTACGATTACTGTTGGCGAAGATAATATATTAGAAGGAGATTTAGAAGAAAGAATTCTTTATGGAACGAGAAAAATATTAAATACATTGAACAGAAAACCTACCGTTGTATTTATCTTTACTTCTTGCATTCATCATTTCATGGCAGCGAATTATCAAAGAGTCTATAAAATATTACGAAATGAATATCCTACCATTTCATTTATAGATGCATATATGGACCCTATCATGCGAAAAAAAACACCGCCATTACCTTGTCTTCAAAGACAAATCTATCGTGTTTTACAACCAACAGATTTAAAAGAAAATCAATGTAATTTTATAGACAATTGGTTTCATCCAAATAATAACGATTTATATGATCATTTATTAGAAAATGGAATCATAGTAAAAGATTTATCTCAACAGAGTACATATGCATCATATCTAGAAATGAATCAAAGTGCAGTAAATTTTTCTTTTCATCGATTTGGAAAACTTGCTTATAATGATATGTTTTATCGTTTAAAACAAAACTATTTATATTTATCAAATGTATTCGATTACGACAAAATTGATGAAGGCATGGATCAAGCATGTGAATTGATGCATATTCCAAAGAAAGCGAAACTCCAAATCTCAAAAGAGAGAAAAGATACAGAAAATATCATAAATCAGTTAAGTGTCTTATTAAAAGGTACAATGATTTCTATTGATCAGTCTGCAATCGAGAATCCTATATCTTTAGCTTTATTCTTAGAACTGCATTATATTAAAGTGCATTCTATATTTTTAGATGGATTACATGAAGATGAAAATCAATTAAAACAACTTACCAAAATAAATCCAAAGATAAAAATCTATCCAATAGAATCTTGTGTGATGCGCCAAATTCAAAGGGAATCTTCAAATATTGTGGCGATAGGACAACAAGCAGCATATTTTCTAAATACACCACATTTTGTGGATATCATATTTCAAGCCGGTATGTATGGGTATAAAGGAATTCGCTATCTATGTTCTTTAATTGAAGATGCATATATGAATTCAAAGGATATTCAAACGATTGTATCTCATAAAGGATGGAGGTGTATCGCACATGAATGATTGGCATACACATGTGTATACTTCAACATATGCTGCAGATGTCTCTGGCGTTTGTAGTGTAATGTATGAATTAGGTGGAATGAGTGTTTTACATGATCCTAGTGGATGTAATTCTACATATACAACGCATGATGAACCAAGATGGTATGATTCTAATAGTTTGATGTTTATTAGTGGATTAGACGAAATGGGAGCTGTATTTGGAGATGATCAGAAACTGATTGATGATGTTGTTGAAGCTTGCAATAAAACACATCCTCGTTTTATTACACTATGCGGAGCTAGCATTCCACATATTATTGGTTTTGATTATAAAGGGGTCGCAAAACAAATTGAAAAAAGAACAGGAATTGTTGTTTTACCTGTGGAGACAGATGGACTACAGTCTTATATTAATGGAATAGGTAAAGCAAGCAAATCTTGGATGGAACGATTTGTACAAGAAAAAGAAAAAAAGGATTGTATAAATTTATTAGGAATAACACCAATTGATTTTGGAAATCCTAAACAAATTGATGAAATCAAAGAAAGTATCAATGAAACAATCAATTGTTGTTTTGCATATCATGATGGTTTTAATGATCTTATGAATATTGCTCAAGCTTCTGTTAATCTATTGCCAACAAGTGCAGGAAGAATGAGTGCGAAATATTTGAAAAAGAAGTATGCAATTCCATATGTAGAAGGAATTCCACTAGGTCCATACATGAAAGAACGTGTTGAATATTGTATTCAAAAAGCTAAATTGAATCAAGATAATCAAATTGCTTATGAAGAAAATGATTCTGGTGAAATTCTTGTTATAGGGGAAGAAATCTATTCTAAATCTATGGCAACAGAAATCACACATACATTTCATATTTCATCTTATGCTTTATATCCAGATGTAAATGAAGGATTAGATGAAGATGAATTAATTGAAAAAAGTAAAAACGCAAAGTTTGTTGTTTGTGATCCATTATTTCAAACTGTTATTGATAGAAATAAAATCATTCCTGTACCACATATAGGTTATTCAGGAAGAATCTATCTTACAGAAATACAAACATATAAAGAAATTTTAGAGAAGATTGAAAGGAAATTAGAAAAATGAAATTATTGAAAGTATTACTCTGTGCTGTATTATCGACTTCACTTGTTTCATGTGCTTCGACACAAACAAGTTCAGCTTCTACTTCTAGTCAAGAAGCAACAACTGTTACGATTGTAGATCACGCTGATCGAACTGTAACAGTGCCAACAAATCCAAAGAAAGTAGCGATATTAGGAATCTTACCATTACCTGCAATGTTAACGGTTTATTTGGATTCTGCAGAAAGCATTGTAGCGATGGAACCAGCAAGTATGAATGCTGCGAAAAATGGTATTTTATCTGAACTTTATCCAGAAGTATTAAATGTAAATACAGATATTATGGATGGAGATGATGTAAATATTGAAAGTTTGATTGCTTTAGAACCTGATGTTGTTTTCTATAACGCAAATGATACAACTGATTTAGAAAAGCTAGAAAATGCTGGATTGTGTGCAGTTGCTGTGTCTCCTACAAAATGGAACTATGATTGTATTACAACATATAATGAATGGATGAATCTTTTGAATCAAATTTATCCAGAACACGCAGGTGATAGAGAACAACTTGTAAATACATATTCAACAGAAAAATATGAAGAAATTCAAAATGTTATAAAAGATGTTGATGATAAACAAAAAGTTTTATTTTTATTCCAATATGATGAAAATACAATGATTACTTCATCTTCTTCATTCTTTGGACAATGGTGGTGTGATGCAGTCGGTGCAATCAATGTTGCCCAAGATGTTCCAGCAGATAACGCTAACGCCAAAATCACAATGGAACAAGTTTATGAATGGGATCCAGATGTCATTATTATTACAAACTTTACACAAACAAAACCTGATGATCTTTATAATAACACTATTGGAAGTGATGACTGGAGTGAAGTGAGTGCTGTAAAGAACAAGAGAGTTTATAAAATGCCATTAGGGACATATAGAACATATACTCCAGGTGTAGATACTCCAATGACATTAGAATGGTTAGCACAAGCAGTATATCCTGAAATTTTCTCTTCTTATGATGTACAAGAAGATGTGAAAGATTATTATCAAAATTTATATGGAATTACATTGACAGATACACAAGTTCAAACAATGTATACACCAAATAGTGCTGCTGGAAATATGAATTGAAACAGGAGGGAATCGTGGAAAAGAAATATCACATTTGTATAATGATAGGAATGCTTCTTACATGTTTATTTGCGTTGATTGCGATAAGTATGGGACAGTTTACTATTTCTGTAATTGATGTATGGAAAGTTTTGTTGCATCAATCTGTTGATATAAAGAATGCTGAAACTGTTATTTTTAATGTGCGTATTCCACGTATTCTCTTATCTTTAATTGCTGGAAGTGGTCTAGCGGTTGCTGGAGCTGCTTTCCAGTCATTATTTTCAAATCCTTTGGCTACACCCGATACATTAGGTTGTGCAAATGGCGCTTCCTTTGGCGCTGCATTGGGTATATTAGTTGGGCTAAAATCAATTGGTGTACAAATGAGTGCATTATTTATGGGAATTTTGGCAGTGATTCTAGTATTCGTTGTTTCTAAATCGACACAAAGGGAATCAAGTAATATGATGATGGTCATTTTATCAGGTATGGTTGTTTCTTCTTTATTTTCTGCACTTGTTTCTTTTGTGAAATATGTTTCTGATCCAAATGATGTATTACCAGTGATTACCTTTTGGCTTATGGGAAGTTTTTCAAGTGCTACGATACGCTCATTATATACAGGTGTACCTTGTATTATGATTGGTATTTTAGTGATTTATCTTATGCGATATCGATTGAACGCTTTAACATTATCTGAAGATGAAGCTAAATCTTTTGGAATCAACTTAAAATGGAATCGTTTTATTGTGATATCTGCTGCTTCTCTGATTACAGCTTCCATTGTCTCTTTATGTGGTGTCATTGGATGGGTTGGATTATTGATTCCTCATATTTGTAGAATGTTATTTGGAAATAATCAAAGTAAGGTGATTCCTGGTTGTATTGTATTTGGCGCATTGTTTATGTTATGTGTAGATACTTTAGCGCGTTGTATGTGTCAATCTGAAATTCCTGTATCTATTCTTACTTCTATCATTGGTGCACCAGTGTTTATTATTCTTCTTCGTAAAACAGGAGGTATTCATGTATGATCTTTTCAGTTAAAAATGGTACTTTTTACTATCGTGAAAATAAACCTGTATTACATAATATTGATTTTGGAATAGAAGAAGGTGAAATTCTATCTATTTTAGGAGCTAATGGGATTGGGAAGACTACATTATTAAAATGTATGTTAGGGTTTATAGAATGGAAAGAAGGAGATACGTATTTTGAAGAACAACCTTTAAAAAGTATTTCTCATAAAACTTTTTTTCAAAAAGTATCTTATGTTCCACAATCCCATAACGTATCTTTTCCATGTTCTGTTTATGAAACGGTTTTGTTAGGAAGAAGTTCTTATTTAGGTATCTTCGATCAACCTTCTAAAAAAGATAAGGACCGAGCCTATCAAGCAATTGAACTCTGTGGAATTCGTCATTTAATGAATTGCAATATCAATGAGATTTCAGGCGGAGAACAACAACTATGTTATATCGCTAGAGCGTTATGTTCTGATCCATCTATTATTATTTTAGATGAAGCAGAAACAGGTTTAGATTATGCAAATCAAATGATTGTTTTATCATTATTGAAAAAATTATCAAAAGAAAATAAAATTACTGTTATTTTTAATACCCATTATCCAGATCATGCTTTAGAAATATCTGATAAAACGTTACTATTATTAAAGGATGGAAATTCTTTATTTGGTGCAACAAAACAAATTATTACAGAAGAAAACTTATCCAATACATTTGGTGTGAATATTAAGATCTTAGAAAATGAAGTGAATGGTAAAATCTATCATTCCTTGATTCTCGCAGATCAAAAGGAGTAAAATATGCCAACGATACAAGAAAAAGCAAGTAGTGGTAATCGATGCCATATTGGAATATATGGAAGAATGAATGCTGGAAAATCATCACTGATCAATGCGATGTGCAATCAAAAGATTTCTATTGTTTCCTCAATTCCAGGAACAACGACAGATGTTGTAAAAAAAGCAATGGAAATTCATGATATTGGACCATGTCTTTTTTTAGATACTGCTGGATTCGATGATGAAAGTTTACTGAAAGAAGAAAGAATACAAGCAACAGCTGAAACATTAAAAGAAACGGATATTGCGATATTATTGTTTTATTCAAAAGATACGACGATGGAAGAAAAATTTTTGCATCGCATTAAAAATATGAATATTCCTGTGATTGGTGTCTTAGCGCATTCTGATGAATTTTCGAGTGAAGAAAGAGAAGAACGAATTGCGAAAATTGAAAAAGAAATGGGTATTCCAACCATTGCGGTATCGGCTGAAAGTGGATGGGGGATTCCAGTTTTATTGCATTACTTAGCTAAAGTAGCAAATGGTAAGTATAAACAACATCGTATGACGGATGGATTGATTGAAAATGGGGATTCAGTTTTGTTAGTTATGCCACAAGATAAAGAGGCACCCGTTGGAAGATTGATTCAGCCTCAAGTTATGATGATTCGTGAATTGTTAGATAAACATTGCGTTGTTACAAGTGTTGCCACGGAAGAAGTTACATCTGCTTTAAAAAATATGAAAGTTTATCCAAAAGCAATCATTGTTGATTCACAAACTTTTCATGAAGTATATCCACTAGTTCCCGAAGGTGTACTATTAACTTCATTTTCTATTTTAATGGCTGGTATTAAAGGTGATATTAATTATTACGCAAAAAGTGCATCCGCAATAGAAAGTTTAACAGAGGGTTCAAAAGTTTTGATTGCAGAGTGTTGTACGCATGCACCTATTGAAGAAGATATTGGTAGGGTGAAAATTCCTAATTTATTAAGAAAGAAAGTTGGAAAAGGATTACAGATTGATGTGAAAGCAGGGACAGATTTTCCTAGTGATGCTTCTTCGTATGATTTGATCATCCAATGTGGTGGATGTATGTTTAATCGTAGATATATCATGAATCGAATCAATCATGCGAAATATGTGAATGTTCCTATGACAAATTATGGTATCGCAATTGCTTATTTGAATGGAATATTAGATCATGTGACAATTCCAAAAGGAGTAGAAGAATAATGGAAGAAACAAGAATCGCAATTATCGCTATTGTTGTTGAAGATAGTGAATCAGTAACGAATATGAATGAAACTTTACATGAATATGCAAAATATATTATTGGTAGAATGGGAATTCCATATCATAAAAAGAATGTATCTTTGATTAGTGTTGCAATTGATGCTCCAAGTGATGTAATTTCTGCTCTTTGTGGAAAGTTAGGAAATATATCTGGTTTAACGGTAAAGGCTGCTTATTCTAAAATATGAATCAAATTGAATTGATTGATGAATTGTTTGAAAAACAGAATTTATCAAAAGAAAAATTTCATTATTTAATAGAACATAGAAATTCTAATGATAATGAATATTTATTTGAAAAAGCAAGAATCATTCAAAATAAAATTTTTCAAAAGAATGTTTATTTAAGAGGATTGATTGAATTTTCTAATGTATGTAAATCAGATTGTCTTTACTGTGGTATTCGAAAAAGTAATTCTAAAGTTGAGCGTTATCGTTTAACAAAAGATCAAATATTAGAATGTTGTCAAATGGGATATGATTTTGGATTTCGTACTTTTGTTTTACAATCAGGAGAAGATCCATATTATACAGATGAGATAATATGTGATATTGTTTCATCTATAAAAAAATTATTTCCTGATGTTGCGACTACATTATCTATTGGTGAAAAAACGAAAGAACAATATCAAAAATATTATGATGCTGGATGTGATAGATATCTATTACGACATGAAACTGCTTCTCCTTCTTTGTATAAGAAACTTCATCCATATAATCAAACATGGGAAAACCGAAAAAGATGTTTATATGATTTGAAAGAAATTGGTTATCAAGTAGGTGCAGGAATGATGTTACAAACACCATTCCAAACTACAGATGATTTAGTGGAAGATCTTTTGTTTTTAAAAGAATTAAATCCACATATGATTGGTATAGGACCATTCATTCCACATTGTGATACACCATTTCATGCGTATCCTAAAGGTGATGTAGAAACTACTTTGTTCTTTTTGGCAGTATTAAGGTTGATGTTTCCACTAGCAAATATTCCTTCTACGACTGCTTTAGGTACAATTGATCCAAAAGGGAGAGAAAAAGGTATTTTAGCTGGTGCGAATGTTATTATGCCTAATCTTTCTCCTACAGGGTTTAGAGGAAAGTATCTTTTGTATGATGGCAAGATTTGTACTGGAGATGATGCGGCCATGTGTAATCTATGTATGATGGGAAGAATGAAACATATTGGTTACACAATTCAAAAAGATCGAGGAGATTATCCTGGATTTATCAGAAAATAAAAAAGCCTTAGAAATAACGATTGTTATTCCTAAAGCTTCTTTTTATTTGTATAAATCTAATACTTTTTGTACGATTTCTTCAACCTTGATATCTTCCTTATCGCCAATTCTAGATTTAAATTCTACATTGCCGTCTTGAATACCTTTACCAACTGTAATTCTATATGGAATACCAATGAGTTCCATATCTTTAAATTTAACGCCTGGTCTTTCGTCACGATCATCTAAAAGTACATCAATACCTTTATCCTTTAAAGAATCATAGATTTCATTTGCAACTTCAACTTGTTTTTCATCTTTCATTGAGATGATTACGATAGCAACTTGGAAAGGAGCGATTTCTTTTGGCCAATTGATTCCATTATCATCAATGTTTTGTTCACACAGGGCAGCCATAGCACGTGCAGGTCCAATACCATAAGAGCCCATCCAAACATCTTGTAGCTTGTTATTAGAATCTAAATATTGAAGCCCCATCGCTTTAGAATATTTTGTACCAAGTTTAAATGTGTTACCAACTTCAATGCCATGTGCGAAATGAATTTTTCCACCACAACAAGGACATACATCTCCTTCTTTGATGTTAGAGATATCTCCGATTACATCAGCTTTGAAATCTTTTGGGTTTACATTGATATAGTGATATCCTTCTTTATTTGCTCCAGCGCAGAAGTTTCTCATATTCATGATTTCTTCATCAACAACAATTTTAGCATTGAGTCCTACAGGCCCTGTATATCCTGGTACTGCATTACTTGTCGCAATCAAAGCATCATCGGCGAAGTTTACTTCATTACATCCTAATAGTTTGCAAACTTTATTTTCGTTTAATTCTCTATCACCACGGATAAAGAATACAACGAGCTCATCATTAATATTCATTAATAAAGCTTTGATACTATTCTTAGGATCTAATTTTAAATATTCACATACTTCTTCAATTGTCTTTGCGTGTGGTGTTTCCACTAATTGTATTTCTTTTTCTTCAATACTTACATCTGGTTCATGACTTACAATTTGTGCGACTTCAATATTACTTGCGAAATCACAATTATCACAAAGAACTAAGATATCTTCTCCAAGTGGTGTAACAGCTTGGAATTCTTCGGATAATAAACCACCCATGACACCAGTATCTGCTTTTACAATACGATAATCTAAGTGTAATCGATCCATGATATTTTTATATGCATTAAATTGTTTTTGATATGCAACATCTAATCCTGCTTCATCTTTATCAAAAGTATATGCATCTTTCATGATAAATTCTCTAGTACGGATCAAACCATATCTAGGTCTAGGTTCATCTCTAAACTTTGTTTGCATTTGATATAAAGAGAATGGCATATCTTTATAAGATCTGATTTTCATCTTGGCAGCTTGTGCGAACAATTCTTCATGTGTTGGGCCTAAAACATAGTTTTGGCCTTTTCTATCTTTCAAAGAAAACATAGAAGAACCAAATCCTGCTCTTCTGCCAGAAGATATATAGACTTCTTCAGGCAATAATGCAGGCATCAATAATTCTTGACAATCTGCTTTTTCCATTTCATCACGAATGATTGCTTCAATCTTATTCATTACTTTCAAACCAAGAGGCATCATGATATACATACCAGCAGAACTCTTCTTAATAAAACCTGCTCTAACTAACATGTTTGAAGATAAAGAATCTTCATCTTTTACATTTTCTCTTAGTGTATAAAAAAAGTTATTTTTTAATTTCATACATAAAACCTCATTTCATCTCGAAAATTATATCATGTACCGCTTTACTTAAGAACTTTAATTTACTATAATTTTTTAAAATATTTAGGAGGAAATGTAAAACAACATGGCAAAATACTACAACGAACCATCACACACATTCAGTGAATATTTACTGATTCCAGGATTTACAGGTGCAGAAAATACACCAGACAAAGTCACATTGAAGACACCACTTGTTAAATACAAGAAGGGTGAAGAACCTAGTATATCATTAAATATTCCAATGATTTCTGCAGTTATGCAATCAGTCAGTGGAGATAAATTAGGTATCGCTCTAGCAAAAGAAGGTGGAATGTCTTTTATTTTTGGATCACAATCCATTGAATCTCAAGCCGCAATGGTTGCTCGCGTTAAGAATTATAAAGCTGGATTTGTTGTCAGTGATAGTAATTTGAATGCAGATGCAACATTAAATGATGTTTTAGCTTTGGTTGAAAAAACAGGACATTCAACAATGGCTATTACAGATGATGGTACAAGTAGTGGTAAGCTACTAGGTATTGTAACTTCAAGAGATTATAGAGTTTCTAGAATGAATGGTAATGAAAAAGTCGTTGAATTTATGACACCTAGAGAAAAACTAGTTGTTGGAAATAAAAATACAACATTATCTCAAGCAAATGACATTATTTGGGATAACAAGTTAAATACTTTACCAATTGTAGATGACAATGATCATTTACTATATATGGTTTTCCGTAAGGATTATGATGCACATAAAGAATTCCCAGATGAATTATTAGATGAAGAAAAGAGATTAATGGTTGGTGCCGGTATTAACTCTAGAGATTATGAGGAAAGAATTCCTGCTTTAGTTGAAGCTGGTGTTGATTGCTTGGTTATCGATTCATCAGAAGGTTATTCTGTTTGGCAAGCAAATACAATCAAATGGGTCAGAGAAAAATATGGTGATTCTGTAAAGATTGGTGCTGGTAATGTTGTAGATGGTGAAGGATTTAGATATTTAGCTGATGCTGGTGCTGACTTCATTAAGATCGGTATTGGTGGTGGTTCCATCTGTATCACTCGTGAAACAAAGGGCATTGGTAGAGGTCAAGCAACTGCAGTTATTGATGTCGCAAATGAAAGAGATAAATACTTTGAAGAAACAGGTGTTTATATTCCAATTTGTAGTGATGGTGGTATCGTTTATGATTATCATATTACTCTAGCTTTAGCTATGGGTGCTGACTTTGTTATGCTAGGAAGATACTTCTCTCGTTTTGAAGAAGCTCCTGGTCAAAAATTGGTAGTTAATGGAAATACAGTGAAAGAGTATTGGGGCGAAGGTTCTGCACGTGCTCGTAACTGGGGAAGATATGATTTAGGACAAGGTAAAAAATTATCTTTTGAAGAAGGGGTAGATTCTTATGTTCCTTATGCTGGTCCATTAAAAGATAATGTCGCTATGACAACTTTGAAAATTAAATCTACAATGTGCAATTGTGGTGCATTAACAATCCCTGAATTACAAGATAAGGCAAAATTAACTCTTGTTTCATCCACTTCAATTGTTGAAGGTGGTGCACATGACGTACAAGTTAAGCACAACGATTCATCTTATAATCAATAAGTAAATGAAAGGATTCAAAGTTTATTTCTTTGAATCCTTTTTCCATTGTTTTATCTTTTGTTTTAATTCAATAAATACAATATCTTCACCTTTGATGGATATTTCTGTTAAAACTTCTTTTAACATTGCGTTTGTTTTAGGATGCATATACAGTCCATCACTTTTAGCTAGATAATAATTTAATGCACTTTCCTTCGTGTATTTGTCTTTTTGATAGATTTTACAAGCTGCAACTCTATCACAAACCATTTCAACAAAATAATTAAACGGCATTTCTAAAGGTTGCCATTTGCCATCTATCATGTCATACCAATATTCCCAGTGGTGTTTGTTTCTTCCTTTATGATGCATCCAACCATTTGCGTATCCAAATTGTTCTTTTTCATACATATAAGGTGAACGATTCCCTTGAAAATACTTAACCGATTCATGGAATTCACTATAAGAATATTTACTTAGATCATGTAATAGACCTTGCTTATAAAGGCCACATCGAAAGCAATTTTTCATTACTTCAAAACGATGATGATCTATCGTGTGAAGATGTTTGATGAGTTTTAAAATATATGGTTGTTTAACTGTGTTTGAATTCATGCCATCAATTTTAGAACAACATGCTTTTCTATTCAACTCTATGCGATTTTATAGTAGAATAATAGGCAAGAGGTAAATGATGAATAGAAGTGAATTAAGAGAAAAAGCAATGATTGCGGTATACCAATATATTTTGGTTTCAAGAGATACAAAAGAATTGATTGAAGATGCTTTTGAGACTTCAATAGATGATGTTCCAACTTATTTTGTGAATATCGTTCGTACAGCAATTCAAAATCAAGAACGTTATAAAGAATATATCAATCAAGTAATCAAAAAAGGATGGACCTATGATCGCTTAGGTGCAATTGAGAAAGCTATTTTGATCAATGGATGCGCTGAATTTGATTTGAAAGAAGTGGAAGCTGCAGTTATTATTAATGAATCTGTTGAACTTGCCAAAAAGTATTGTGATGAAGATACATATAAATTAATTAATAGAATATTGGACGTTATATGAGTCGTAGAGTCGTTCCTGTTAGTAGGCTAGTTCGTTATATAAAAGAATATATGGAAAGTGATCCTGTTTTGCATGGTGTCATGATTGAGGGAGAAATTTCTAACCTTAGAATCCCTAATTCAGGACATTGGTACTTTTCTTTGAAGGATGAAAAAGCTAGTTTAACATGTGCCATGTTTGCTTATCAGAATAGAAAGGTTTCTTTCCAACCAAAGAATGGAGATAAAGTTATTTTGGTTGGAGATGTGACCGTATATGAAAGTATGGGAAGCATGCAGATGGTGGCTAGTTCTATGCAACCTAGTGGAATTGGAGAACTTTACTTAAAGTTTGAAGAATTAAAAAAGAAACTTTTTAATGAAGGATTATTTGAAGAAACTCATAAGAAAAGTTTACCAAGATATCCAATGGATATTGCGTTGGTTACTGGTAGTAATACAGCAGCAAGGAAAGATGTATTGATTACTTTTCAGAAAAGATGGCCTATTGCTCGTATTACAGAATATCCAGCTCCAGTCCAAGGGGTAGAAGCATCTAGCAAAATTATTGAAGCTTTAAAAAAAGCTGATGATGGAAATCATGAATTAGTTATATTAGCTAGAGGTGGTGGATCGTTAGAAGATCTATGGTGTTTTAATGATGAATCACTCAGTCGTTTTATTTATCAAATGCATACGCCGATCATTACAGGGATAGGTCATGAAACTGATACAACATTAGTTGATTATGTTAGTGATGTTCGCGCAAATACTCCGACTGGTGCTGTAGAAGTTGGTACACCTGACATTCATGAAGTTTGTGCTAGTTTGGATCAATATCAAATTCGATTGATCAATGCAGTTAAATCTAAGATTCAAAAAGATAAAAATGATTTAATTCATTACGCTAATACATCTGTACTCAAAAATCCTTATCAATTTGTTCAAGAAAAAATTGTTAAGGTACAATTTTTAAGTGAAAGATTATTAAAATACCAATATTTGATTCAATCAAAAAGAAATCAATTAGATCAAATATTAACAGTTTTTCATAAACAGATGAATTCTACTTCTAGAGTTATACGAGATGAACTTAAAGAACAAAAAACAGAATTAATTGTTCAGATGAATAAACAATTAACGACGGCACAACATTCTTTGTCAATAAAACAAGAAGCTTTGTATACTGAAATTGATAAAAGTAGAAATCGTTATACAAATGATGTACAAAATATGATTCATTTATTAGATGCATATTCTCCTTTAAAAGTATTATCAAGAGGATATAGTGTTACATATAAAGATAATCATGTGATTAAAGATATCCAAGAAGTAAATATTAATGATACATTAACTGTTCGCTTATCAAATGGAACAGTCATTACGAAAGTTGAGGATAAAAAAGATGACAGATAAGAAACAATCTTTTGAAGAATCTATGGATAGATTAGAAACTATTGTTAGAGATCTTGAGTCAAATGAAAAACCATTGGATGAAACAATTGCACTATTTGAAGAAGGATTAAAACTAGTAAAAAATTGTGATGAAAAATTAAAACAATTTGAAACTCAAGTTGATACTTTAATTAAAGAGAATGGTGATTCCAATGATGAGAATTGAGTCTGTATTAGAAGAAAAAATAAAAAGTTTTAAAGATTCCAAAGTTAGAGAAGCGATGGAATATTCTTTGATGGCAGGTGGAAAAAGAATTCGTCCTAATCTTTTATATACGGTAGTAAAAGGGTATGGCTTAAACGAATGTATTGCGGATGAATTTGCTTGTGCTTTGGAAATGATTCATACATATTCATTGATTCATGATGATTTGCCTGCGATGGATAATGATGATCTAAGAAGAGGAAGACCAACTTGTCATAAGCAATTTGATGAAGCTACAGCGATCTTAGCTGGTGATGGTTTGTTAACAAGCGCATTTTCTATTGCGTCTTCTTCAACAATTGATTCAAAAAAAGTTGTAGAATGTATACAAGTACTAGCTGATATGGCTGGTAGTAATGGGATGATTCTCGGACAGATTCTTGATATGGATGAAGGGGAACAATCTAATTGGGAATATGTTAAAGAAGTTCATCGTTATAAAACAGGATGTTTGTTAAGTGCACCTCTTATGATGGGGGCAATCTTAGCGGAACAGCCAAAAGATATCATTGATCAATGGCATTCTATTGGAATTGCGTTAGGTTTAGCGTTTCAAATTCAAGATGATATTTTGGATGTTGAACTAACGAGTGAAGAATTTGGAAAAAGTAATTCTGATGAAAGAAATGACAAGAAAACAAGCGTAACTTTACTTGGAAAAGAAAAATCTATCAAGCTTATGAATCAACTTTATCAACAAGTGAAGAATGATGTTTCAAATATGGATGAGTTTCACAGCGAAGAATTAATTCAACAAATAGAAATGATTGAGAAGCGTCGTAAATAGATGGAGGGCAGATATGGATTTAAATGATATTCAAAATCCAAAATTTCTAAAATCTATGAATATTGAAGAGATGGATGATCTGAGTGCAGAAATCCGTGATTTTTTAATTCATTCGATTTCTAAAACTGGTGGACATCTCGCAAGTAATCTTGGGGTAGTAGAGTTAACAATAGCTTTACATTATGTTTTTGATGCACCTAAAGATAAAATCTTTTTTGATGTTGGGCATCAATGTTATACACATAAAATCTTAACAGGAAGAGCATCACAATTTTCTACGCTTCGTCAATATAAAGGACTCAGTGGTTTCCAAAAAAGGAAAGAAAGTGAATATGATTGTTGGGAAGCAGGACATAGTTCTACTTCTTTAAGTGCTGCTTTAGGCATGGCAATCGCTAGAGATTTAGATCATGAAACTTATTCTGTTATACCTGTAATAGGTGATGGAGCAATGAGTTCTGGTATGTCAATGGAAGCACTCAATGAAATTGGATCTGAAAGTAGAAATATGATTATTGTTTTTAATGATAATAATATGTCTATTTCAAAAAATGTAGGAGCCTTAACATATGCATTTTCACGCTTGCGTGCATCTAGTACTTATCAAACTGTTAAAAAGAACATGAAAAAATCATTACGTACAAGCGATTTTGGCGAACAAATTTATTTGGGTTTAAAAAATATTCGTGATGCGTTAAAGAAGCAGATTGTTAAAAAAGGTATTTTTGGCGAATTCAATTTGGATTATATTGGACCAGTAGATGGACATAATATCCATGATTTGATACAAGTATTTGAAGCTGTTAAAGGTCATGATGGTCCAATCGTAGTTCATGTTATTACGAAAAAAGGAAAAGGTTATGAACCTTGTGAAAATGATAGAGAAGGTAGATGGCATGGTGTTGGTGCATTCAATGTAGAAACTGGATTACCTACACATAATGCTCCTATTAATCAATCTTTATATTCATATGTAGCAAGTGAAAAAGTTCGTTTATTAGCTGAAAAAAATCCTGATATTGTTGCGCTAACTCCTGCTATGATGAATGGCTCCTCTTTATCGAAGTTTTTTGCGGAATTTCCTAATCGTTCTTTTGATACAGGAATTGCGGAAGAACATGCTGCAACATTTTCTGCTGGTCTAGCAATTCAAGGAAAACGACCATACCTTTGTATTTATTCATCATTTTTACAAAGGGCATATGATCAAATCATTCATGATATCGCAAGAATGGACCTTCCTGTGGTAATAGGTGTAGATCATGTAGGATTAGTTGGTGGTGATGGTGAAACACATCATGGTATCTATGATTTAGGCTTATTAACTGGAATTCCAAATATGATTGTCGCTCAAGGAAAAGATGCAGAAGAGCTAGAAAATTTGATTTATACTGCATTTTCTCAAAATCATCCATTTGCTTTTCGTTTCCCAAAAGGGTATGTAAAAAATGCTTGTGAACATGATGATCAAATCATTCCTGTTGGAACATGGGAAGTACTGAATGATCATGAAGAAAATCGTGTTTGTATTTTTACATATGGTGATTTTGTTTTGAAGTTACTAGATAAAATTCAAATTAACGATTTACCTGTTACGATAGTTAATTGTAGATATTTAAAACCAATGGATGAAAGTGTTTTAGCACAAATGACTAGTCGTAATATGAAATATATATCTTATGAAACTGATGCTTTGGAGCATGGTTTAGGAAGCATGATCTTAGAATGGTGTAATGATCATGATATTTCCATTTCTTTAAAGAGATTTGGAATTCCGGATGATTATATTGAGCAAGGATCAGAGCGCTTGCTCAGAAAGGATTTAGGGATAGATTTAAATACAGTTATGGATTGTATTCAAAACTATCTTGAAAAATAAAACATATGTTAAAACATCTTTATATTCAAAACTTTATTTTAATTGATGAAATTAATTTGGACTTTGAAGAAGGCTTTAGTGCGTTTACAGGAGAGACGGGTGCTGGTAAATCTATCTTATTAGACGCTATCAGTACACTTTCTTTTTCTCGTGCTTCTTCTTCTTTGATTTCCAAAGGAAAAGATAAAGCTATCATAGAAGCTACATTTGATATTACATCTGATAAACATGCATGTAGTGTTATGGAAGATAGTGGTTTTGATGTACAAGATGAAACAACATTCACTCGTGAAATTCATTCAAATGGAAAAAGTGTAACACGTATTGACCATAGAGTTGTTACATCTTCTTTAATGAAAGATGTTCTAAAATATCAAATTGACATTCATGGTCAAAGAGATAATGCATATCTTTTGAATACTGCTACTCATATTCATTTATTGGATGAATATTTAAATGATTTAGATTTATTACAACAAGTTCAAGAAGCATATAAGAAATATGATTCTTTATGCAAAGAAAAAGAAAATGCGTTAAAAGACACATATAATGAAAGTGACGCAGAATTTTTTACTTACCAGATTCATGAAATTGAAAATGCAAACCTTAAACATGGTGAAGATGAAGAACTTGAAGAAAAAGAAAAAAGCTACAAACTAATGAAAGATATTTTAGATAAATTGAATACAATCTTTCATTTGTATGATGAAGAAGTATCAGATGGTTTATATGAGTTAAACAAACTTGTTTCTTCTTTGAAAAGTAATGATTCAATTGAATCAATTCAAAATACAATTAATGATTCTTATTATTCTATTAATGATGCTATGGAACAATTACATCATATTTTAGATGATATGGATATGAGTGAAGATGATGTCAATGCGATGGAAGAAAGAATTTTTGAAATTCAGAAATTAAAAAGAAAATATGGTAGAACTATTGAAGATATCTATCTAAAAAAAGAAGAATTACAAAATCAAGTTGATATGATTACACATAAACAAGAATATTTAAATCAAATTGATGCAAAGATCAAT
Source organism: Lachnospiraceae bacterium (assembly GCA_963638375.1). GTDB lineage: Bacteria > Bacillota_I > Bacilli_A > Erysipelotrichales > Erysipelotrichaceae > Bulleidia. The sequence goes on from CAVHRL010000009.1 coordinate 41,879, forward strand.
TCTGCTTTTGAAGAATATCAAACCTATGCATTAAAATTATCTAAAGTAAGAAAAGAAGGTTCTCATAAACTAGATGAAGAAATTCAAAAACATCTAGAAGATTTAATGCTACCTAATGCAAAGTTCTATACTGAAATTAAAGAAGATAATCCTTCCGCAAAAGGAAATGATCATGTTGAATTTTTGATTCGTATGAATCAAGGAGAAGACTTAAAACCATTAAATAAAACTGCTTCTGGTGGAGAACTATCTAGATTGATGTTGGGGTTAAAAATCATCTTTACACATTTACAAGGAATTCAAACAGTTATTTTTGATGAAATTGATACTGGTGTTTCAGGACCAGTAGCTAGTAGTATTGGTAAGAAAATGAAGTTGTTATCTCAAAATACACAAGTCTTTTCAGTTACACATTTAGCACAAGTTGCAGCATGTAGTGATCACCATTATTTTGTAAGTAAAAATGATGTTGATGGAATTACACACTCTTCTGTAAAACTATTGAATCAAAAAGAAAGCATTGAACAATTAGCTATCATTGCATCTGGTGAAATTACAAAAGCTTCTCTTTCAGCCGCAAAAGAACTCTATCAAAGGAATCACCAATGAGCAAAGTTTATTTTCATATTGATTTAAATGCATTCTTTGCTTCATGTGAAGAATTGTTGGATCCATCTTTAAAAGGAAAACCACTTGTTGTTAGTGGAAATACAAGAAGAAGTGTTGTATCTACTGCATCTTATGCTGCAAGAAAATACGGTATTCATAGCGCAATGCCTATTCAACAAGCCTTACAATTATGTAAAGAATTAATTGTAGTGAATGGTCATTATGCTTATTATTCTGACTTATCAAAACAATTCATGAATATTATTTATAGTTATACCAGTTTGGTGGAACAAGCTTCTATTGATGAATGTTATGTTGATATGACAGAAGTTATTAAGAAATATCCAAAGCCATTAGATCTTGCTTTTGAGGTACAAAGAAGGGTCTTAGAAGAAGTTGGACTACGTTGTTCCATTGGGGTTGCTCCAAATATGTTTTTAGCTAAAATGGCAAGTGACATGAAAAAGCCTATGGGTATTACAGTTCTTAGAATACGAGATGTTCCTGAAAAAATGTGGCCACTACCAATCAGTGAAATGAGAGGTGTTGGTAAAAGGACATTAAGTATTATGGAAGACTTAGATATTCATACAATTCGTGATTTAGCTACCTATAAAGATGTCGAACGTTTAAGACCAATTTTCGGTAAAAATACAGAAGCGATGATTCGTCGCGCAAATGGTTATGATGATCGTTCGTTAATTACGGAATTTGACTCTAAAAGCATGGGCGTTTCTGAAACTTTATTAGAAGATGTAACAGATTATGATGAATTAAAAGGGTTAATTCGATCTTTGAGTAGAAAGTTATCAAAACGTTTAAAAGAAAGTCATAAGGCTGGATATCATGTGTCTATTAGAATCTGTTATTATGATTTTAGAAATGCGAATAAAAGTAAGAAATTATCAAACCCAATCTGGAAAAGTGATGATTTGTTTGTACAAGCAATGTCCTTGTTTGACGATTCTTATGAAGAAGATGAATCTGTTCGCTTGATTGGATTATCTGTATCTGATTTTGAGGAAGAAGAAATTTTAGCGAAACAATATAGTTTGTTTGATGAGCCGCAAGAAGAAAATACAAATGAAATCTTACAAGAATTAAATCAACAATTAGGAAGCAAAGGATTTGTTAGAGCTTCAAGTTTATTGGAGAAATAAAATGTTGAAATATAGAAGAATTAGAGAAGAAGATAATCGTGTAATGGCACATATTATTCGAAAAAACTTAGAGGAATTTCATTTGGATATTCCTGGAACTGCATATTTTGATTCACAGCTCGACTCTCTTAGTGATTACTATAATGAAAAGCCACAACAAAGATGTTATTTTGTAGTACTTAATGAAAAAGATGAAGTGGTTGGTGGAGCTGGTGTAGCGGAATTTGATGGAATCAATCGTTGTGCTGAATTACAAAAATTATACTTTGATGGTTCTATAAAAGGGAAAGGTTATAGTGAAAAATTATTTATGATATTAGCAGATTGGTGTAAAGATAAAGGCTATAAAAAGATGTATTTAGAAACACATAGTAATTTATCTATCGCTATTCATTTATATCAAAAGTTAGGTTTTCATGAAATTGAAAAACCAAAATCTGTTGTACATAGTACAATGGATCATTTTTATCTAAAGAATTTATAAATGGGTTTACTGTCAACTACCCACGGTCCAAGGAACAGTGGGCTTGTTGAAAAAATTCACAAGCTCAGTTGATAAGCCTCAGTTCTTATCTGCTTATAGCAGAATAACGAACTACGTTATCCAAGAATACATAGGTACCAAGGGATGCTTCACAAGTTCCTTGCTCTACGGTACTACATCAAACATCTCTGAGGGTAGGAGAAGTGTGTAGTACGCCAAACCTTGAAATAACATTGGCGAAGTGAACCACCCGTGTTACACGGAGAAGCTACATACGCAAC
>CAVHRL010000010.1:0-38890 GCA_963638375.1 Lachnospiraceae bacterium
TAGTATCTCCTTTCAGTGTTGTCTTTGCAAACACCATTGTACTGGATTTTATGAGTCACTTTCTTTTTTTGAACTCTGTTGCATTTAGATTGTAAATTCGGGATACAAAAAAACAAATATTAGCACTTGTTGTGTGCTGTTTGATGATTGCCTCTTCTGTTGGATTACTAACAAATACCTCTGGTATTTTCTTTACGCCGATTGCGAGTGAATTGGGCGTAGGGAAAGGTGCAGTTAGTATGACGCTTACGATATCAAATATATCATATGCTTTTGGTGGTTTGTTAACAGTAAAATTAATACGTGAAAGAAATTTTAAAAGAAGAGTTTTGTTATTTTCTGGTATATATGCAATATGTACAGGTTTATTATCTGTTTGTAATTCAGTTATTCTGTTATATGTATTAAACGCAATTAGAGGACTATCAACTGGAATCGTAGGAATTGTTTTAGTGACGATATTGATCAATAATCATTTTGAGAATGGTGTTGGTCTTGCGACGAGCATTGCGTTAGGCTGTTCTGGACTTGCGGGAGCTATTCTTTCTCCAATATTATCATCTGTTATTGCTACTGTTGGATGGAGAGTTACGTATTTGATCGTGGCTTTATTAGATTTGTTGTGCTATTTACCTTGTGTTGTTTTACCGATTTCATTGAATAATAAAATCAAGGAAATTAATGATATAAGTGTAGAACAAACAACATCTACAAAAACTGTATCTTTTACAACATTTCTTGTTGTCGCAATCTATTCTTTCATGATAGCGAGTGCTACTGCTTTACCGCAACATTTTCCTTCTATGACGTTAGATGCTTCAACTGGTGCTTTGATGGTATCTGTTTCCATGGTTGTAAATACGACTGGTAAACTTGTTTTAGGTGTTGCCTCAGATAAGTTGGGAATCGAAAAATCATTATTAGTATATGGAATCTTAACATTAAGTGGCTTAGGAATCTTAGCGTTTTTGTCATCTAATACGATTTGGATGTTGGTTGCGGCAGGTTTAGTTGGAATGGTATATGCGATGTCTGCAGTTGGACCTGTATTGTTATCACAGAATTTATTCGAAGAAAGTTATAACGTATATTATCCACAGATATCTTTGTTAGGAACTGTTTCTAATGCATTATTTACAACCTTTGTTGGCTTTTTGTATGATTGGAGTGGTTCGTATCATTCATCTATTATCTTGGTGATGATATTGACTGTTATTGCGTTAATGATGGTTATTTGTTCTATAAAAATGAAAAATAAGAGCGATGCTCTTATTTGATGAGTTCTTGAATAATATAGCTAGCTGCGATAAGTCCAGCTACGCTAGGTACAAAAGCAGTACTTCCAGGAACAGAACGTTTCTTAGAACCTTCTTCTGTATAGTGTGTTTTAATTGGTAATTCTTTAGAACAAACGACTTTTAGTTTATTGATGTGACGTTTCTTTAATTCGTGGCGCATGACTTTAGCTAATGGGTCGTTTTTTGTTTTATAGATATCAGTGATTTCTAGTTGAGTAGGATCTAATCTATTTCCACATCCCATACAGGAAATGATTGGTGTTTTTACACTTTTGGCGTAACATATCATATCAATCTTCGCTGTGACTGTGTCAATTGCGTCTACAACATAATCATATTGTTTGAAATCAAATTCTTCTCTTTTTTCAGGAAGATAAAATGTTGTATATTTATGAACGATTGTATTTGGAGAAATATCTTTGATTCTTCTTTCCGCAACGTCAACTTTATATTGACCAACAGTAGAATGTGTTGCGACGATTTGCCTGTTAATATTTGTAATGGCCACGGTATCATTGTCAATGATATCGATTTCTCCAATACCACATCTAGCTAAAGCTTCAACGACATAACCACCTACACCACCGATTCCAAACACGGCAACTCTTTTATTGGATAATTTTTCAAGTCCTTCTTTTCCGATTACTAGTTCTGTTCGAATAAATGGATTTTCAATCATTGGCTACTCCTGAAATAATTTCTTTAAATTGACATCAAATGGTGGATACACAATTCCTTTTTCTGTGATGATTGCGGTTAATAAGGAATGGTCTGTTACATCAAATGATGGATTGTATTTTTTGATATCTTTTAAAATCATTGGCTCTTTATACCACATTGAACCAATTTCTTCTTGATCTCTTAATTCAATGTGAATATCATCACCGCATTTTGTATTGAAATCAATTGTAGAAGATGGTCCTAATGTATAAAAAGGAATGTTGTAATGTTTCGCTAAAATGGCAACACCACTTGTACCTATTTTGTTTGCGAAATCACCATTTGCGGCAATTCGATCACATCCAACCATAACGCATTGTATCTTTCCTTCTTTCATGACAATACTTGCCATATTATCACAAATAGAAGTGACATCGATACCAGCTTTAAATAGTTCGTAGCTTGTTAATCTAGCACCTTGTAATAAAGGTCTTGTTTCATCAGAATAAACATGAATATTCATCCCTTTTTCATGAGCTAAATACATTGGTGCAGTCGCAGTTCCATAACCTAAACAAGCTAAATATCCTGCATTACAATGGGTTAGAATACCATCTCCATCATGAAGAAGCGTAACACCATATTCCGCAATCTTTTTATTCATTTCTAGATTTTCTTGATCGATTTTTTTTGCTTCTAGGATTAATTCTTGTTTTAAAGTTTCAATGTCTGTTGCTTGATTTTTAACGAATGCTTTCATACGATTTAAAGCCCATGAAAGATTGACTGCAGTAGGTCTACTTGTATTTAAATAGTCTGCAATTGTATTAAATTCTTTTTGGAATGATTCTTTTGTTCCTTCGATGGATTGTGCTAATACAGCCATTGCGTATCCCGCAAATACACCGATTGCTGGGGCACCACGTACTTGTAGTAGTTTGATTGCATTCCACATTTCTTCTTTTGTTTTTAAAGTGAGATATTCTTCATGATTTGGTAATCTTGTTTGATCTAATATGATTAATGCTGAAGCATCTTCACTGATTTTGATAACAGGTAATTGATTCATGTCTATCCTTTCTGCCCATAATGATTGAGTGCGAAATCCCTCATCCAATCTACATCATTTTGTTTAATGGATATTGGAGTTCCAATAGATAATGCATTGTAGTAAATCTTTGCGCTTGTTTCTAAAACTTTTGCGACTTTAAAACATTCTTTCATGTCTTTTCCAACACAAACCGCACCGTGATTACTTAATAAAACTGCTTGTGAATTACCTAAAGCATCTAATGCATTTGTTGCGAGTTTCATAGAACCTGGCAAAGCATAATCTGCACATTTTACCTCACTTCCGATTGCTTGTGCCATTTCATCTGTAATCACTGGAATAGATTGATGTAATACAGAAAATACAGTTGAAGATAATGGGTGCGTATGCAATATCGCATTTACATCTTTTCTGTTTTGATAGATTAAGATATGTAACATCTTTTCTATACTTGGTTTTCTAGAACCTACTAAAATATTTCCGTTATTATCTAACACACAAATATCATCTTCAGCTAATGTATCGTAAGCCATACCACTTGGTGTTAAATAGATTTCGTGTGTTTCTGGATTTCTTAAAGAAATATTTCCCCATGTTTCAATTGTTAAATCTGTGTTAGACATTTGTATGCCTGCTTCAATAAGTTGTTTTTTGTAGTTCATATATTTATTGTAATTGTTTTTGTCTAAAGATGAAATGAAAATATTTTCAAAAAAGAATATGAAATATTTACAAAATATTCATTTAAAGAATTGACGCTCTGATTTTTGAATAGTATATTTGTTGCATACAAACCAATGATCAGGAGATCAAACATAGAAGGCAACTTCAAGAGAGTCGTGATGGTGGAAATCGACAGTGTAGCACTATGCAAATGGACCTGAGAGGGCTGGATGAAAACAAATGTGAGTACTTCCAGACGCAATGTCAGCGTTAAAGGACAGAAAATGTGATTGCATTTTCCAAGAAAGAGAGAAGATATTCTTCTAATTAAGGTGGTACCGCAGGCTTATATACGCTTGTCCTTAGATGGACAGGCGTTTTTTGTTTCTATCACAGATGGAGAAAATGCAGAGAATATAAGGAGGAAAAATCACATGAAAAAATTTATTACTTTATCTTTAGCAGCTACAATGCTCGCTAGCATGGTTGGATGTTCTTCAACATCTACTGCAACTTCTACATCATCTACATCAAGTGGTAAAACTTACAAGATCGCAGTTGTAAAACAATTAGATCATGCATCTTTGGATGAAATTGCTAAAGCAATTACTGATGAATTGGATGCGATTAGTGAAAAAGAAGGTGTCACAATTGAATATGGTGATGTATATTCTGGTCAAAACGATCAGACAACATTACAACAAATTGGAACACAAGTTGTAAATGAAGGTGTGGATGCAATCATTCCGATTGCGACATTAGCAGCTCAAACAATGACAGTTGCTTCAGATGGTTCTGTTCCAGTCGTATACGCCGCTATTTCTGATCCAGAAGCAGCTGATTTGACAGATATTGATTATGTTACGGGTACATCTGATGCATTAAATACTGAACAAATCATGGAAATGATTCTAGCAGCTAATCCGGATACAAAAACAGTTGGCTTGTTATATTCAAAATCAGAAGCAAACTCTGAAAAACCAATTGAAGAAGCAAAGAAATATTTAGATGAAAAAGGAATTTCTTATGTTGAAGCAACAGGAAATACAGATGATGAAGTTAAACAAGCAGCAGCTTCATTGATTGCTAGTAAAGTAGATGCTGTATTTACACCAACAGACAATGTTGTAATGGCAGCAGAACTTGCGATTGCTCCAGAATTTGCTGAAGCAGGTATTCCACACTACACAGGTGCTGACTCATTCGTTAGAAATGGAGCATTTGCGACTTGTGGTGTGAACTACACAGAACTAGGTAAAGAAACTGCCGATTTAGCTTATAAAGCAATTACAGAAGGAATTGAAGCTACAGGTTATGCAGGAAGTTATGAAGTAATGCCTGGTGGAATCATTACAGTGAATTCTGAAACAAGTGAAAAAGTTGGAATTAAATCTAGTGTATTCGCAGATTTTGGTACAGTTTCAGAAGTTGAAACAACAGAAGACTAATGGAGGGATAAATGGTTTATATCATACAGACAGCTTTACAACTTGGATGTGTTTACTCGTTTGTAGCACTTGCATTGTTTCTTAGCTATCGTGTTCTTGATATCGCAGATCTTACAACGGATGGGTGCTTTGTACTGGGGATGGCAGTGTCAGTTTCCTTATGTGCAAACGGGCATCCGTTTGTTGGCGTTTTGATGGGAATGGTATCTGGTGCGTTAGCTGGACTCGTTACAGCGATCCTACAAACAAGGTTAGGGGTTCCGTCGATATTAGCTGGAATCGTAACAAATACGGGTCTTTATACTGTTAATCTAATGGCAATGGGATGGAGCTCTAATGTTTCTTTATTAAAAAATGACACAATATTTTCACTATTTAAAGAAACTGGTATTGGTGGATCTTGGAATACGATCATACTAGCATCGATATTTTCTGTTGTAGCGATGCTATTTATGAAATGGTTCTTATCTACACGTTTAGGTCTATCGATTCGTGCGACTGGAGATAATCAAGATATGGTTGCTGCTTCATCAATCAATCCAAAATTCACAATTACGATTGGTCTAGTTGTAGCGAATATGTTTACTGGATTATCTGGTGCACTTGCTGGTCAACTTCAAAAAAGTGCGGATATCAACGCAGGAACTGGAATTGTAACGATTGGTCTAGCGACTTTGATCATTGGTGAAACTTTGATCCAAGGAAAGAAATCAATTGGTAGAAATATTGTTGCGTGTTTAGTGGGTAATATTGTTTATCGTTGCATTTATGCATTTGTATTACAAACACATATTATTCCTGTAGAAGGGTTAAAATTAATGACTGCTTTTGTTGTAGCACTTGCGATTGCTGCACCGAATATCAAAGAAAATATGATCGTTATGAAACGTTCTAGAAGGGAGAGATATGTTAAAAATTGATAGTATTTCAAAAACATTTCATCCAGGAACGGTCAATGAAAAGATAGCGTTAAATGATTTTTCTTTAACAGTGAATGATGGTGATTTTATAACGATTGTTGGTTCTAATGGTGCAGGAAAATCTACATTATTTAATTGTATTGCAGGTAATTTTCTTGTGGATAAAGGGAATATCATTCTAGATGATAAAGATATTACGTTTGTACCAAACTATAAACGTAGTAAATATATTGGAAGATTGTTTCAAGATCCTTTAAAAGGAACTGCACCAAATATGACGATTCGAGAGAATCTAGCGTTAGCGTATCTTCGAGCAGGTGAAAAGAAAAAAATCTTTTCTAGAATTTCTAAAAAAGATGAAGAGAAGTTTAGAGATATTTTAAAACAATTAGACATTGGATTAGAAGATCGTATGGATGTTCCAGTAGGTACTTTATCTGGTGGACAAAGACAATCTTTAACGTTATTGATGGCAACGATCGTTCCACCAAAACTATTATTATTAGATGAACACACTGCCGCATTAGATCCTGAAGCAGCTGATAGAATCATGAAACTAACAACTCAAATCGTTTCAGAGAATCATATGACTTGTTTGATGATTACACATAATATGAAAGTGGCATTGAATACAGGTAATCGTACATTGATGATGAGTAATGGAACAATCATTAAAGATTTATCAAAAGAAGATAAAGATACAATGCATGTGGAAGATTTAATGAAACAATTTAAAGATGCATTAAATGATGATCGTATCTTATTGACGGAAGATTAGTCTAGTACTAATCTTTTTGTTTGAGGAAGTGATTGTATGTCGAAAAAAGAAACAAAAACAAATGCAATGAGAATATTAGACCAAAATAATATTCCATACAAGATTCATACTTATGATGTATCTGACGATATGATTGATGGTGTATCTGTCGCAATTAAATGTGGTGAAGATCCAGAACAGGTTTTTAAAACGTTAGTAACTGTTGGAAATGATAAAAATCATTATGTATTTGTGATACCTGTAGCTGAAAAATTAGATTTAAAAGAATGTGCGAAAGCAGTTGGTGTAAAAAATGTAGAAATGATTCCACAAAAAGAATTGTTAGGCTTAACAGGATACATTCATGGTGGATGTTCTCCAATTGGAATGAAGAAAAAGTTTGAAACAGTGTTTGATGAAACAATTATCTTATTTGATAAAATCATGGTATCTGGTGGTAGAGTTGGTACGCAAGTAGAAGTATTTGTTGAAGATTTGATTAGTATCACAGATGGAAAGATAAAAGCTATCACAAGAAAATCATGAAAATGATAAGAAATATGATATTTGTTATGGTATGATACGAATGTAAAAGGAACTACCGATAATCGGTTGATTCCTAATAGTCTGAATGACTGCTAGATGTTTGGAATCAGTTAGCGGTCATTTTTCTTTTTCGTTTCAAAATATTCGACTAATGCCAATATAAACTGTAATATGGTGAATATCAATGTTGTTACATTGATGCATTCAATCATTGTCATAAGCATGTTCCTACAAGAAGAGGAATCAAAGAAATATCCTCTCCTGTTTCTCCTTTCATAAAAAACATTTGAGGAATCAACCGCTTACCGTAATGGTAGCTCCAATATACTATTCACAATAAATTATGAATATCCTAAAAATTCTTTTTAATATTTTGTTGTAATTTCACAAAACTAGACACAATGTCTGATATAATGGAGCCATGAAAAAGAAATTAATGAAAATGATACTTGCGGTTTCTTCCGCAATTCTATATATCAATCCTGTTGTTTTAATAGCGGAAAGTAATCCATGTGATTCAGATCCATATAGTGATGCATGTAAAACTTATTCTGAAAAACAAAAACAAAAAGTACAAGAAAGTTCAGAAAAAGCAGCACAGGCAAAAGCAGACGCAGAAGCACAATTAGAAGCAATTAAAGCGAAAAGAGATGAGATTGCGGCAGATATTGTTGCATATAAAGAAGAGATTGCAGGTTACCAAGCTGAAATTGATGCATTAAATACAACAATTTCTGAACTGGAATCAAAGATTTCAAGTAAACAAGCAGAAATTAATGATACACAAGCTAAGGCAGATGCAAAACAAGCAGAGATTGATGAAACACAAAATCAAATATCTGAAATTGGAACGAAAGTAAAAAGTAGAATGGCTTCTTCTCAATCAGGTATGAGAATCAATAAAACATTCTCTATCTTAATGGGAGCTTCCACTTTTACGGAATTTTTACGTATTGCGAATGGTTTGAGTGATATCAATGCATATGATAATGAAACGACAAATCAATTAGTGACGTTGTCTTCACAACTTAAAACGGACAAAGAAGAATTAGATACTTTAACGGCTTCTTTACAAATTCAAAAAGAAGAATTAGATGCAAGTCAACAAGAACAAGAATCTCAAAAAGAAGTACTAGAAATCAAACAACAACAGATTCAAGTATTTGAAGATGCCGCAGAAGATTCCGCTGCTGAATTAGAAGCACAAGGTGAAAAGATTTCTTCAACCGTTAGTACATTACAAGCAACGATCAGTGCGAATTCAGCTAAGATGGACGAATTACAAGCAGCTATCGACAAAGCAAATTCTCCTAAACCAGCTGAAAAAACAGAGGATAGTGATGATTCTTCTGGTACAGATTCAAGTGGTGGCGGTTCGAGTACAGATAGTAGTACGAGTTCCTTCGGACAATCTGGTTGGACAAACCCAGTTCCAGGTGCGTATAGAAGTGCAGGCACATGGAATTATCCTGGTGGAGGAAAACACTTAGGATATGACTTTGCAGCTTCACAAGGTACAACAATACGTGCTGTTGGCGATGGAATTGTTATTGTTAGTGCGGATGGAGCTACAGAAGGATATTTAGGAAGTACAGCACATGGAAATGGTGGATCTAGTGGTGGAGGAAACCAAATCTATTTGTTGACAGTTGTGAATGGTTCTTTATATGCAGTGAAATATCTACACATGCAGTATGGGTCTCCAATTGCTTTAGGTACACAAGTAAAAGCTGGTGATTATATTGGTAGAGTTGGTGCAACTGGTAATGTTACTGGGCCACATTGTCACATTGAAATATTCTATTTAGGAGATGCATCTAATTTCGCAAATTATCTAAGAACTTGGAATGGTGATTTAGCGTTTGGATGTGGATGGGCTGGTAGCTATGGCGGTTATGGTAGAAGATGCCAAGATGGTTATGGTGCTCCATGTAGAATTAGACCTGAAAATGTTATTGGTTAAGTGATTAGAATCTCATTTGGTTGAGGTTCTTTTTTTGGATGTTTTGTGTATGATAGTACTATGAAAAGATTCTTTAGATTTTTACTCATTTGTTGCGTTATAGGATTTATCTATTTGTGTTGGCACACAGATAGTGTTTTGTATGACGTAAAAGAATATTTTGGATTAAGTGATGAAACATATCAAACATATGATACCGCATGGAATATTTATTATGATTCTTTGACAGAAATAGAAAAAAAGATATATGCAAAGATGATTGAATGTGCGAATAGCTATGAAGAATCATGGAAACCATTTGATACAACAATAACAGAAGAAAATGTAGAGAATGCATATACTGCAGTATTGTATGATCATCCTGAATTGTTTTGGTTAGATTTAGGATATTCTTATCAATATTTAGAGAATATGGGAATCGTAGAAATTCATCTTTCTTATAATGAAACGATTAATGATATTGATGAAGCAAAACAATTGTTTGAAGAATCGGTTAATACGATTGTAAATAATGCGAATGCGTATGGGAGTGATGAAGAGAAAGAAAGATATGTACATGATATTTTGATAGAGATGATAGAGTATGATGAATCTGCTTCCTTAAACCAATCTGCGTATTCTGCTTTGGTGAATCATAGAACAGTTTGTGCAGGCTACGCAAAAGCATTTCAGTATCTGATGCAGAAATTGGATATTCCTTGTTATTTTGTTGTGGGGCAATCAGAAGGACAACAACATGCATGGAATCTTGTTTATATAGATTCTAGATGGATGAATGTTGATGTGACATGGGATGATGGATTAGAAGATCCGTATTATTTCTTTAATAAAAATGATTCCTTTTTTCAGGAATCACATAGTAGAGATCTAATTAGTCAGTCTTTGCCGACTTGTGAGTAATTTTATAAATGATGTATGAGATAATGGCTCCAGTAATAAAACCGCACATATCTAATAAAACATCTGTAATACATCCATTTCTATCAGGAATGAAAAGTTGTATGGTTTCATCGATGGACGGCGTTAAAATCCAAAATAATAAGAAATTGATCGTTTTGTTTTTGAGTAGTGGTTCTAATTGAATTCCAATATAAACTAAGATTCCTAGACCTGCATATTCTGAGAAATGTGCAGCTTTTCGAATGAAATGATGAAATGTATCATATTTAATTTGAATGTTTATTTGGTGTAATAAAGATAATAAGTATGTTGTTAAACCACCGGAAATAGAACTGCTTTTCACACCGACTGTTAAGGAATTAGAAAAGATAAAAAGAATGTATAGAAAAATGAGTATCCAAAAATATTTGCGTTTCATCCATGTTATAATACATAAGTTGTGAGGGAAAATTCAATGAAAAAGATAACGAATGTATTACTTGTAATCGTTGGAACGTTTATTTTAACGATTTCGGTAGAGTTTTTTATTCTTCCATATCATATTTTATCTGGAGGGGTAGCTGGTATTGCGGTAGCGTTTGAGCCATTCTTTCATTTAGATGAAACGTTGATGGCAAATATTTTGACAGTTGCCTTGTTGATTGTCGGAACATTGATATTGGGAAAACAATTTGGTTTAGATACGTTATTGTCTTCTTTGTGTTATCCAGTGTTTACAACACTATTGGCACAGATTCAACCGATGTTTAATATCAATGTTGATCCAATCTTAGCTAGTTTCTATGCTGGACTATTTGGTGGAATAGGAATTGGTCTAGTTATGAGAGCGGGAGCTTCTACAGGTGGAATGGATGTACCACCTCTTATCGCAAATAAATTAACAGGATTAAAAATATCACAAGGTGTCATCATTACAGATGGTTTAACAGTGTTGATTGGTGTTGTTGCTTATGGAATTGATGCAGCACTTGTTGGATTGATTTCTGTATTTGCTTCAGGATACGCAATTGATAAGGTATTATCAATTGGTGCTGGTAGTAACGCAAAGAGTGTTACGATTATTTCTTGTAAATGGAGAGAAATTGCGGATGAAATCATGAATCAAATGGATCGTGGTGTAACGTTCTTACAAGGTGAAGGTGGCTATCAAAATGAAGAAAAGAAAGTGATTCTTTGTGTTGTAAGTTCAAAGGAATATTCACGTTTGGTAGAGATTATCAATTCCATTGATAATAGAGCGTTTACGATTACAACTGATGCATCTGATATGCATGGTGAAGGTTTCACTTACCCATCACCAACAATCTAGTGTTCTGTGATAGAATATATTTGGTTTTTAATGTGAAAGGGGAACTTGCATGATTGAATGTGAACATGTGTACAAACAGTATAAAAATGGAACAAATGCTTTGTATGATGTGAATTTTAGTGTGAAACAAGGCGAATTTATTTATATTATTGGACCAACAGGTTCTGGTAAATCTACATTGATTAAGCTCTTGGATGGTGAAGAAGTTCCTACAAAGGGAAATGTAGAAGTTGTTGGAATTGATGTTGGAAAATTAAAGAGAAAACAAGTTCCTATTTATAGAAGAAATATAGGTGTTGTATTCCAGGATTTTAGATTACTTCCTACAAAAACGGTTTATGAAAATATTGCGTATGCTTTAGAAGTTATCAATATGAAGAAGCCACAAATTAAAAAGAGAGTTGATGAAGTCTTGGAAGTCGTTTCTTTAAAAGAAAAGAAAGATTCATTTCCACATGAATTGTCTGGTGGACAACAACAGCGTATTGCGATTGCTCGTGCGATTGCCAACCGTCCAAAGGTTTTGATTGCGGATGAACCTACTGGTAATCTTGATCCAGCCAAATCAGATCAAATCATGAGTCTTTTGGAAAGAATCAATAAGCGTTATGGAACAACGATTTTAATGGTTACGCATGATTTGACACTTGTTAATAAACATCGTAAAAGAACAGTTGTATTAGAACATGGCCATATTGTGGCAGATCTTGCGGAAGGAGGTTATGTCCGTCATGATCAGTAGACCTATTAAAGAAGGATTTTCTGGTGTTGGAAGACACTTAGCGATGTCAATTAGTTCTGCGATTGCGGTAACAATTACATTGATCATTATCTCATTGTTTATGATATTTTCGTTTAATGTACAGAATTTTACAAAGAATATTGAATCTTCTATGGAAATTTCTGTTATGGTTGCGTATGACAGTGAAGATAAAGAAGATACAATTAAACAACAAATTGAAGCAATCGATGGTGTTAAAACAGTCACTTTTTCTGATAAAGCGCAAGAGTTTCAATATTATATCGATTCTTTTGAAGATGAAGCGACAAAAGAAGCATTTGAACCATTTAGAGATGATAACCCTATGCATGATGCTTTCTATGTAGAAGCAGAAAGCGGTGATCAAATTACAGAAATTGCCAAAACAATTCAGAATATTGATGGTGTTTCTGAAGTAAATTATGGTGGTCAATCTACAGTATCGATGGTTGATACGATGTCAGCAATTCGTAAGATTGGTGGTTTCTTAGTTGCAGGATTGACAATCTTAGCGATCTTCTTGATTCAAAATACAATTAAATTAACGATTTCTGCACGTAAAGATGAAATTACAATTATGAGAAATGTTGGTGCTACGAATTCATTTATTCGTTCTCCATTCGTTATTGAAGGAATTATTATCGGTGTATTAGGTGCAATCATTCCAGTTGGATTAACAATTTGGGGATATACATTCTTATATAAACAAACTGGTGGTTTTATTGTTTCTAATATGTTTAAACTTGTAAAACCAAATCCATTTATTTATTACGTTGGTGGTATTTTATTAGGATTAGGTGTTGTTGTTGGTTTGATTGGTTCTATTTTATCTGTTAATCGTTATTTGAGGTGGAAGAGATGATACGTAAGATCATTCAATTGATCAATTGTATTGCCTTGGCAATGTTGTGCTGTATAACACCAATAACGATTTTTGCGGAAGAAGATTATTCGGATACAGATTATTGGAGTAATTATTGTAAGAAAGCAACGACAGAAAACCAAGATGCTTGTAAAGGATACGCTAAATATTTGGAATCTAAAAAATCAAATGCGCAAGAAGAACTAAAACAAATTCAAGCGAATATTGAACAAATACAAGCGCAGCTTGAAGAATATGATGCAACATTAAAACAGTATCAAGCTGACATTACAGAATTACAAACAAGTATTGATCAAAAACAATCTGAAATAGACGCAAAACAAGTAGAAATTGATGCAAAACAATCTGAGATTGACGCTACACAAGCACAAGTTGATACTTTAAAGGAAAAAGTGAAGACAAGAATGACAAATTCTCAATCTTCTATGCGTTTATCAAAATATATTGATGTTTTAATGGGTGCATCTACTTTTACGGAATTCATTCGAATCGCAAATGGTTTGAATTCTATCACACAATATGATGAAAGTACATTGACACAATTAGCTACTTTAGTGAATCAATTGAATACAGAAAAACAAGAATTAGAAAACGCAAAAACAGAAATGGAAGTAGCGAAACAAGAACTTGTTGTTCAACAAAATGATCTTGAAGCGAAACAACAAAGTGTTCAATTACTAAAAGATGCTCAAGAAGCAAAAGCAGCAGAATTAGAAGCACAAGGTGATACGATTTCATCTAATATTGATTCTATTAAATCTATGATTTCTAAGATAGATTTAGATGGTGTCGTTGCGGCAGATGGCTGGACAAACCCAGTTCCTGGTGCGTATCGCAGTGCAGGAACGTGGAATTATTCTGGTGGTGGTAAACACTTAGGATATGACTTTGCGGCAAGTGCTGGAACAGAAATACGAGCAGTCGCAAATGGTGTTGTTATTAATAGCGCAGATGGTTGTAACTATGGCGGACTTGGTTCAACGTGTCATGGAACTGGTGGATCAAGTGGTGGAGGAAACCAAGTGTATCTTGTAGTTGTAGTGGGAGATACATTGTATGCGGTAAAGTACTTGCATATGCAGTATGGTTCACCAATTGCCACAGGTACAAAAGTGACTGGTGGAGATTATGTTGGTAGAGTTGGTTCTACTGGTAATTCTTCTGGACCACATTGTCATATTGAAATCTTTAAGATTGGATCAGCTTCTGATTTCTCTTCTTATGTAAAAAATTGGAGTGGTGATCTAACGTTTGGATGTGGATGGGCTGGAAGCTATGATGGATATGGTAGAAGGTGTGAAGCTGGATATGGTATTCCATGTAGAATCAGACCGGAAACAGTTTTTGGATAGATGTGTTATGATAGGGGAGCTTTTTAATAAGCTCCTTTTGTGAAGGTGAAGTTATGAGTGAAAATAAAGTGGAAGAAAAAGATGAAGAGTTAAAAACGATTACTCTGAAAAAATATGTTTGGCCAGATGAAGCTGCATTAAAAGAAGAAAAAAAGAAAAATAAAAGATTGAAAAAGATTGCAGTTGTTATTGGTGTTTTATGCATCTTTGTTGGATGGTTTGGTGGTTCTATTCTACCTTATGGTTTTACAACTTCTTTAAGAAACTTAATTAAAAATGGAATAACGATGAGTTCTTCTAACAAGATTCAAGAAGTGTTAGAAATCATGGAAAATGATTGGTATTTTGGTAGTGATATTGATGAACTAGATGATCGATTGGTAGATCAAGCTTTAACAGGTATCACAACAAACTCTGAAGATAAACATACACAATATATGACAAAAGATGAAATGGAATCTTTTACACAATCTATCAATCGTAATTATGTTGGAATTGGTGTGCAGTATATTAATACAGATGGCACGGCAATCGTAGAAAAAGTATATAAAAATACACCTGCAGAGAAAGCTGGCGTACAACCAGGAGACATTATTCATACAGTTGATGGCGAAGATATGAGTGGTAAAACAAGTGCTGAAATTAAAGAGGCAGTACAGGGAGAATCTGGCACAACTGTAACAATTGGTTTCATTCGTGATGGTAAGAATATTGCGTTGAAGATCACACGTGAAGAAGTTTCTTCTACTGTTTATGGTGAATTATTAGATAATAATGTTGGTTATTTACAATTGTATCAATTTGGTTCGACAACACCGGATGAAGTGAAATCTTATTTGGATGATTTTGAAGGTGTTGATGGATTAGTAATTGATCTAAGAGATAATGGTGGTGGATATTTAGATTCTGTTGAAGGTGTTTCTTCTTGTTTTTTAGAAAAAGGAACAAAAGTCATGACTCAAGAATATTCCAATGGAGAAACAAGAGAAACAGATACAAAGTCTGATAAATATACAGATATTAAAAATATTGTCATTCTAACAAATGGTAATACTGCTAGTGCTGCAGAAGTTTTAACACTTGCCTTAAAACAACAAAGAGATGATGTAACAATCGTTGGAACTACAACATATGGAAAAGGAACTGTTCAAGTAAGCAAAATGTTTGATGATGGTTCTGCAATTAAATATACAACAAGCAAATGGTTATCTCCTGATGGAACATGGGTCAATGGTGTTGGCATTACCCCAGATGTAGAATTGAAACTACATGATGTATTTTATCAAACATTTTCCAATATGGAAGATGATGATTCTTATAGTATTGATAGTGTTGCGGACGCAATTAAAGATGCACAATTATGTTTGGATTATCTAGGTTATAGTGTGGACCGTACAGATGGCTATTTTTCTAGTGAAACTGGTATAGCTTTAAAGAAATATAAAGAAGAACATAATTTAGAATCTAATGAAACTCTAGACAAAGATACATATGATAGTTTGCGTTCTGCAGTTATTCTAGATTGGAATACAACAAGAACACATGATACACAATTACAGAAAGCACAGGAAATACTACATGGCTGATAAATTTGAACTTGTATCACCATTCCAACCAACAGGTGATCAACCACATGCGATAGAAGAATTGTGCTCTGCTTTACAAGAAGGGAAGAAAGAACTTGTTTTAGAAGGTGCTACAGGTACTGGTAAAACTTTTACGATGGCAAATATCATCGCAAAGATGAATCGCCCAACACTTGTTTTCTCTCATAATAAAACATTAGCCGGACAATTGTATTCAGAATTCAAAGAATTATTTCCACATAATCGAGTGGAATTCTTTGTTTCTAACTTTGATTATTATCAACCTGAAGCCTATGTTCCAAAAAGTGATATGTATATTGAAAAAACTGCCGCAATCAATGAAGAATTGGATATGTTTCGTGAATCAACATTAAATTCTTTGTTGGAAAGAAGAGATACGATCGTAGTTGCTTCTGTTGCGTGTATTTATGCTGCGAGTGATCCTGTTGAGTATAAAAATATGTTTATGACGATTCGTGTTGGTGAATCGTATGAAAGAAATACATTATTAAAGAAACTTGTGGAATTACAGTATACAAGAAATGATCTAGAACAAAGTAGAGGTACGATTCGTGTCAGAGGTGATGTGATTGATTTAACACCTTCTTATACAGATCAATTTAATATTCGTATTGAAATGTTTGGCGATGAGATTGATCGTATTACAGAAGTTGATCCTTTAACTGGTAAGACATTAAATGCATATCAATTTTATAACATCTTTCCTGCATCGGGTTACGCAAGAAGTAAACAAGCAATGTTAAGAGCTTGTAATGATATAGAAGAAGAATTAGAAGATCGCTTAAAGTATTTTAAAGAGAATAATAAGTTATTAGAAGCAGAACGTTTGGAACAAAGAACCCGTTTTGATTTAGAAGCACTCAGAGAAAATGGCTATTGTGCAGGTATTGAAAACTATTCAATGCATATTGATGGTAGAAAACCTGGACAAAGACCTTGGAATCTATTTGATTATTTTCCAAAAGATTTCTTATTGTTTGTGGATGAATCACATGTTTCATTGCCACAGATAAGAGGTATGTATAATGGTGATCGACAAAGAAAATCTGTACTTGTCGAATATGGATTTCGTTTGCCTAGTGCTTTAGATAATCGTCCTATGACATTTGATGAGTTTGAAGGAATGGTAAATCAAGTTGTATATTGTTCCGCAACACCTGGTGAATATGAATTAGAAAAAGTAGACCATCAAGTAACAGAACAAATCATTCGTCCTACGGGACTATTAGATCCTTTGATTACAGTTAAACCAACAAAAGGACAAATTGATGATATTTCAGAAGCTTTGCAAGAAAGAATCAAAAGAAAAGAGAGAGTTTTGATTACAACTTTGACAGTTCGCATGGCAGAAGATTTGACGCAATACTTACAAGAAAGAGGATTTCATATTGCCTATTTGCATCATGAAACAAAGACTTTAGAAAGAACACAAGTAATTCAAGATTTACGTGTGGGGAAAGTGGATGCAATTGTTGGGATTAACTTATTGAGAGAAGGTTTGGATATTCCTGAAGTTTCATTAGTTTGTATCTTAGATGCAGATAAAGAAGGATTCTTAAGAAGTCAAAGATCTTTGATACAAACAATTGGTAGAGCAGCGCGTAATGAACATGGCGAAGTTTATATGTATGCAGATACGATAACAGATTCTATGCGTATCGCAATCGAAGAAACCGAAAGGCGTAGAAAGATACAAGAAGCATATAATACAGAACATGGCATTATTCCACATACAGTCGTAAAGAAAGTGGATGAAGTGATTCGTGGCAAAGAAACAAAAGAAATGGCTGCGAAATACATGTTGAAAAAGAATAAAACTAGTAAGAAAGATAAAACTGCTTTATTAGAAAACATGCGTAATGAAATGAAAGATGCTGCGGCACATTTAGACTTTGAAAGAGCTGCAGAATTAAGAGATATGATCTATGAGCTACAATCAGAAGACTAGTATCGAAAAAAGTATCAATTAAGTGTACAATTGTAACAAGATATTAGAGGTGATTTGAATGATTGATTATGAAAAAATACAAGCAAAAGCTGCATTAGATATGCGACCAAGTGGAATACGTAAATTCTTTGCGCTTGCTTCAGAAATACCAGATTGTATTTCGCTAGGCGTTGGGGAACCAGACTTTCAAACACCTTGGGCGATTCGTGAATCTGCAATTCATTCTCTAGAAATAGGTAGAACAAAATATACATCTAACGCTGGATTATTACCATTGCGTACTGAAATTACACATTTTCTGAAAAGAAGATATTCATTGAATTATGATCCAGAACAAGTATTGGTTACAGTTGGTGGATCTGAAGCAATTGATTTAGCGATTCGAATGCTTGTGGAACCTGGTGATGAAGTAATCATTCCTGAACCATGTTATGTTTCTTATGATCCAATTACTACATTAACAGGTGGTAAAGTTGTTCCGATTCAATGTACAGAAGAAAATGAATTTCGTGTTACACCAGAACAAATTAAAGAAAAGATTACAGATAAAACGAAACTTTTGATATTATCTTATCCTAATAATCCTACAGGAGCAGTCTTAAGACATGAAGATTTAGTAGGAATTGCGAATGTATTAAAGGACACTAATATTATTGTTTTATCAGATGAAATCTATGCGGAACTTGTTTATGGAGAAGAAAAATACGAATCTATTGCTTCCATCGATGATATGAAGGAAAGAACAATTGTTGTGAATGGATTTTCAAAATCATTCTCCATGACAGGTTGGAGACTTGGATACGTTGTTGGACCACAAGAGTTGATTGATACAATGACAAAGATTCATCAATCTTGTATCATGTGCTCTCCAACAACATCGCAATATGCTGGTATCACAGCTTTAACAGAATGTGATGAAGAAATTCAATTGATGAAAAATGAATATGATTTTAGAAGAAAGTATTGCGTTCGTAAATTGAATGAAATGGGATTACATACTTTTGTTCCTAGAGGTGCATTCTATGTGTTCCCAAATATCTCTTCTTCTGGAATGAGTAGTGATGAATTTTGTATGAAGTTATTAGAAAGTAAAAATGTCGCAATCGTACCTGGTACTGCTTTTGGACAAAGTGGTGAAGGATTTGCGAGAATATCTTATGCATATTCATTGGAACATTTACAAACAGCATTAGGAAGAATTGAAGAATTCTTATCAGAAATAAAGGAGTGAATCATGGATACAAAAAAATTATTGGAATTATTAATTGATAATCCACGTACAACAGTAACAAGTCTAGCTGATATCTTAAATGATACAGAAGAAAATGTAGAAGGAGAAATCAAAAAGCTAGAAAATGATAAAGTGATTTGTGGCTATCATACAGTGATTAACTGGGATAAAACAAATGAAGAACATGTAGATGCAATCATTGGTGTGCAAGCTTCTTCCGAAAGAGGATTTGGATATGATAAGGTGGCTGAAAAGATTGCGCGTTTTCCAGAAGTCTCTTCTCTTTATTTGATGAGTGGTGGATATGAATTCTTTGTGAATATCAATGCGAAAACAATGCGTGAAGTTGCAGACTTTGTTGGACAAAAATTAGCACCAATTGAAGGCGTTACAGGGACAATGACAATGTTCGTATTAAAGAAATATAAAGTGCATGGTGTAGCGTTGGATATGGAAAGTGAAGTTGAAGACGATCGTCAAATTATATCCGCTTAATTTATGAATGAATATATTGTATTTGACTGGGGTGGTACTTCATTAAAATACGCAAGGATGACTAATGAAGCACAAATCTTAGAAAAAGGAAGTATTCCAACACCAAGTAAAAACAGCACAAAACAGGAATTTTATGATTTGATTGATTCTGTAATTTCGAAGTATTCAACTGTAGATGGGATTGCTGTATCTTCAACAGGTGTCATTGATAGTGGAAAAGGTTATATTAAAACTGTTGGTGCATTACCTTTTTTAGATAACACTTATTTAGTAGAAGAATTATCTAAGAAATATCACTGCAAAGTTTCTATTGAAAATGATGGAAGATGTGCTGCGTTGGCGGAATTGTGGTTAGGAAATTTATCTGATATTGATGATGGTGCGGTGGTCGTGATTGGTACAAATATTGGTGCGGCTATTATATTGAATCATCAATTAAGAAGAGGAAAACAATTTTTAGCTGGGGAAATGTGTGCGATGTGTTGTGATGAACATCATCAAAACGATCCTTATAGTTATATTGGACAACATGGCACTCCGTATTTGTGTAAGTTGATTCAAGAAAAGAAATCCATGAATGAATCTATTGATGGCATACAAGCGTTCAAATTGATTCATGATGGAGATGAAGATGCGATTGTAGCGTTACATGAATATACTGATTTACTCGCAATCCAATTATTTAATTTAAATATTTTATTAGATTTAGAGAAAATCGTTATTGGTGGTGGTATTTCAGACCAGAAAGAATTAATGGATTCTTTAAAACGATCTATTGAGAATCTATCAAAGATTCATCCTGATATTGTGAAAGGTATTCAATATCCTTTACCTAATATTGATGTCTGTAAATTTCACAATGAAGCGAATTTAATTGGTGCTTTATATCATTTCTTGTATGAATGATCTAAGAAATGTAATGATAGAATCAAACCTATTACATAGATCCATTCAGAGATTCCTGTAATCGCGGAATATGTTAAAACAAAACCACAGGATAAAATACAACAACAAATATAAAAATAAGTGATTTGTTTAGAATACCAATAGAATGGATAAAGGGAAATATTTAAGTATACAAGTGTAGTTACCGCAAATAATAAATGTAGTTGTGATGTAAGATTGCCACTATTAGAATAAGGCGTTAAAGTAGTTATACAAATAAGAAGAAACAGAATATACATATTTTGTTTCTTTTTTAAATGGTAGAAATGAATCATTAAAAGGAGAGTGAAATAAACACATAAAATAATTGCGGGTATTCTAGTAGAAGATAAATTTAATAAACCAGTGAAATTGAATTGTATTGGATTATGTATCCACATATAGATGGAAAATAATAATATAAACATATAGTCTAAGATAAAGAAGAATGATTTCATGCATGTATTATAGATAATGTGCGTATAGAATACAATTTCCTATTGCACATTTAAAAATAATTTAATAATATATTTGTCGTACAAAATGTACAGAAATCTGACCGCCTAATTCATAGGCCAAGGCTACACGGACGGCCGGGTCAAATGCCGAAAACCAGTTGAAGAGACTGGAACCGTATTTAGTGGAATACGGAAGGGTATTAACCCTTATTGATTGAGTTAAAAGCTCAGTTTTATAAAGATATATCTTATATACCTTATGAAATGATCAATAAGTAGGCGTTTCTGTTACAGAAAGTGCGAACATAGATGGATTTTAGGACAGGTATATAAGTATCTGTCTTTTTTTGTGAAACTTAGGAGGGGGAAAATGAAAAAGTTATTCACACAAAGTCTATGTATTGCCCTGTTGGCAACAACTATTGGATGTTCTAATAGTTCAGAACAAGCATCAAAATTATTTTATGAAGAAGATGTAAAAAACTATGTTGATGCGATTGATATGGATTATGCATATCAATTAACTGAGACATTGTCTACGGATACTTCCATGCATGATAATGCATTGGGATTTAGAACAAGTGGATCAGATGCTGAAAATAAAGCGGCAGAATTTATTGCCGAGGAAATGGAAAAGATTGGTTTACAGAATGTTGCAATGGAACCTATTACAGTAGATAAATGGCAATTTAATGGTGCTTCATTAACGTTGCAGAATTCTGATTTATCTTTAGAACCAGTATCTTATATGGTAAATGGAACGGATGAAAAAGGAATAACAGCTGAAATCGTAGATGTTGGTGAAGGGTTTGCGGCAGATTATGAAGGAAAAGACGTAGACGGAAAGATTGTTCTATGTGGTGTAGATCAATATAATGAATCGTGGATTGATGGCTATATTTATGAGGCACAACAACATGGTGCAATTGCATTAGTAACTTATGATCTAGATGGTTATGGAAGATATAGCGATGATAATCATCAAATACAAGATGTTTGTTGTGAAGATGTGATGCCAACGGTCATTATTACAATGAATGAGTATAAACAGTTGAAAAAAGAAATTGAAAAAGGAAATACTACTTGTACTTTAACGGTTGATAGCGAAATGGAAATTAATGGAGGAACAAGTTATAACGTGGTGGGTTATATTCCTGGTAAGAATCATGATCAACAAATAATCTTTGCGGGTCACTACGATATGTATTTCACTGGATTTCAAGATGATTGTTCTGCAATTTCTGCGGCGATGTCTATGGCTAAAGCAATGATTGATAGCGACTATGTTCCTGAGAATGATATTGTCGTTGTAGCACATGGTGCGGAAGAGTGGGGCGCAAGTGGTACAGAATTTGACTGGACAAGAGGTGCATATGAATGCATTTACAATACACATCCTGAATGGGCTAATAAAACATTAGCGATGTTCAATTTTGAACTATGTGCATTCGATGATGGAAATGATACATTTGCGGTAACTTGTGTTCCAGAATATTCTTCTTTTGTGAAAGAAATGGTTGAAAATGGAGTTTTAGATGAAGCTGTTAAGGATTTTGGAAATGGAATCTTAGTGGATACATACGATACTTCTACAATGGAAGATGGTGTTACATACAGAGGAGCTGGTGTTCCTTATTTCTTAAATACAACAGATACATGTGTTGATACAGAAACAGAAGAAGGAACTTATTCTTGGACACAATTGCATTATCATACAGAAAGTGACGATACTTCTACTTATGATGAAAAGACAATGAAGGGGAATATCGGAGTATATGGGGCTCTTGCAATCATTATTGATCAATTGCCTGTAATTCAATTAGATTTCACAAGAACATATGAAGATTTAAAAAATAGTTATAATGAAAGTTATGGTGAAGAAGCAGGAATTAATACTGAAGAATGGAATGAAGTGTTGGAATCATTTAAAACGTATGTAGGACAATTAAAGGATGAAGGAAATCAAATTATTGAAAAATTTCTTTCTGCTAAATCTGAGGAAGAAAGAGAAGAAATCCGCGAACAAGGGAAAACTTATTCTAAAAAGATTTTAGAAGTGTTTAAACAAGTACAAGATAACTTTGTTGGAATTGAATTCTCAAGTAATGTTGTTGTGAAACATGAAGGTTATTTAAATAATTTAACGATTTTAGATGATGTAATCGCGGCTTTGGAAAATAAAGAATTAACAAATGAAGATGGAACAGGAGCTTTAGATGTTGCATATCAATTGAATGCGTTATGTGAATATAATTATTATTTGTTCTCTTATGATGCAGCAAAGAATATTGATGCACATGCGGATGCATCAACCAAAGGTAATAAATGGTGGGGAAATAATAAAGGATATATCTTCACTAATACAGGAAAGGCAACACAATCTTTATTAACTAAAGAGAATGATGATTATTCTGAAGAATTGGAAATCTACAAAAATGCAAGGGAAGCACAGTTAGATCATTATAAAGAAACAGTGCAAAGTGAAATCGTTGGCCTACAGGAAATCGTAGAATAACATTCTAAAAAAAATCATTTACTTTAGTGTAAAAATTTGGTAATATCTTATGGCGAGTGGAAAATCCGCTCCTTGCCAGAGATGGCCATAAGTCCAAAAGGAGGTGTACAAAATGAAAAAGTATGAAGTCATGTACATCATCAACTCATCTGTAGAAGACGAGAAGAGAACAGCTGTTGTTGAAACAGTTGCTAACATCATTAACACTAATGGTGGTAAAGTTAACAAAACAGATGAATGGGGTATGAGAGATTTCGCATACCGTATCGATGATATGACAAAGGGCTACTATGTAGTCGTAGCATTTGAAGCAGACAACGCATGTGTTAAGGAACTTGATCGTTTGATGGGTATCAACCAAAGCATTGTACGTTTCATGATCACACGTGACGAAGCTGTTGCGGAGGCTAAGTAATGATCAACCGTGTCGTACTTGTTGGTAGATTAACAAAAGATGTAGAAGTTCGTAAAACACAAACAGGTTTATCTGTAGCATCCTTTACGGTTGCATGTGACAGAAGAGTTTCTAAATCACAAGATAATAGCCAACAAACAGCTGATTTCATCAACTGTGTAGCTTGGAGACAATCCGCTGACTTTTTAGGTCAATATGCTAGAAAAGGTGCGATGGTAGGTGTTGATGGTAGACTCCAGACACGTTCCTACGATCGTCAAGACGGCACAAAAGCTTATATTACAGAAGTTGTATGTGATAATGTCAATCTTCTTGAAAGCAAAGCACAATCTGCTGCTCGTGCTTCTCAACCAGTAGACAATTCATATAACAACTATCAACAACCATCCTATCAACCACAGGCTCCTGTTTATCAGCCTCAGCCAACAGTTGATGATGCGTTTTCAAATGAGCAACCACCATTAGATATTTCTAATGATGACTTGCCATTCTAAAAAAGGAGAATAAACGATGGCATTCAGAAAACAAAGAATGGGTCGCAGAAAAGTCTGCTACTTCACAAAGAATAACATCAAATATATTGATTATAAAGATGTTGAACTCCTTAAGAAGTTCATCAGCGCTAATGGTAAGATTACACCAAGACGCGTAACTGGAACTCGTGCGAAGTATCAGAGAAAATTGGCTGTCGCTATCAAGCGTGCACGTCAAATGGCTCTACTTCCATACGTAGCTGACTAATTAAAAGCGATGACAAGTCACTCGATTTGAGTGGCTTTTTTTGTTGGATGAAAAAAGTTGCTGTTTCCAACAACTTAATTTGCACGGAATTTTTCCATTTCTTCGTCTGTTAAGCCTCTTCCTAAGCGACGAACTTCTAACTCGATTTCACGAATTTTATAAACAGGTTCTGTAGGCCATGGTTCGGTCCATATGTCCACATCATCAATGTTATCAAGATTATGCTTATCTTTTTCATCTACAATCTCAGATATAGAACCAAAGCTGAATTTTTCTTTTCTTTCTCCGACAATCATATTAGTTTTCCTCCTTAAAATACTTTTTGACAAGTTTTATTGCGGGTTCAGTGGTAATGACCATTTTCCTGCCGTCTCCTGAGATTGATATTGCACCCAGAGTTTTAGCGTAGTGTTCAACGAGATCTGTTTTCGCTAAGAAGGAAACATATCCATCATTTCCAACTTCAAAGCTTAATTTGCAAGCAATCGCAAATAGATGAGCACCAACTCCACTAAACTTTTTATTCTTACCACGGTTTTGCGGAGCGGATTCAACAATATCAACAAATGTAAAATAATTTTGTCTTTCATGTTTTAAAGCGATCAGTCCTTGTAATACGTTATCTCCTTCAATGTATAAGCCAAATACTTCTTCACCTTTCAATTGTGGAATTGACCAATCAAAAAGCCAACCGGAATTTTGAAGCTCTGTAGCTTGTGAGGTGCTAATTGTTTTTCTGAATAATTTGTATTCAGTATCAAATTCTTCGTGTGTTTCTTCTGAAGTCAAACAATTTGTTAATGAATCAATTTTGATATCTATCTCCATTCCATCACCACCTTTATATTTTTTATTAAATCGATATGCTGTTTCTTATTCATTTAAGTTCCTCCTATTGAATATAATCATTTTTCATATAATTTTTTTTGGAACTGATACAAAACAGCTTTGTGCTTCTATTATATCAGTTTCTTGTTCTTCAGTATATGAATAGAATGTTAGATAGGTTTTTGGGATAGATGATTCAATATCAGAAAAAAATTGTGAAAAATATAATTTGTGATAGAATGAATGTAAGAGGTTTCATAAATGGGACAATTTGATGTATACGAAACAAAAGAGCGCATCACTGCGGATAATTTGAAAGCCGCTGATGATATACGTTCATTATTAAAAGAAAAGAAAGTATTTTTTGTAAATTTGATGGCATCTCCTGGTGCTGGCAAAACAACAACGTTATTGAGAACGATTGAAGGATTGAAAGACCGTTATCGCATTGGTGTAATGGAAGCGGATGTTGATGATATTGTAGATGCTGAAACAATATCAAAGACTGGTGTGAAAACGATTCAATTGCATACAGGATGTATTTGTCATATGGATGCAGATATGACAAAGCGTGGTCTAGAAAGACTTGGAATGGATGATTTAGATCTTGTTTTTTTAGAAAATATTGGGAATTTGGTTTGCCCTGCTGAATTTGATGTTGGTGCTAATTTAAAAACAATGATTTTATCTGTTCCAGAAGGTGATGATAAACCTTTGAAATATCCATTGATGTTCCAAGTGTCTGATGTATTACTTGTGAATAAAGTTGATACGATGAAAGTATTTGATTTTGATATGCAGCGTTTGGAAGAAAACGTTGAAGGATTGCATTCTGGTATGGATATTATTCCAATCAGTTCTAAGACAGGTGATGGTGTTCAAGAATGGATCAAATATTTAAGTGAAAAGATAGAAGAATGGAGAGCATCATGAAAGTCATAGAATTACATAAAAGTGTTACTGAAAGCAATGATCGTGATGCAGATGCATTAAGAGCATATATGAAAGAACAACAATGTTTGTTGTTTAATTTAATGAGTTCTCCAGGAAGTGGAAAGACTACATTGTTATCTCGATTGATTCAAGATATGAATGAACAGTTGAGGATCGCTATCATGGAAGCGGATATTGCGTCTGATGTAGATGCGAAAAAGATTGCTGCATTAGGTGCACAAAGCATTCAAGTTCATACAGATGGAATGTGTCATATGGATGCTGGAATGACAAGTACAGGCATTCAAAATATGGATCTTTCTAAAACGGATGTGATATTTTTAGAAAATATTGGAAATTTGATTTGCCCAGCTGAATACGATACAGGATCTGGTAAAAATATCATGATTTTATCTATTTCAGAGGGTGATGATAAACCATTGAAATATCCGTTGATGTTTGAAAAGAGTGATGCGTTGATTATCA
Source organism: Lachnospiraceae bacterium (assembly GCA_963638375.1). Lineage (GTDB taxonomy): Bacteria > Bacillota_I > Bacilli_A > Erysipelotrichales > Erysipelotrichaceae > Bulleidia. Next base: position 27,092 of record CAVHRL010000010.1, read on the forward strand.
CAAAAATGGATGCATTAGATTATTTTGATTTTGATTTAGAGAAGTGTAAAGAACGTGTGTTGAAAAGGAACCCAAACATTTCTATTTTTCCTGTGTCAGCCAAAACAGGAGAAGGAATGGCAGCATTAGAAACATGGATCCTAGAACAATATAATCATTGGAAAGAGTAAGAGGAAAAGAAAATGAGTGCCCCAAAGAAAAGAATGACAAATGAAAGAGACTACGTACAAGATCCTAATTACGTAGCAGCTGATCCTGAAAAGGAAAAGATGATCATCCAGCTAATTAAAATGATCACTGATCGTTACAAAGATAAATTAACTGGAAAGATTACAAACAAAGACCCAGAGTATTGGGTGTTAGATGAAGTTCTGACAAAAGAACAGGTTTCATTCATGTTAAGCTTTAAGAAAGTAAGAAAGAATTATTCTTTTGAACAATTAAGAGACATGAATGGATTAACAGATGAGAAGTGTAAAGAAATCCTAGACTATCTAAATTGGGCTGGTTGTGTTGAAACAAACAGAGAAAATCCTGAAGGAACGATTCAATATGATGTTCCTATTTTCGTGCCTGGCATTGCGGAATTTATGGTTATGCAGGATGAATTGGTGAAGAAGTTCCCAAATATTGCGACGTTCTTCAACTTTTTAACACAAGCACCATTAGAAGGAATTACCCAAATGGTTCCATTAGGTGGAGCTGGTGTAGGTATGCATGTTATCCCAGTTGAACAAGCAATTGAATCTTCAAATGAGAGCATTCCAATCGAACATATTTCTCATTGGCTAGAAAAATATGATGGAAAAATTGGTGTTGGTGTTTGTACATGTAGACGACAACAAGCAATTCGTGGTGAAGGTGATGGATCAGTTGAACAGGAATGTTGTATTGGATTAGGAGACCTTGCGGAATGGTGTGAAAATACTGGTAGAGGTCACTATATCACAAAAGAAGAAGCTTTGGAAATTTTAAAGAGAAGTGAAAGACATGGATTTGTCCATCAAACAACGAATATTGATGGAGAAGATAAAATCGTAGGTTTATGTAATTGCGCTCCAGGTGTTTGTAATGCACTAAGAACTTCTCAATTGTATAATACGCCAAATATGTCACGTTCAGCTTATCGCGCACATGTGGAAATGGAAAAGTGTGTAGCGTGTGGCAAGTGCGTAGAAATTTGTCCTGTTGGTGCTGCGAAGCTTGGTCAAAAGCTATGCACAAAACATGGCATGATCGAGTATCCGAAAGTAGAGCTACCTGATGCAACAAAGTGGTCAGAAGAAAAGTGGAATACAAATTACAGAGAAGACGCAAAAATTAATTGTTATGACACTGGTACTGCACCATGTAAGACAGCTTGTCCTGCCCATCTCGCAATTCAAGGCTATATCAAGATGGCAGCAGAAGGTAGATATGAAGATGCGTTGAAACTAATTAAACAAGATAATCCATTCCCATATGTATGTGGTGCAATTTGTAATAAGAGATGTGAAGATGCTTGTACACGTGGAACGATTGATCAACCAATTTCTATTGATGAAATCAAGAAGTTCATTGCGGCTCAAGAATTAAATCAAGAACATCGTTATGTTCCATTATGTGAAACAGATCATGGTGGAATGTGGGGTGAAGACTATAAGATGGCTATCATTGGTGCAGGTCCTGCAGGATTGAGCTGTGCATATTATCTTAGAGAAAAAGGATATGATGTAACGGTTTTTGAAAAAGAATCTAGACCTGGTGGTATGTTGATGAATGGTATTCCTAACTTTGTCTTAGAAAAAGAAATATTAGAAGCTGAAATTGATGTTCTAAAACAAATGGGTGTTGAATTTAAGTGTAATACTGAAATTGGTAAAGATATCACAATTCAACAATTAAGAGATCAAGGTTATAAAGCATTCTATCTCGCAATTGGTTTACAAGGTGGAAGAAACGCTGGCGTTGAAGGTGAAGACGCTGAAGGTATTGAAAGTGCAGTATCTTTCTTAAAGAGAACAAATCAAGATCATACAGTTAAATTACATGGTGATGTTGTAGTCGTTGGTGGTGGTAACGTAGCAGTGGATGTAGCTAGAGTTGCTAAGAGAATTACTGACGGTAAAGTTACGATGTTATGTTTAGAAAGTGCTGAAGAAATGCCAGCATCTAAGGATGAAATCGAACTTGTAAAACAAGAAGGTATCGAAATCAAGAATGGTTGGGGTCCTAAAGAAATTAAGCAAACAGATGGAAAGGCATCCAGTATTATCTTTAAGAGATGTACACAAGTAAAAGACGCAGATGGTAGATTCAATCCTCAATATGATGAAGAAGATACAATTGAATTGAATTGTGAAAATATTATTGAAGCAATTGGTCAATGTGCTGAATGGAATGCACTTCTAGATGGCGAAGATGTAAAATGTCGTAGAAATGGTTGGGTAGAAGCTGATCCTACAACATTCCAAACATCTGTTGATGATATCTTCGTTGGTGGTGATATCTACCATGGCGCAAAGTTCGCTATTGATGCAATCGCTGAAGGTAAGCTAGCTAGTGAAAGTATGCATCGTTATGTTCATGAAGGTCAATCATTGACAATTGGCCGTGATCTAAGACAATTTATTGAATTGAATAAGGAAGATATCGTTGTTGAGGGATATGATAATTCTCCTAGACAAATGCCTGGTGTACGTAAAGTAGATGATCCATTTAAGGATACACGTGCATTATTAACAGAAGAACAAGTAAAAGTAGAAGCTAAGAGATGCTTAGGTTGTGGTGCTACGACAGTTGATACAAATAAATGTATTGGTTGTGGATTGTGTACAACAAAGTGTGAATTTGATGCAATTCATCTCACAAGAGATTTACCAGATGCATCTAGAATGATTCGCATGGAAGATAAGTTGAAGCTTGTAGGACCATATGCCGCAAAGCGTGCAATGAAGATTCTTTTCAATAAAAAATAGATTATGCATGAAATGGGAATCGTAACACATCTTGCGAAGACTTTAGATGATATGGCAGAAGAAAATCATATTACAAATTATGGTTCTGTCACTTTAGAAGTTGGAGAAGTTTCTGGTGTCATGACAGATTTATTTGTTGATTTTTGGGATTACTATAAACAAAAGCATCCATTAATCAAAAATTGTAAAATGAAGCTAGAAAAGATTCATGCGGTAACGTTCTGTTCTGATTGCGAAAAGAACTATTCCACAATCGAATATGGAAGAGTTTGCCCATATTGTGGTAGCGAAAATACATGGTTGATTACAGGGAATGAAACAATCATTAAAGAAGTAGAAGCAGAAACAAGTGATGAAACTTTGCAGGGTGAAGTGAAAGAAAGAGATAGTGAGAATTTAGATAAATAGCGGTTGGAAATCAACCGCTATTTTCTTGCGATAATGGAATGAAAACTGTAACATAGTAATTATGAAGAAGCAGAGAAGAAAAAGAAAACATCTAAAAAAATGGGTGAAATGTTTAATTGTTTTTTTATTAATCATTCCATGTTTTTTCTTTGCGAAAGATGTATATGCGGAATATTATCCTTTTTCTACAATTCAAAATATGGAAGATCCTTCTATGGAAGTACATTATAATGCAATTGATCATGTTTTTTTTACTGGAGATAATGACATATTAACAAATAAAACCATTGAAATAAAAGATATTAATGATGTGGTTCATACAATGCAGACAGATCAAAACGGAAATATAGTGACAGGTATATGGAATGATGAAACAAACTATTATTTATTTGATGAGAACGGTTATTTAGTAAAAGAATCTGGTAATTATAATGGCTCCTACTATGAAATTCATGAAGATGGTGCGTTATATCATAATGAATGGAAAGATAAACTTTGGTATGTTGTAGGAAAAGCTACAGGACAAGATAAAACACAATTATTATTTATTTCTGGTGAAAAAGGTTTTTATTGTTTGGATGCAAATCATGGTGGACAGAAATGTATTAATTCTTCTATTACATTATTAGATGGAAGAGAAGTTCGCTTTGATGAAAATGGAAATATTGTGACAAATGAAGTATATGATGGAAAACAATATTATTTTCCAGTTGCGGAAGCAAGTGAAACAGCAACAGAAACAAAGTTAATTCCTTTAGATGAGTATCAAAAGAATTTTGATATGAAAGATGTGAAACTAGTAAATCATCGTGGTTATCATGTAGAATATCCTGAAAATACACTTGCGGCATATCAAGCAAGTAAAGAAAAGGGATTTCAGTATGTAGAAACAGATATTCAATTAACAAAAGATGGAGTGCCTGTTTTGATTCATAATCAATCATTAAAAAATATGAGTGGTGTAGATGTTTCAATTGATAGTCTTACATTAGAACAAGCAAAAACATATCCTTTTAAAGGTGGAGAAACAATCACAACATTAGAAGAATTTATTGCGTATTGTAAGGCAAATCTATTAACACCTTATATTGAATTAAAAGTAGAAACGATTCATTCAGAAAATCAAATTAAAAGTATTTATGACATTGTAGATAAATATTCGATGATTGGAAAAGTACAATGGATTTCTTTTTCATCAGATTTGATAGAAATGATTGCGAAGTATGATACGCAAGATCGATTAGGCTATGTCGTAGGTAGACTCGCTAATCCTGATGAAGCAAAAGCTACTACATTAAGATTGAAAGAAGAAGGATTGAATTTGTTCTTGGATTTACATTATCAAATGCAAAGTACGTATTTAGACTTTTGTAAGAAAAATAATATTCCAGTAGAAGTATGGACTGTAGATGATAATGATGCATACAACTCTGTAGATAGTTATGTAACAGGAATTACAACAGATATTATTACATATTAAAAAAGAATATCATTGCGATATTCTTTTTGTTGATTACATAATTTTTCTGATCCAACCTTCTGGAGCTTCAACCTTACCAGATTGAATGCCAGTGAGTGTTTCATAAATCTTAGATACAACTTCACCTGCTTTTTCCATACCTGTAGGAATTTCGATTGTTTCTTCATGATTCACGATCTTACCAACTGGAGAAATGACAGCAGCTGTACCACAAAGTGCACATTCTTTGAAATTCTTGATTTCTTCATATTTAACAGGTCTTTCATCAACTTTTAGGTTGAGATAATGTTCTGCAACATATACAACAGAACGACGTGTGATAGAAGGAAGAATAGAACTACTCTTAGGTACAACGAGGTTATTATCTTTATCAACGAAGATAACGTTACTTCCACCTGTTTCTTCTACATATGTACGTGTTGCTGGATCGAGATATAGGTTTTCAGAGAATCCATTCTGATGAGCAAGAACGGAAGAATGTAAGCTCATTGCGTAGTTTAGACCAGCTTTGACTGCACCTGTTCCTCGAGGAGCAGCTCTATCAAAATCAGATACTTGTAGTGCGATAGGAGTAGCACCACCCTTATAGTAAGGACCTACTGGAGTTGTGAATACACGGAATTGATATTCATCTGCTGGTTTTACCCCGATTACAACACCTGTTGCGAATTCGTATGGACGAATATAGAGTGAAGCACCACTTCCGTATGGAGGAATCCAATCGACATTTGCCTTAACAACTTCATCAATAGCCTTCAAGAATAATTCTTCAGGTACTGGAGGCATTTCGATTCTTTGTGCAGAGTCATACATTCTCTTTGCGTTTTGATCAGGACGGAAGCAAACAACACTTCCATCTTCCCAACGATATGCTTTCATTCCTTCGAATACTTGTTGGCAATATTGAAGGATACCAGCTGATTCGTTCAATGTAACTTGTGCGTCAGTTGATAAAGTACCTTCATCCCATTTACCATCTTTAAAGTTCGATACGAAACGTTTGTCTGTTTGACGATATTTAAATCCAATGTTTTTCCAATCTAATTCTTTTTCTGCCATGTTATGCTGCCTGCTTTCCATCTTTTTCTACTTTTGCGTTTTCTGGAGTTTTACCAATAGAGAATAAAATCTTACCACAGTGTACTGCTACGATTACTGCTAGTACAACTAAGAATAACGCTACAATCAATTGCAAACCATTTACTAGGAATACTGCTGTTCCATTCATGTAAGCTTGAACGTTTGTGATTACATTTAATGTGATAGCTGTAAAAGTTACACAGAACATGAAGATCATTGGTAAATAGAACATCCAAGATTTTCTGTTTGTTGCCTTCATGAATACAGCGATAGAAATCAATACTAGTGCCCCTAATAATTGGTTAGCACTTCCAAATAATGCCCAAACATTTGAATATCCACCAAGACATAATACATAACCTAATACAAGAGTAATAGCTGTTGCGAAGTATTGGTTAGAAACCACCTTTTTCCATGCTGGTAATTCTTCTTCTGGATCATCAGATGTAAATAACTCTTGGAAAGAAAGTCTTCCGATTCTTCCTACAGAATCCAATGTAGAAAGAGCTAAAGCTGAGATACACATTGTCATGAATACATTTGCGACACTTACAGGGATACCAAATTTTTCTAAGAAACCTGCAACACCTTGTGAGAAAATTTGGAAAGGTGTGAGATCACTTGGAACAGCACCATTTACCGCAACTGCACCAACAACGATCAATGAGATAACACCAAGTAATGTTTCAAGAATCATTGCACCATAACCAACTGGTAACATATCTGTTTCATTAGATACTGTCTTAGAAGATGTACCAGAAGAAACAAGTGAATGGAACCCAGAGATAGCTCCACAAGCAATTGTTACGAATAATGTAGGGAACATATAAGATTTAGCACCTGTAGAACTTGTGATAACAAATCCATTGAATGCATTTAACTTCATTTCAGGATGTCCCATTAATACACCAACAACACCACCAAGGATCATACCGATGAACATGAATGTTGTCATATAGTCACGTGGTTGCATGAGTAACCACATTGGTGCAACTGCTGCGACAAATAAATAAACCATGATGACGTAATTCCAATGAGCGGCTGTCATGTAAACTGGTAATTTCATACCTGCTGCAAACATAAATACAATGAATGCAAGTGAGATAACAACTTTATGCCATTCTTTTAAATTAGGAAACTTCTTTTGGATCAATCCGAATACGATTGCACATCCTACAAATAAGAATGAAATTGTAGCTGCTGCTGCACCGTTGAAGTTTTGTGTAACACTACCATCTGTTCCTGTAACAAATCCATTGAATGTGGAAGAAGTCATAGATGTAAATGCGGCGATAACTAACAGTGAGAATAACCAACAGAACAATGTAAAGAACTTACGACCTTTTTTACCAATATATTGTTCGATGATCAAGCCAATTGATTTACCATCATTTTTTACAGAAGCATATAAAGCTGAAAAATCTTGTAATGCACCAAAGAATACACCACCAATCAATAGCCAAAGTAATGCTGGTACCCATCCGAATACTGCTGCTAAGATTGGGCCTTGTACTGGTCCAGCACCAGCGATGGATGAAAATTGATGTGCGAATACTGTTAAACGACTAGAAGGTGAATAATCCTTTCCATCGTTATGTCGTGTAGCAGGAGTGTCTGCTTTTGGATCTACACCCCATGTTTTAGCTAGCCATCTTCCGTATAACAAATAACCTGCTAACAGAACGACTACTGCGAATAATAAGATAAATAAACTGTTCATGTCTTTCCCCTTCTGCCAATTTGGCTTATCAAACGAAACTGATCATCAAGAAACAAAAAGGCTCACGTCTTCTGCATCAATTGATGCAAAGACGAAAGCCTATAACTTCCGCGGTACCACTTTGCTTGTCAGTAAAAAATACTAACCACTTTCTCGTCCAACAACGATCACCCTGATATCGGAGGGTTCCGGCGCATCTTACTTAATTCAGAGCGCTGCTCACAGAGGATACTGATAACTGTGTTCCTTGTTGTCTTTCACCAAATGACAACTCTCTAGAAAGGCCGTTCAGCTTCAGCGTGTTCTGATCAAAGCGTTAACTTGTTCAGTGCGCTACTCCCAGATGAGACTTCAGATGTTTTGCTTGTTGTCTTACACCAAACGACAACTCTCTTCAAAGTTCAACACAAGAAGTATGTTCTGTTCACTGCATTTCAGTTTCTACGATGACTATAATATCTCTATAGAAAATCTAGGTCAACATATTTCTGAAAAAAGTTTTGTTTTATTTCTGAAACTTATGAAAATATTTTCATAAAATAAAAAGAATCTTTCCAGATTCCTTTTACTCAACGATTTCAGCATCAATAATTCCATCATCCTTTTGATACTTTTCAGGATGATCTAATATATCCATGAATTCCTCACCTGTAATCGTTTCTTTCTCATATAGATAATTTGCGATACGATCAAGATCTTCACGATGATCTTCAAGTAACTTCTTAGCTTTGTTGTGTTGCTTAGTTACTAAAGCAACAACTTGTTTATCGATTTCAGCAGCTGTTGTATCAGAACAAGCTAGACTTGCATCTCCACCTAAATATTTATTGTTGATAGATTCCATAGCTACCATATCAAAATCATCGGACATACCATATTGTGTAATCATACTTCTAGCAATCTTAGTGGCTTGTTCAATATCGTTTGATGCTCCTGTTGTAATTTTATTGAATACAACTTCTTCTGCAGCTCTACCACCAGTTAATGTAGCGATACGATTTTCAAGTTCTTCTTTTGTATAAAGATAATGGTTTCCTTCTTCTACTTGCATTGTATAACCTAATGCACCTGAAGTTCTTGGAATGATCGTAATCTTTTGAACAGGAGCAGAATGAGATTGTAACGCTGCAATTAAAGCGTGTCCAACTTCATGATAAGAAACAGTTTTCTTTTCTTCATCTGAAAGAATTGCGTTTTTCTTTTGGTATCCCGCAAATACAACTTCAATACTTTCTTCTAAATCTTTTTGCGTAACAACTTTACGATGTTCTCTAACAGCTCTTAGAGCAGCTTCATTGATGATGTTCGCAAGTTCAGCACCACTAGCACCAGAAGCCATTCTCGCAATAATATTGTAATCGATATTACTATCTGTTTTTACTTTCTTAGCGTGTACTTTTAAGATATCTTCTCTACCTTGTAAATCAGGTAATTCTACTGGAACTCTTCTATCAAATCTTCCTGGTCTTAATAATGCAGGGTCAAGATTTTCAGGTCTATTTGTTGCGGCTAAGATAATGACACCACTATTTCCTTCGAAACCATCCATTTCAGTTAATAATTGATTCAAAGTCTGTTCGCGTTCATCGTTTCCACCCATACCAGATGCATTACGTTTTCCGCCAATCGCATCGATTTCATCAATAAATACAATACATGGTGCTTTTTCTTTCGCTTGTTTGAATAAATCTCTTACTTTAGAAGCACCCATACCAACAAATAATTCAACGAATTCAGAACCGGAAATAGAGAAGAATGGAACATTACTTTCTCCTGCTACTGCCTTTGCGAGCATTGTTTTACCTGTTCCTGGAGGACCTACAAGTAAAATACCTTTAGGCATTGTCGCACCAATTTCTTTGTATATTCCCGGATTCTTTAAATAGGTAACGATTTCTTGTAAAGATTCTTTTGCTTCATCTTCACCAGCTACATCATTAAAACGAATACTTTGTTTATTCTTGTCATAAACACGAGCGTTGGATTTTCCAATGTTGAACATGGATCCACCAAATCCGCCAGCACCACCTTTATTACGTGACATTAACGCACGTAATAAAATAGAAGCGAGAATCGTTGGGAAGATCCAACCTAATAAGAATTGAAGAAAAGGGGAAGTTTCTTCTACGATTTCAGCAGTGAATTCTACTCCATGTTCTTCTAATCGCTCTAGCAGATCTGGATCATTGAATTTGCCTGTACGATAGACAGTATCACTATCCTTTAACATGTATAGGATCTGATTACTTTCTTCTTGTACTTCTTTGACATTGTTATTATTTGTTTCAGTTACAAATGTAGAATAGTTTGCATCTTGAATCTTGGATGTTCTCATAAATGGAACCATGACAAGATTTAGCATCGCTAGTATTAACATTACAATTGCATAGTAATAAATAATAGGTCTTTTTGGTTTGTTTGTGTTATTTGTAGGATTCAAATTAAATCACCTCTCTTTAACGCTATTAGTTTAGCACACAAATATCAAGAGTGCTAAAAACTATCTGAACTTTCGATGAACAATTGTGTGAAAATGTCGTATGATTAATAAAAGTAGAGGGAACGTATATGTCAAATACAATTATTACAATTTCTAGACAATTTGGAAGTGGTGGAAGAACGATTGGGAAACTAGTCGCAGAACAATTAGGGTTGAAGTGCTATGATGGTGAAATTATTTCTGAAATTTCAAAGAAGAGTGGATTTACAGAAGAGTATGTTAAAGAAAATAGTGAAAGTGTTGGTAATGGTCTTTTCTCATCGTTGGCCAATGTTGGTTTCTATGGACAATCTAGTCAATTGACGCTTTGGAATGCACAGTGTAATGTGATTCAAAATATTTCAAAGGAAGAAGATTGTGTCATTGTTGGTAGATGTGCAGATTATGTTTTAAAGAGTCGCAAAGATATAGAACTATTAAGAGTGTATATTTATGCAGATATGGATTTTAGAGCAGAGAGAATTGTAAAACAATATGGTGAATCTGATATCAATCCAAAGAAGAGATTAAATGAAAAAGATAAAAGAAGAGCTGCATATTATGAAATCTATACAGACCAAAAATTTGGTGATCCTTTAAATTATGATTTGTGTCTAAATAGTTCTTCTTTAACAATTGATAGATGTATAGAATTAATTGTTGAGGAATATAAAAGAAAAAAAGAAGTAACAAAGTTACTTCAAATTCTTGAAATCAGTTGTTAATACAATAATGAAACTCACTAGCATTGTTAATCCAGCTAGAATTTTTGTGTACCAAGGAAAACTACCAACGATACATACAACAAATGCTAGCCCAAATAAGATAAGTAATGCGATTTTTTTAACCATGGAATAATCCTCCAAAACACTAATATTATACCTTAATAATCACTTTTATTGAATTTTTTCTGCAGTTAGACTATACTAACTCTACAGTTAGTTATATCTAACTGTGGAGGGAAATATGAAAGTAGTATTAGTAAGACATGGTGAAAGTGAATGGAACAAGTTGAATCTATTTACAGGATGGACCGATGTCGAATTAAGTGAAACAGGAAATGAAGAAGCAGTTAATGCAGGTAAGATTTTGAAAGAAGAAGGTTATCATTTTGATGTTGCCTATACTTCGTATTTACGTAGAGCGATTCATACTTTGGATCATATATTAACAGAGATGGATTTATGTTATATTCCTGTAAATAAATCATGGAAATTAAATGAAAGACATTATGGCGCACTACAAGGTTTGAACAAAGCAGAAACTGCTGAGAAGTATGGTGAAGAACAAGTGAAAATCTGGAGACGTTCGTTTGATGTGTTACCACCTGCATTAACAGCAGAAGATTCTAGAAATCCTGTGAATGATCCGATGTACGAAAAAGTGGATAAAGAAAATCTACCAAATTGTGAAAGTTTAAAGACAACAATTGATAGAGTTGTCCCATATTTTAATGAAGTTATAAAAAAAGATATGATGGAAGGAAAGAAAGTAATTATTGTAGCACACGGTAATTCTTTACGGGCATTGGTGAAATTTTTTGAGAATCTTTCCGATGATGAAATCGTATCTGTTAATATTCCAACTGGTGTTCCACTTGTATATGAATTTGACGATAACTTCCATGTTACAAATCATTATTATCTAGCAGATAAAGAACAACTTGAAGCTAAAA
>CAVHRL010000011.1:0-35112 GCA_963638375.1 Lachnospiraceae bacterium
AGAATTGTTTATTTTCTAATATTAAATGTACTTTTGTAGATAATGAAGAGATAAAAGAAATTGAAGCCATTATTCATCAAAATGGAAAGACGTTGATGGTTCATCATCAACCAGTTAAAAAGAGTAGTGAATTTGTAGGTTTATTAAATGTTGTTCTTTTTTCTCCTGATGATTTGAATATTTTCTCTGATCCTCCAAAAGAAAGAAGAAAATTAATGAATCAAGAAATTTCTAAAATATCAAACAAATATCTTTCTGCTTTATCAAATTTTCAGAATTTATTAAAAGAAAGAAATCTACTATTAAAGAATCAAAATATCAATCAAATTTTATTAGATACTTTAGATGAACAGATATCTCAATATGAATTAATTATTATTAAATGTAGAAAAAATTTTATTGAAACAATAGATTCCTATATTACAGATATTTATCATCAGTTATCAGATGATACTATCAATATTCATTTGAAATACAAATGTTGTATGGATGATGAGATTTCTTATGAAAATATATTGAAACATCATAAGGAATATAGACAAAGAGATTATGAAAATCATGTTACGTCATTTGGTGTTCATAGAGAAGATATTTTGTTTGAAATGAATGATAGACCTTTGATTCAATTTGCATCACAAGGTCAAAAAAGAATGACAATATTATCTTTTAAGATTGCGTTATTAAAATACATTCAAAATCAAATAAATAAATTGCCTGTTTTATTACTAGATGATGTATTAAGTGAATTAGATCAAAATAGGCAAATGAAATTGATAGATATGGTTGGAAAAGAATATCAATGTGTGATTACGTCTACTGATATTCCATCATTTCTAAAAAATAAAGATATGAAGATTTTCTATATTGAAAATGGAAGACTAATGAATTTAGGAGGTAAGCCATGAGTGAAGAAAAAGAAGTTGTTATAAAAACAGAAGATGGAACAGAAGCTGTTATAGGTGGTACATTAGATTCTAAAGTAACAGAAGAATATAATGACTCTGAAATTCAAGTACTTGAAGGATTAGAAGCTGTTAGAAAAAGACCTGGTATGTATATAGCTTCTACTTCATCAAAAGGATTACATCATTTAGTATGGGAAATTGTTGATAATGGTATTGACGAAGCTATGGCTGGTTATGCTTCTAGTGTTGTTGTTACGATTGATGGTAATAACACAGTTAAAGTAGAAGATGATGGTCGTGGTATGCCTACAGGTAAAAACGCAAAAACTGGTAAATCTACGATTGAAACGATTTTTACTGTATTACATGCTGGTGGTAAGTTTGGTGGAGGAGCTTATAAGTACTCTGGTGGTCTTCATGGTGTAGGTGCGTCTGTTGTTAACGCATTATCTTCTTGGTTAGAAGTACATGTTTATCATGATGGTAGTGAATATTATCAAAGATTTGAAAATGGTGGACATCCTGTTGAAGATTGTAAAGTTATCAATACATGTGATAAAGAAAAACATGGTTCTGTTGTTATTTTTCAAGCAGATCCTACGATTTTTACAGAAACGACTGTTTATGATCATGATACAATTCGTGATCGTTTAAGACAATTAGCATTCTTAAATAAAGGTGTTCGTTTAGTATTTAATGATGAAAGACAGGAAGAAGAAAATAAAAAACATTACGATTTTTATTTTGAAGGTGGTCTAAAACAATATATCGAATACTTAAATAAATCTAAGTCTGTTGTTCATCCTGATGTTATTTATGCGGAAGGATATGAAAAAGATATTCAAGTAGAAGTAGCGTGTCAATACAATGATGGCTATAATCCAGCTATTTATACTTTCTGTAACAATATTAATACAGTTGAAGGTGGTACGCATTTAGAAGGTTTTAATAATGCGTTAAGTAGAACTTTAAATAAATATGCTAGAGATGCAAAGATATTAAAAGAAAAAGACGATAATTTAACTTCTGAAGATTGTAGAGAAGGAATTACTGCTGTTATTTCAGTTAAGCATCCTGATCCTCAATATGAAGGACAAACAAAAACAAAATTAGGAAACTCTGTTGTTAGAAAAATTGTTTCTGATATTTTTGGTGCTTCATTAGAAAGATTTTTATTAGAAAATCCTGATCAAGGTAAAGCAATCGTTGAAAAAGCTATGGTTGCTTCACAAGCACGTGTCGCTGCGAAAAAGGCAAGAGAAGCTACAAGAAGAAAATCAGCTTTAGAAGTTTCTTCTTTACCTGGTAAATTATCAGATTGTTCATCAAAAGATGCTAGTATTTGTGAAATCTATATAGTCGAAGGTGATTCTGCCGGCGGTTCCGCAAAACAAGGTAGAGATTCTCATTATCAAGCTATTCTTCCTTTAAGAGGTAAAATCTTAAATGTAGAAAAGGCAAGACAAGCTAGAGTTTTTGAAAATAATGAAATTCGTTCTATGATTACTGCATTTGGATGTGGAATCTTAGAAGAAACAGATCCTTCAAAACTTCGTTATAATAAAATCGTTATTATGACCGATGCCGATGTCGATGGAGCTCATATTCGTATCTTGTTATTAACATTCTTCTATCGTTACATGAGAGAAATCATTGAAACAGGTCATGTATATATCGCACAACCTCCTTTATATAAATTTCAAAAAGGAAATACTGTTAAATATGCATATACTGAAAATCAAGCTAAGAAAATGCTTGAAGAATTAGGAGAAAGAGTATCTTCACAAAGATATAAAGGTTTAGGTGAAATGAATCCTGAACAGTTATGGGAAACAACTATGGATCCTAAGAATAGAACTTTGATTAGAGTTAATATCGATGATGCTGAGAAGGCAGATGAATATTTTAGTATATTCATGGGTGATGAAGTTGAATCTAGAAAAAATTACATTATTGAAAATGCAGATTTTGCGAATCTTGATATTTAAGGAGGGTTGATAAATGGCTAGAGATGATTTTATGGAATTTGATGAGTCAAAATTTGACCCAGGAAATATTACAGAACAAGATCTTACAAAAGAAATGAAAAGAGATTTCATTGACTATTCGATGTCTGTTATCGTTGCTCGTGCATTACCAGATGTACGTGATGGTATGAAACCAGTACAACGTAGAATCTTATACGCAATGAATGAAATGAACAATACACCAGATAAACCATATCGTAAATGTGCGCGTATTGTTGGTGAAACAATGGGTAAATATCATCCACATGGTGATTCTTCTATCTATGGTGCACTCGTTTATATGGCACAACCTTGGAACATGAGAAGTATTTTAATTGATGGTCATGGTAACTTTGGATCTATGGATGGTGATGGAGCTGCTGCGATGCGTTATACAGAAGCTCGTTTATCCAAACTATCTATGGAAATGTTACGTGATCTTGATAAAGATACTGTAGATATGACACCAAACTATGAAGGTGAAGAATTAGAGCCAAATGTACTACCTGCAAGAATTCCTAATTTGATTGTTAATGGATCAATGGGTATTGCGGTTGGTATGGCTACAAATGTTGCTCCACATAATCTAGGTGAAACAATTGACGCTATTATTGCGACAATGCATAATCCTGAAATCACAACTACAGAATTAATGGAATATATCAAAGGTCCTGATTTTCCTACTGGTGGTTATATCATTGGTAAAAGTGCAATTCGTAAAGCATTTGAAACTGGTCGTGGTTCTATTGTTATGCGTAGTAAAACAGAAATTGAACAGATGCCTAATGGAAAATCACGTATTGTTGTAACTGAAATTCCTTATTCTGTTAATAAAGCTACTTTAGTTGAAAGAATTGCGTCATTAGCTAGAGATAAACAAGTAGAAGGTATTACAGATCTTCGTGATGAATCAAATATGAATGGTGTACGTATTGTTATGGAATTAAGAAAAGACGTACAACCCGAAGTTATTTTGAATCAGTTATATAAATTATCTCCTTTACAAACAAATTTCTCAGTCAACAACGTTGTATTATTTAAAAATACTCCTCGTACTGCAGGAATGAAGGAATTGATTCAAGGTTATATTGATCATCAAGATGATGTCGTAACGAGAAGAACACAATATGATTTAAAGAAAGCTGAAGCGAGAGCTCATATTTTAGAAGGTTTAAGAATTGCGGTTGATAACTTAGACGCTATTATCCATATTATTCGAAGTTCTAGAGATGATGCGGAAGCTACTGAAAGAATGAAGACTGATTTTAGTTTGTCTGATATTCAATGTAAAGCTATCTTAGATATGCAATTTAGAAGATTGACTGGTCTAGCTAGAGAAAAAATTGAAAGTGAATACCAAGATTTATTAATCAAGATTGCAGATTTAAAAGATATTCTCGCAAATCATTGGAGAATTGAAAAAATCATTGAAGATGAATTAACAGAAGTAAAAGAAAAATTCAGTGATGAAAGAAGAACTATCATTATTGAAGGTTCTGCTGAAATGGAAGATGAAGATCTTATTCCTGTGGAAGATATTGTCATTACAATGTCATCAAATGGATATATTAAGAGAATGACTTCTGATACTTACAAAGTACAAAATAGAGGCGGAAAAGGTATTAAAGGAATGGAATTAAACAAGGATGATAATATCGAATTGTTTATTCATATGTCCACTCATGATCATCTATTGATTTTTACAGATAAAGGTAGAGTATTTAGAGTAAAGGGATATAATATTCCTCAATTTTCTAGAACATCAAAAGGATTACCAATCATTAACTTAGTTCAAATCAGTAGAGATGAAAAAGTTTGTGCTTTAGTTCCTTATAATGATTCTGAAGATAAGAAATTCTTATTCTTCGCAACAAAGAAAGGTCTTGTTAAGAGAACTTCATTAGAAGAATTTGAAAATATTAACAAGAATGGTAAAATTGCCATCAAGTTTAATGAAGATGATGCATTAGCTTTTGTTAAGGGTACAAGTGGTAACGCTGAAATTATTATCGCTGGTAGCAATGGTAAAGCTGTACGATTCAATGAATCAGCAATTAGACCTTTAAGTAGAGTAGCTAAGGGTGTGAAGGGATTCAATGTTGATGGTAGTGAAGTCATTGGTTTAGCTACAAATGAAGAAGGTAAATACATTCTTACAATCACAAAGAAAGGTTATGGTAAAAAGTCAAAATTAGATGATTATCGTATTACAAGCCGTGGTGCAAAAGGTGTAAGAACTGCTAATCTCAATGAAAAGACTGGCGATCTTGTTGCGATGAGAAGTATTAATGGTGATGAAGACTGTATGATTATGACTGATGCAGGTATTATCATTCGTATCTCTCTCAAACAAGTATCAGTTATTGGTAGAGCTGCTACAGGTGTTAAATTCATTAACATCAAAGAAGGTGAAGGTGTATCTAACGTAGCAATCCTTGATCCTGAATCTGAAGAAGAAGTAGTAGAAGAAGTAACAAAAACTACAGAAGAATAACAAATGAAGATATCTTACTTTTCGTAGGATATCTTTTTGTTTGGACACAAATAAAAAAAGTAGATGAAGTTAGATTTTGGATTACAGATTATTACTCTAATAAAATAAGTATGTATATCATATGTAATCAATTTAAAAACATTAAGAAAGTATATATTTGTAATTGTGATCGTTATATTAATGATTTTTCTGAAGTAAATCATAAGATGAAAGAATATGAAAATAATTGTATTAAAGGTAATTTAGAAGAATTGTCAGAGAAAGGAAAGCAATTATTATTAAATAATAGTGAATTAAGAATTCAAGGTATTCATGATATTATTTCTGTTGAAGAAACATATTATGATCCTTTACTTCAATATTGTTTAGATAAAGGTTGTGAAGATTGTTATGACATTGAAGATGAATTTTTAAAATATTGTGGAAAAGATTATTTCCAATTTATGAATTATTATTTCTTTAGAAAACGAGTTTCTATATTAAAAAAGAAATCAATTGTTTTATAATACAATTACTATGAAAAAGCTATTGAATCTATTATTTATTTTATTGATATCTTTCACATTAGTAAGTTGTACGGAATCTAGTCAAATTACAACAATTGACAACCTTTCTGATTTAGAAGGAAAGAAGATTGGTGTAATTTTAGGTAGTTCGGAAGATTTAGCGACTTCATCTATTAAAGACGCAACAATTGAAAGATTTAATAGTGTTGCGGATGAAATGAAATCTTTATCTCAAGGTAAGTTAGATTGTGTTGTAGTAAATGAAGGAGCAGCGAAATCTTTCTTAGAAAAAGATGAGAGTTTATCTGTTTTAGATGAAGCTTTTGCGGAAGAAAATACTGCGTTATGTGTTTCTAAAAATAATACAGAATTAAAAGAAAAATTAAATCAAATTATTGCGGAATTAAAAGAAGAAGGTATTATTCAACAAGTATTAGATAATTATTTAGATGATGAAAAGAAAGGAACACAACCTTATGTTTCCCCATCTAATGTTGATCGTTCAAATGGTACTTTTGTTGTGGCAACAAATGCGGAGTTTGAACCATATGAATATGTTGAAAATGGAAAATATGTTGGAATTGAAATGGAACTTGCACAAGCAATGGCGGATAAATTAGGAATGAATCTGCAAATTGAAGATATGCAGTTTACAGCAATTATCAACGCAGTACAAAGTGGTAAAGCTGATGTTGGATTTTCTGGTATGGTCATTACTGAAGAAAGAAAGAAAAGTATAGATTTTACAGATCCTATTTATGAAGCCGCTAAGAAAATCGTTGTTTATAGAAATGGAAATAAAGCAACAAATAATAGTTTTATTCAAAGAATCTATCAGAATTTTATAACTGATAATCGTTATCAAACATTATTAAAAGGTTTAGGAACAACATTAATAATTACATTAGGTGCAGAAATACTTGCTTTAGTTCTTGGAACGATCATTGCTTATATTCGTTATACTGCTGATAAGTTACATGTATTTCATATTTTAAATTTATTCATGAAATTATATTTAACGGTAATTAGAGGTACTCCTTCTGTTATTCAATTATTGATTATTTATTATGTAATATTTGCGAATATCAATGTGAATAAAATCATGATTTGTATTGTTGCGTTTGGTTTGAATTCTGCTGCGTATGTAGCTGAAATTATTAGAAGTGGATGGAATTCTGTTGGAAAAGAACAATACGAAGCTGGTAGAAGCTTAGGTTTTACATATCGTCAAACAATGCGATTATTTATTTTTCCACAAGCTATTAAAAATACAATTCCTGCCTTAGGTAATGAATTTATTGGATTATTAAAAGGTACTGCGATTGCAGGATATATTGGTATCGTTGATTTAACTCGTGCAGGGGATTATATTCGTTCTAGAACATATGAAGCTCTATTACCATTAGTTAGTGTTGCGTTGATTTATCTTGTGATTGTTATATTTATGTCACTAATTGTTTCTTATTTGGAAAGGAGATTGAATCAAAATGAAAAACGATGAAGTTATGATTCGTGTAGATAATATTTATAAATCATTTGGAAGATCTTCTATTATTAAAGGAATAACAACTGAATTTCATAAAGGTGAAGTAACTGTTATATTAGGACCTTCTGGTTGTGGTAAATCAACTTTCTTACGTTGTTTAAATTTGTTAGAAAGACCAACGAGTGGAAAGATATATTTTAATGATGTTGAAGTGACTTCTTTATTAACAAATATCAATGATATTCGTAAAGATATGGTTATGGTATTCCAAAGTTACAATTTATTTCCTCATTTAACGATTATGGAAAATTTAATAATTGGACCTACAAAATTGAAAAATATACCAAAAGAACAAGCTGAATCTCAAGCTAGTAATCTTTTAGAAAAAGTAGGATTACAAGGTAGAGAGAATCAATATCCTAGTCGTTTATCTGGTGGTCAAAAACAAAGAGTTGCGATTTGTAGAGCTGTTATGATAAATCCAAAAGTACTACTATTAGATGAACCAACAAGTGCATTAGATCCTGAAATGACAAAAGAAGTTTTAGATTTAATTAAGTCTTTAGCGAATGAAGAGTATACGATGATCTGTGTAACACATGAATTAGGATTCGCTAGGGAAGTGGCTGATAGAATCTTATTTATTGATGGTGGTAAGATAGGAGAAGAAGGAACACCAGAAGAAATATTTGAACATCCAAAGAGTGAAAGATTAAAATCTTTTCTTTCTAGTAAGTTATAAAAAACAAAGGAATTTCTTCCTTTGTTAGTTGATATATTCAATTGATTTCATTTCTGAATAAGTGATTTCTAATGTTTGATTACTTGTCATCATTAATGCATCTTCTTCATCATAATATCTAGAAGTTAATGTTTTTTCTCCGTGATTAATAAATATTTCTATACTAGATGAATCTAAGAATATATCTAGTTCTTTAAGATCATTGATTTTTAATGATCTTTCTTTTCTTTCTGTTTTGTCATTTAAGAAAGATAAAGAGAATATTTCATTTTCATAATTGATTACTAAATTATTACATTGGATATGAAATGTTGGATGATGATTCTCATAATGAATCAAACATTCTTTTTCATATTCTTTTTTTGTTGAATCAATGATTACTTTTCTTTCATTCTTCTTTAAAGAGAATATTTCATTAATTGGATATTGATAGATTTTATGATTAATATTCTTTAATTCTCTAGGGAGAGTTAAAGCCATTTGCCAACCATCTTTGACAGTAGGATGTGTTGGTGTTTTGTCTGGTAATCCCATCCATCCAATTAATATCGTTCTATTTTTTTCATCTTTAAAAGTTTGAGGAGCGTAGAAATCATATCCATAATCTAATGTTTGATAATCATACGCTAGCGTATCTTTTATATGAAAGTAACCATTTTGATTCTCATTTTGATATTCATATTCTTGTCTTTCAATTCCTTGAGGACATGTAATCAAGAAATATTCATTATCTAATTGAATACAATCAGGGCATTCCCACATGTATCCAAATGGTTTCTCGGATGTAATTCTTTTCGTATAGTTCCAATGAATTAAATCTTTAGATTCATATACAAGAACACAACCTATATCATGATTATCTCTTGCGCCTAAGTACATTTCATAGATACCATTTCTTTTATATACTTTTGGATCACGAATATGATTTGTTAAGTCTGTTGGATAATCATTATTATTTAAAACAACTTTCTTATGATCAAAGTGTATTCCATCTTTTGAATAAATATAAGTTGTATTAGACAATCTACCAGAATGAATATAGTCATGATTTCCTTCTTGTTTAACATTTCCTGTATAGAAGATATGCATACCATTTTCTACGAAACAACATCCACTATATGCACCACTTTTATCATATTCTTGATCTGGGTAGATTGCGATACCTTCATCTTTATAATGCACGAAATCATTTGTTGTGAGATGATACCAGCATTTATCGCTACTTCCATCAACTGCTTTAGCGTATTGATAGAAAATGTGATAATTTCCTTGATATTGACATAATCCGTTTGGATCATTTAACCATCCACCATGGATGGGATATAAATGATATTTTAATTTATAACTCATTTTATCTTTTGAATATCTGTTAATTCTGATGAATTTGTGACCGCAACAATGACACAATCACTGTTTCCTGCTTCTTTGATTTTTTTAGAATCAAATGTTAATAATAAGTCTCCTTGTTTTACTTCATCACCTTGTTGAACAAATGCTTTAAAACCTTCTCCATTCATGTTAACTGTATTGACACCGACATGAATTAATACTTCTACACCATTATTACTTTCTAGTCCAATTGCGTGATTTGTAGGAAATATCATTTTTACTTTGCCATCAAAAGGAGCATAGATTTGATTGTCAGTAGGGTTGATTCCAATACTTGGTCCCATTGATTCATTTGCGAACATTGGATCAGGAATTTCTGTAGCGGAAATGATTTCACCATTTACTGGTTGTACTATTACATCTTTGTTTGTTTTGATAATTGTTTCTGTTGGAATTGTTTGAGGAACTTCGTTTGTTTCTTCCTTCCAAATAATCATTGTTAGAACAAATGCAATACCACCAGAGATAGCTAGCATTACAGTATAGAGTAAAGGTTTATTGATTGTTAAGTAACCTGGAATACCTGTTACACCATACGCAGTAGCACCTAAACCAGTTAAGCTACCAAACATAGCACCAATAGCTCCACCAATCACAGCACAGATAAATGGTTTTGTATAACGCATATTTACACCGAAGATTGCTGGTTCTGTAATTCCTAAAGATGCGGAAATTGCAGAAGGAATAGCGATAGATTTTGTTTTTGAAGATTTAGCTTTTAGACCAACAGCTAGACATGCACCAAATTGTGCGAAGTTAGCAGCACTTGCGATTGGCATCCAAATATTGAGATTTCCAAAATCAGCAGAAGCTAATAATCCAGCCTCAATGACGTTATACATATGATGTAATCCCATAACGACAGTAACAGGATAAATAGCACCCATGATAAGTGATCCAATTCCATAACCAACTGTTATTAATTGTTGTGCACATGATAATACAAATGTTTCTGCAGTAGAGAAAATAGGACCAATGATTGTGAATGTTAATAATAATGTAACAAATACTGTTGTTAATGGAGTGACGAATAAATCAATCATTTCTGGTACGTGTTTATGTAACCAATTTTCTAATTTACTCATGATCCATACTGCTATCATGACAGGTATGACATGACCTTGATAACCAAGTACGTTGATTTGTCCTAAAGTGTAATTACCAATTTGAAAGTGACCAAATAGGTACCAAATATCATATCCGTTTGCGGCATTCCAACCATTTGTTAATGTGGAATGAATCATCGCTAGACCAATAACCGCTCCTAAGAAGATATTACCACCAAATACTTTAGCGGCTGAAATAGATACGATAACTGGCAAGTAAGCAAAAGCAGTATTTGCGACCATGTCTAAAAATGCATACCAATCAGTTGATGCGAAACCTGGCATTGCTTTACCTAAAGCTTCTACAAGTCCCATCAATAAACCTGAAGCAACGATAGCAGGTAAGATAGGAACGAAAACATCACCTAATGATTTGATTAATCTTTTGAAGACGTTCATATTACTTGCAGCAGCGTTTTTAACATCTTCTTTTGTTCCTGCTTGTAAACCTGTAACTGCTAAGAACTCATCAAATACTTTGTTAACTGTTCCTGTTCCAATAATGATTTGTAATTGTCCATTAGAAGTGAAGACACCTTTCACACCATCTACATTTTCTAATTTCTTTTCGTCAACTTTCTTTGAGTCAACGATTGCTAGACGAAGTCTAGTAGCACAATGTGCAACAGATGCAATATTATCTTTACCACCTAGACATGCATAGATATCTTCTGCACATTTTCTGTAATCTAAAGCCATTAATTTTTCTCCTTTTCTCCGTAATGGTACCGGTTCCATAAATATAATAATTCTATTTTTTAAAATGTCAACGCTTTCACAAAAAAAGTATCAGATTTTTCTGATACTTCCTCCATGTACATATTCAAAACCAATTAATTTTCTGTAATCAACATCAATACCTTCAATCATTTCAATGATTGTTTGTCCACATTCTTCTCCAGCTTTGACATTATCAAATCGAATACTATCTAGTGGAGGATTCATTAATCGCGAATAACGATAAGAACCAAAGCCTATAATAGAAACTTGTTCGGGAATTTTTATTTCTTTATTTTGTAAGATGGTATAACAAGCACTAGCCATTCTATCAGTAGAACAAATAATAGCACTTGGAATATGTTTATCTAGTTGTTTTTCTATGATTGGTAAACATTTTTCATATTCGAAATCAGCTTTAATATATTTGATGTCTTTAATGTTATTTTCTTTTAATGCATCGTAAACACCTAATTTACGTACTACACCAACAGATATATCAGATTGATCTACACCAATGAACGCTATATCTTTATGACCTGCTTCTGCGATGATTTTTCCTACTTCATAACCAGAACGATAATCGTCATAAACAATAGAAGGCCCATTTTCAATTTCTTGACCCATAAATAAAATTGGTATTTGATATCTTTCTTTTAATTCTTGATAATCATATTTATTATTAGTAGCTAAGATAACAATGCCATCTACATTTAATTCTGTAAGATATTCAAATGCTTCGCGTTCTCTATCAGAGGAATGGTTTGTATTAATTATGATTGTTCTAAATCCTCTATCTTTTAAATAGTCATCTAATGTTGTAATTGTTTTGGATGAGGTATAAGAGGTTAAAGTAGGGGAAATAATCCCAACTGTATTTGTTCTTTTTGCCTTTAGTAATTTAGCTGCTTGATTAGGTTTATAATTGTACTTTTCACATACTTGTCTTAACTTTTCTTTTGTTTCTGGTTTTACAAGTCCACCATTAAAATATCTGGAAACTGTACTTTTTCCTACCCCGGCAATTTCAGCTATATCTTTCATTGTTAATTTTTCATTACTCAAAACAATCACCTACAATCTATGATTTTTACACTATTTTTTATATTGTATCATGCATGCATGATTTACTTCTTTTTCTTTTTCTTATCTTTCTTATTTTGTTTCTTTTGTGACTTTTCCATGTCCTTAAGTACTAATGAAAGAAGATACTCTTTTAAAGAATCTTGAGATTCTAACCATTGAATAATATTATTCTCTTTTTCATGATTGAGACGCATAGAAAATGAGCGATAATTATTCCTATTATATGTGTTGTTGTATTCTAATTTGTTTTGATAAGATGTTTTTTTTGAAGCCATATTTTAAACCTCTATTTTTTTCATGATATCATTCTATGAAAATCTTGACAATTAATATTCAGAATGATTTAATGAAATTAATTCGTTGAGAAGGAATAGTAAGGAAAGATTGTAGTTTATAGAGAGTTGAAGTTTGGTGTAATTCAACACAATCTGAATGAATCCGCCTTTGAGAGAAATTAATCGTTTCCGGTTATCAACCGTTATCTGATAAATGAAGTGGCTTGAATTGTTTCACGTGAAACAATTCAAACAAAAAGGGTGGCACCGCGATTACAACATCGTCCCTTTAGTGGATGATGTTTTTGTTTTGTTGGAGGAAAAAAGATGATAGACATTAAACTAATTCGTGAAAATCCTGAACTCGTTAAAGAAAATATCAAAAAGAAGTTCCAGGACGAAAAACTACCATTGGTAGATGAAGTTGCTGAATTCGATAAAGAAGTTCGTGCAGTTAAGACAAAAGGTGATTCTTTAAGAGCTGATCGTAATAAGATGTCCAAGGAAATTGGCGGACTCATGCGTGATGGAAAAAAAGAAGAAGCAGAACAAGTAAAAGCTAAAGTTAAAGAAATGGGCGATGAGATGGAAGCTCTTGAAAAGAGAGAGGCTGAACTCAATGAAGAAATTAGGAAGAGAATGTATGTCATTCCTAATATCATTGATCCATCTGTACCTATTGGAAAAGATGATAGTGAAAACCAAGAAATTCAAAAATATGGTGAACCTGTTGTTCCTGAATATGAAATTCCATATCATGTTGATATTTTAGAAAAGGTTGATGGATTAGATATTGATTCTGCAGGTAAAACATCTGGTAATGGTTTCTATTATTTAAAAGGAAATATCGCAAGATTACATTCTTCTATCTTAGCGTATGCTCGTGATTTCATGATTAATAGAGGATTTACGTATTTTATTCCTCCATTCATGATCCATGGGGATGTTGTTAGTGGAGTTATGAGCTTTGCGGAAATGCAAAACATGATGTATAAGATCGAAGGTGAAGATTTATACTTAATTGGTACATCTGAACATTCTATGGTTGGTAGATTTATCGGACAGATTCTAAAGAAAGAAGATCTTCCTTATACATTAACTTCTTATTCTCCATGTTTTAGAAAAGAAGTTGGTGCGCATGGTATTGAAGAAAGAGGACTTTATAGAGTTCATCAATTTGAAAAACAAGAAATGGTAGTTGTTTGTGAACCAGAAGATTCTAAGTATTGGTATGATCAACTATGGCAAAACTCTGTCGACTTTTTCAGATCATTAGATATTCCAGTTAGAACATTAGAATGTTGTTCTGGCGATCTTGCAGATTTGAAAGTAAAGAGTTGTGATGTAGAAGCTTGGTCTCCTCGTCAAAAGAAGTACTTTGAAGTTGGTTCTTGTTCTAACTTGGGTGACGCGCAAGCAAGAAGACTTGGTATTCGTGTAAAGGGAGAAAAGGGTAACTATTTCGCTCATACATTGAATAATACAGTTGTAGCTCCACCTAGAATGTTAATTGCTTTTGTTGAAAATAACTTAAACGAAGATGGTTCTATTCGTATTCCAGAACCATTGAGACCATATATGGGTGGCATGGAAGTTATTCCTGTACCAGAAAAAAAGAAAAATTTCTAAGAAATAAAGGGTATCTATTAAGATATCCTTTATTGTTTCACGTGAAACAATAATCAATAAAATTAATGTTGAGTCAAGAGAAAAACTCATATATAATACTTGTGGCACAGCAGTCATGTTTCTAACCTGGTCAGGACCGGAAGGTAGCAGCCATACGAGCCTCTGATCGCGTGTGCCATTTTTTATTATGACGAACGCAGATGATTATATGAAAATTGCCTTAGAGGAGGCACATAAAGCAGAGGAAATAGATGAAGTTCCAATTGGAGCGGTTATTGTTAGAAATGGTGAAGTGATTTCTAAAGCTCACAATTTGAAAGAACACAATCAACAAGCTTCCTCTCATGCAGAATTCCTCGCAATTCAACAAGCATCCAAGAAATTAGGTACATGGAATTTATCTGATTGTGATTTATATGTAACTTTAGAACCTTGTATGATGTGTACAGGTGTAATTCAATTGAGTCGAATTAAACGATTATACTATGGAGCGAGTGATATGAAAGGTGGTTGTGTTGAATCACTTATTCATATTAAACAAATTCCTCGTTTAAATATTTATCCAAAAGAAATTTATAGTGATATTTTGAAAGATGAATGTTCAAAAATTTTAAAAGATTTTTTTAAGAAAAAAAGAATAAATAAATCGCATAAATAAATGAAAACCTACATTCGAATGTAGGCTTTTTTGTTATAATATAGAACAAGGAGAATTTCATGGCAAAAATAGCTTTGTATCAAAAATATCGTTCTTCAACATTTGAAGAAGTAGTAGGACAAGAATACATTGTTCGATCTATTAAAAACGCAATACATGAGAATAAGGTTGGACATGCATATCTTTTCTGTGGACCAAGAGGAACAGGAAAAACAACAATGGCAAGATTACTTGCAAAGTCTGTGAATTGTACAAATCCAACAGAAGCACCTTGCGAACATTGTGACAATTGTGTTGCGGCAAATAATGGCACACATCCAGATATTATTGAAATCAATGCTGCGAATGAAACTCATGTAGAAGATATTCGTGATCTGATTGAAAGAAGTAGGCTTGCACCGATGCAAGGAAAACATAAAGTTTATATTATAGATGAGGTTCATCAATTATCAAGTGCCGCTTCTTCAGCGTTATTAAAAACATTAGAAGAACCACCTGAAAATGTAATCTTTATTTTAGCGACAACTGATCCGCAAAAATTATTACCAACAATTATTTCTAGATGTCAAAGATATGATTTCACAAAAGTAAAAACAGAACAGATTCGTGATCATCTATTAAATATTGCGAAAAAAGAAAATATTTCAATGGAAACTAATGCTGCGATGATGATAGCGGTATTGAGTGATGGTGGTATGAGAGACGCATTGAGTATTATGGACCAATGTGCATCTTATACAAGTGATAATATCACAGTAGAAGCGATTGATCGTATTTATGGATTGACAACAACAACTGAAAAGATAGCGTTGATTAAAGATATCATTCATAAAGACATGGCATCTATTATTTCTAGAATCGCAACATATGAAGATAAAGGAATTGATTTTATTCGTTATACAGATGGAATGATTGATATTCTAAAAGATGTTGTTATTTATGCATCTACTAAGAAAGAAGATTTATTAAAAACAATTTCAAAAGATGAAGCAAGTGATTTAAATAATGAAATATCCTCTGCAACATGCATGCATATTTGCGAGAAATTAATGGATACAAAAAATCGTTATCGTACTTCAACTTCAACTGCGAGAGTGTTTGAAGTGACGTGTTTATCGTTATCAATTAATGAACAACCACCAGTTGTAGTACAACAAGAACAAGTAATTCAACCACATGTAACACCTGTCACAAAGGTTGAACCTATTGTACCAATTCAAAAAGAAGAAAAAGTAGAAGAGGCACCTGTTGTAATTCAATCAATCGAAAAGATAGATCAAAATAAAATTTTATCTATTTTAACAGCTTGTGATAAACAAAATAAAGTAACAGATGAAAATACATTTTCTATGTTGGATTCATATGGTGATTTAACAAATCGTAAATATACAAGCTTATTGAATGAATGTAAGGTTGTCGCAAGTGGAAATGATTGTATTTTGATTACTTCTGATATGACTTCTATTGTGAATAGAATCAATTCAGAAAAGATGAATAAAGAATTGTATGTCTTTATGAGAGATATCTTGCATACAGATAAGATATTGTTTGCGATAACAAATGAAGAATTTGTTGAGGCAACAAAAGCTTTTAGAGAAAAAATGCATACTGGTGAATTGCCAGATCCAATTCAAATAACAAAATATGAAGAGGATACATCTGAAGAAACATCAACAATTGATAAGGTAAAACAATTGTTTGGGGAAGAAAACGTTAAAGTTGTATAAGGAGAGAAAACATGGATATTAATATGATTATGAAGCAAGCACAAAAGATGCAAGCTGATTTAAAGAAAACACAATCAAAGTTAGAAGCAACGATTTATGAAGGACAATCCAATGGAATTGTTGTGAAAGTTAATGGTAAGAATGAATGTCAAGAAATTACAATTCCAGAAGAATTAATGGAAGATAGAGAAATGTTACAAGACATGTTGATGATTGCGTTTAACAACGCAGTTGAAAAGTGTGAAGCTGATCGAGAAAGTCAATTAGGTGGTCTTGCTTCAGGATTGAATCTTCCAGGGATGTAATTCATGTATCCAAAAAGCTTACAAGATTTAATAGAAAGGTTCCGATACCTTCCAGGTGTTGGTGAGAAAAGTGCAGAAAGATATGCTTTGAGCATCTTAGATAGAAAAGAAGAAGATGTTGAAGCATTCGCACAAGCTATGATAAATGTGAAGAAAAATTTGCATTATTGTAAAGTATGTGGAAATCTCACAGAAGAGGATACCTGTGAAATTTGTAGTAACGATCATAGAAGTAAAGATGTGATATTCGTTGTACAAAGTCCAAAAGATATTATAGCGATGGAAAAGACAAATGAATATCAAGGTGTCTATCATGTATTAAATGGTTTGATTTCTACCACAAAAGGAGTCATGCCAGAAGATTTAAATATTGATTCATTATTAGAGCGAGCAAAACACGCAAAAGAAATTATTTTAGCAACCAATACTACAATGGATGGAGAGATGACTGCGATGTATCTCAATAAATTGATTAAAGAAGAATGTCCAAATATTTTGGTTACAAGAATTGCGCATGGACTACCATCAGGTGGAATGCTTGATTACGCTGATGAAATGACATTGGCACACGCATTAACAGATCGTAAAACGATGTGAAGGAGAAGAAGATGAATAACGATTTAAAAATTGCCCAAGAAGCAACATTAGAAGACATTTATGAAATTGCGAAAAAAGCAGGTATTGATGAATCTGTACTAGAACCTTATGGAAGAGATAAGGCAAAAGTAAATGTTCACGCGTTAGATTTAAAAGATAAAAAAAATGGTAAGTTAATTCTTGTTACGGCAATCACTCCTACAAAAGCAGGTGAAGGTAAATCGACAACTACAATTGGTTTAGTAGATGGTTTGTCTAAGATTGGTAAGAACGCAATGGCTTGTTTAAGAGAACCATCATTAGGACCTGTATTTGGCTTAAAGGGTGGTGCTACTGGTGGTGGCTACGCTCAAGTTGTTCCTATGGAATCTATTAATCTTCATTTCACAGGTGATATGCACGCAGTTACAACAGCGAACAATTTAATTGCGGCAATGTTAGATAATAGTATTTATCAAGAAAACCCATTAAATATTGATCCAACAAAAGTTGTTTGGAAGAGATGTTTAGACATGAATGATAGAACATTGCGTGATATCACAATTGGACAAAAGAAAAAGACAAATGGTGTTGAAAGAGAAGATCATTTTGTAATTACAGTTGCGACAGAAGTTATGGCAATTCTTTGTTTATCAAAAGATATTCAAGATTTTGAAAAGAGAATTTCTGAATGTGTTGTAGCGTACACATATGATAATAAACCAGTTACTGTTAAAGATATTGGAGCTTCAGGTGCCGCAACAGTTGTCATGAAAGAAGCTTTAAAACCAAACTTAGTTCAAACTTTAGAACATACACCAGTATTGATTCATGGTGGACCATTCGCAAATATCGCACATGGATGTAACTCAGTCATCGCTACAACAACAGCTTTGAAATTAAGTGATTATGTAGTTACAGAAGCTGGATTTGGTGCAGATCTTGGTGCAGAAAAATTTATGGATATTAAATGTAGAGCAGCTGGTTTGACACCAAACGCTGTTGTAATTGTTGCGACAGTTCGTGCATTAAAGATGCATGGTGGTGTTGATGTGACTGAACTTGGAAATGAAAATGTTGAGGCATTGTTAAAAGGAACAGAAAATCTTCAAAAACATATTGAATCTGTACAAGCATTTGGTGTTCCATATGTTGTAGCTATTAATAAGTTCGCAAAGGATACACCAAAAGAAGTGGAAGCTTTACTCAATTGGTGTAAAGAGAATAACCATCCTGTTGCGGAAGCTGATGGATGGGCAAATGGTGGTAAAGGAATGATTGATCTTGCAAATATCGTTGTTGAAAAATGTGAAGAAGAAAATCATTTCGCACCTATCTATGAAGTAAATAACAGTATTGAAGAGAAAGTAACTACAATTGCGCAAACAATCTATGGTGCAAAAGATGTTGAATTCTCTGATGAGGCAAAAGAAAAAATTAATCAATATCATCAACTTGGTTGGGATACATTACCAGTATGTATGGCAAAAACACAAAATTCTTTAAGTGATGACGCAAAAGTTGTTGGTCGCCCAACAGATTTTACAATTCATGTAAGAGATATCAATATTTCTAGAGGTGCAGGATTTGTTGTCGTTTATACAGGAAATGTATTAACAATGCCTGGTTTACCAAAAGTGCCAGCCGCAG
Organism: Lachnospiraceae bacterium; assembly: GCA_963638375.1. Classification (GTDB taxonomy): domain Bacteria; phylum Bacillota_I; class Bacilli_A; order Erysipelotrichales; family Erysipelotrichaceae; genus Bulleidia. The sequence continues at coordinate 19,258 of CAVHRL010000011.1, forward strand.
TAAATATGGGCATTGATGAAAAAGGCGAAACTTTTGGATTATTTTAAAAAGAGAGAAATATGAGTTCTATAGCGTATGTAACGGATAGTGAAATGTTGGAATATCATCGATTGTGTAGAAATCGTACAATAATATTCTGGCGCTTATCAAACAAGAAGAAATTTTCAGATTTCAGAAAAGGAGATCTCCTTTTCTTCTTTTCACGTCCAAATCATGGCAGAAAAAAAGGACTCATTGGATATGCACACTATGATTCCGTCAAAAGATTATCTTTAAATCAATTGTGGAATCAATATAGTGAATCAACAGGCTATGAAACAAAAGAAAGATTAGAAGAAGCGATTCGTAAAGCAGGAAAAGGTGAAGTTCCAGCAACAATGCGTTGCTTATATCTTACAGATGTTGTTTTCTTTGTTTCACCTGTTTATCCTGATGAAATTGATTCGTTAGATATTCCAAATCATCTAGAATCTTATACATATTTAGATAGAAGTGATCCATCGGTAACTGTTAAGATTTTAAAAGTGGCTCAAAAACATGGTATTGATTTATGGAGTGCAGATCCTTCAAAAAATCCAGACGAAATATTTAGAGATGATGTTGTTAGACATCAAGTAGCACTTATATCTAGAATGATAGGAAAAGAATCTGGTAGTGAAAAAGAAAGAAACATGTGCCATAAATTAGCTGAACTAAAAATTAAAGAAGCTAGTTGGGATATGATTCGCGGTTCTAATTGTGATTGTTTATATATGGATAAAACAAACATTAAATTAGCTTTTCCTTTATACTATCAAGCAAATGATAGAGATCTAAGAATTCGAGAATTTGTTGGAAAGTTAACAATGTATCGTTATTATATTAGTCAGTTAGATTTTGAAAGAAAATTAACTTTTGAAATTTTAACAAGCAAAGATAAAGAAGTTTCTGAAGTAGAAAAAATGGTGGAAGAAATAAATCATGGTAGATTTTGATATAGTAGTAATTGGTGGAGGACACGCAGGGATTGAAGCTGCTTTGGCTGCGGCAAGATTAAAAAAGAATACTTGTTTGTTAACTTTAAGCATCGATAACATTGGTAAAATGCCTTGTAATCCTTCTGTTGGTGGACCAGCAAAAGGTATCGTTGTTCGTGAAATTGATGCTTTAGGTGGACAAATGCCAATCACAGCAGATAAAACAGCATTACAATTTAAAATGTTGAATAGCGCAAAAGGTCCTGGAGTTAGAGCTTTAAGAGTTCAATCAGATAAAATTGCGTATAAAAAGATGATGCAAGATGTATGCATGCATACAGAAAGCTTAACAGTGAAAGAAGGTATGGCTGTTAAGATTAATGCAGAAAATAATAAAATCACCGGTATTACTTTGTCAGATGGATCATTTATTTCTTGTACGATTGTCATATTAACAACAGGAACATATATGGCTGGTGTAAATATGATTTCTGCGGAAGTAAGAGATGGTGGTCCAGATATGGAAAAGACCACTAAAGATCTTTCACAATCCTTAAGAGATCTAGGACTAAAAACGTTCCGACTAAAAACAGGAACACCTCCTAGAATCTTAACTTCTTCTATTGATTTTACGCAAACAAATTATGAACCAGGAACAGATGCTTTTTTACGCTTTTCAGAGACAACAAAAAAAGAAGATGTACGATCATTTAAAGATCAAGTCCCTTGTTATTTAACATATACAACTCCAGAAACACACGAATGGATTTTAAATAATCTGAATAAATCTTCTATGTATTCTGGTGTTGTCAAAGGTGTAGGACCAAGATATTGTCCATCAATTGAAGATAAACTTGTTCGTTTTAAAGATAAGCCAAGACACTTATTATTCTTAGAACCAGAATCTTTAAGTATGGATACAACGTATATTCAAGGATTTTCAACATCTTTACCTAGGGATATTCAAGAACACATGGTTCATTCTTTGCCTGGATTTAAGAATGCAATCATAAAAAAATATGCATACGCAATTGAATATGATGCGATAGATCCAATACAAATGAAACCTTCTTTTGAATCAAAGATCATTGAAAATCTATTTACTGCAGGACAAGTCAATGGTACAAGTGGCTATGAAGAAGCTGCAGGACAAGGTATTATGGCTGGTATCAACGCTGCATTAAAATTAGATGACAAAAAACCATTAGTATTCCAAAGAGATGAAGCATACATCGGAGTACTTGTAGATGATCTAACTACAAAAGGTACATTAGAACCTTATCGTTTACTAACGAGTCGCGCAGAATTTAGATTGTTATTAAGACATGATAATGCAGAAGAAAGATTGTTGAAAAAAGGCTATGAAGTAGGTTTGGTATCTGATGAAAGATATGAAGCGTATGAAAAGAAACAACAAGATTTAAAAAATTTGAAGTTACATCTACAAGAATTAACATTTGAATCTGATGATCCGAAAGTGCACACCTATCTATCTGCGTGTGGATATGAAGAAGAAGGACATAAAGGTTTAAAAGGCTTTGATTTAGTAAAACGACCAAAAATCGAAACGGAAAAATTATTAAAAACAATTAATGAGGAAGTTGATTCGTTTATTGCCAATAAATGTGATATTGATATTAAATATGAAGGTTATATTGATAAGGCAAGAAGAGAAGCAGATAAACTAAACGCAATGGAATCTATACCTTTAGGTGTGGATTTCAACTATGATGAAGTTGATAATTTATCATTAGAAGGTAGACAAAAACTTTCTAAGTTCAAACCAGCAACAATGGGTCAAGCTTCAAGAATTTCAGGAGTTAATCCTGCTGATCTTGCGGTATTAGCGATAGCAATCAAACAAGGAAAAGGAAAAACGATATGAGATATGAAGATGTAATTAGTAATGTTGAAGTATATGGATTTGAATCTGCAGTAAAAGGCGCAAAATACTCTTACGCAACAGATACAAACGCAGTGACAGATGAAGTTACAAAGACAACACTTTCCTTAGCGAATAGTAAAGCAGGAAGTGGTCATGATCAATTTATGACAGGTATCCTTGTTCAGTTCGATCTTACTTTTTCAAATAAAGCATGGGTAGAAGCTGAAAGATATAAATTTTTAAACTTTATCTCTTCTCAATCTACAATGCATAGAATTACAAAGTTTAATTTAGATGATGCGTATATGGAATATGTTGATCCAAGAATCATCGCTATCATGAAAGAAAAAGTAGAAGCTTATAACGCATTACAAAAAGAAATGACGGTCGCTAAAAATGAAGGTAAAGATGTTTCTGAAATGATGAAAGAATTAAATACAAAATATCTTGAACTTCTTTATTCAAACCCTGCAGGTTTTCGATTGACCGCAAAAATGACAACGAATTACCGTGCATTAAAAACAATTTATCATCAAAGAAAAGATCATCGTTTGCCTGAGTGGAGAGCATTCTGTGAATGGGTAAAAACATTACCTCATTCAGAATTTATTACTGGTGAACAAATAGAATTGTAAATTGTGGAGAAATTATTTTTCCACATTTTATTTGGGAATCGCATAAATAAAGGATAATTTTCATACCATTGTGGAGAAAAAAGTTTTCCACAAATTTTATTCTTTTATTTTTGTTGTAGTCTGCTAAAATTATTCGTGGAGAAAAAAAACATGACATCTGAAGAATTTATTAATGAATGTAAAAAAAGAAATATTACTATTTCCCTGGAAATGATAGATCAATTTGATTTATATGCAGACTTATTAAAAGAATGGAACGCAAAGATGAATTTGACAGCAATTGATGAAAAAGAAGAAGTATATGAAAAACACTTCTTTGATTCTATTTTGCCTTTAAATGAATCGATACAAGGTAAGATTGCGGATGTAGGAACAGGTGCAGGTTTTCCTGGAATCGTGTGGAAAATCGTTCGACCAGATTTAGAAGTATCTCTCATTGAACCAACAGGGAAAAGATGCAAGTTTTTAGAAGAAGTAATCACAAAATTAAATCTAAAAGATATTCAAATCTTTAATGAAAGAAGTGAAGAACACGTAAAAAAACATCGTGAAGAATATGATGTTGTGACTGCTAGAGCTGTTGCGAATTTAAGAGTGCTTTCAGAACTATGTTGTCCATTAGTAAAAAAAGATGGAATCTTTTTGACAATGAAAGGTAGTCATGGTGATGATGAAGTTCTTGAAGCAAAAAACGCAATCAATCTATTAGGAATGAAATTAACAAATAGAGAAGAAACTTCTCTAACAAATGGTGATCCTAGACAAATTTTTACATTTACAAAAATAAAAGAAACACCAATGATGTATCCAAGAAACTATGGTCAAATTAAGAAGAAACCACTATAGGGAGTTTTATGAAAAATAGTATATTTGATATCTTTACAGAGGGAAGTCATGAAAATGAAGTCATTCAGATCCCTGTAGAAAAAATAGAACCATCTCGCTATCAACCAAGATTAAAATTTGATGAAGAAAAATTAAAAGAATTATCAGACTCTATTCAACAAAATGGTTTGATTCAACCTTTGACTGTTAGACCTATGGGTGATCACTATGAATTAATTGCGGGGGAAAGAAGATATAGAGCTTGTAGAAATGCAGGCTTTACAGCTATTCCTTGTTATGTACTTTCACCATCAGATGATCAAGCAGCACAGATGGCTTTGATTGAAAACGTACAAAGACAAGATCTTTCAGCAATTGAAGAGGCAAAGAGTTACTTACAAATCATGAAACAAGCACACTTGTCTCAAGAACAAGTTGCACAAAAGATTGGTAAATCACAATCCACAGTAGCGAATAAGATTCGTTTATTGAATTTACCTGATGATATTCAAGATGGTGTGATTGATGGGAAAATTACGGAAAGACACGCAAGAGCTTTATTAACTGCACCAGAACAAATGCAGAAAAAAGTATATAAGGAAATCTTGAAGAAAGGTTTGAATGTAAGAGAAACAGAATCTTATATTGAAACTTTAAATAAACCAAAAAAAGTACATCCTAGACAAAAGACAAAAGGATATTCTAAGAATGTACAAATTGGTATTAATACAGTTAACCAGTCTATTAAAATGATTGAAAAATTAGGTATACAAGTAAAAACAGAAACAAAAGAAACAGATAAAGAAGTGTATATGCTTATCCGTTTCCCAAAGAAGTAGAGGATTTAGAATATGGGAAAGATTATCGCAATTGCCAACCAAAAAGGTGGTGTAGGAAAAACAACAACAGCTATGAATCTCGCAGCTGGTTTATCATATGTAGGAAAGAAAGTTTTATTGGTGGATTTTGATCCTCAGGGAAACGCAACACATGGGATTGGAGCAAATAAAGTTGGATTTGATCAATCCGTATATGATGTTTTATTAGGAAGTGAAACAGTCAACGATGTGAAAGTATCATTACAAATGCCACCTTTAGATGTATTACCTTCTACAATTGATTTGTCAGGTGCTGATGTAGATATGGCAAGTTATGAAGTTGGAAGAGAAAAATTATTAAAGAATAAATTAGATCAAGTCAAAGAAAACTATGATTATATTATTATTGATTGTCCTCCTGCTTTAGGTTTGTTGAATACAAATGCATTAACTGCAGCAGATTCAGTGATGATTCCTGTGCAATGTGAATATTTCGCATTGGAAGGATTAACACAATTGTTATCAACAATTCGTTTGGTACAAAAATTATTTAATCCTAACTTATCCATTGAAGGCGTTCTTTTAACAATGTTTGATGTACGTACAAAGTTATCAGTTGAAGTACAACAAGAAGTTAGAAAATATTTTAAAGAAAAAGTATATAAATGTTATATTCCAAGAAATGTAAGATTATCAGAAGCACCATCTCAAGAAGAATCAATTTTTGAATATGATACAAAATCAGAAGGTGCAAAAGCATATGCACAACTTGTAAAAGAAGTTATTACACAAAATGAAAAAGGAAGGAGATAGTTCATGCCAAAATCAAAAACAGGTGGTTTAGGAAAAGGTCTTGAAGCAATTTTTGGTCAAGATGTTGGACAATATTTAGAAGATATTCAAAATAATTCTGCAGAAGCACCAGGTAGAAAAGAAGTGGAATTACCAATTCAAGAGATTCGACCAAATCCATATCAACCTCGTAAAGAATTTGATAAGAAAGCATTGGAAGAATTATCGGAATCCATTAAAACACATGGAATCTTTACTCCACTATTAGTAAGAAAGAGTGTCTCTGGATATGATTTGATTACTGGAGAAAGAAGATTACGTGCCGCAAAGATGGCAGGTTTAAAAACTGTTCCAGCGATTCAAGTAGAATTTACAGAAGAACAAATGATGGAAATTGCCATCTTAGAAAACGTTCAACGTGAAGATCTTAATCCAATTGAAGAAGCAGCTGCGTACGAATCTTTAGTAAAAAAATTAGGTTATACGCAAGAAAAGCTCGCAGAAAGAGTTGGTAAGTCTAGAGAATATTGCGCAAATATCATGCGTTTATTAAAGCTTCCAAATGATGTACAAAAGATGGTTGTGAATAAACAACTAACAATGTCACATGTAAGACCATTGTTATCTTTAGACGATGATGAAAAAATCTATGAAGTCGCTGAAAAAATCAAAAGTCAAAAGATGTCTGTACGTGAAGTTGAATCCTATGTGAGAGATTTGAATGGCAAACCAAAGAAACCACAAAAACAAACAAAAGAAAAAGATCCAATGATTCGAGACTTAGAAATTCAATTATCTGAAAAACTAGGTACACAAGTAACTTTCTCAAAGAAGAATTTTACAATTGCTTATCATGATACAAATGATTTGAATAGAATCCTAGAAATCATGGGATGTTTGGATGAATCTATCCATGAATAATTTCTATAAAGATTATCTAGAAGATAAAAATAAACCAGATTCTAAATTGTTCTTAGGAATCCTTTGCGGTTGTAGTGTTTGTGGTGGAATCTATGGAATGGTTTATGAAACGTTATTCTATTTGATAGATAGAGGTGCACTCTGTAGAAGAGGAAGTAGTTTTGGACCTTGGATTGAAATCTATGGTCTAGGTGCATTGTTGATATATGCATTATGTCGTAGATACAAAAAGAATCCTCTGAAAGTATTTCTGATTGCGGGTATATCTAGTGGATTATTAGAGTATCTAGCAGGATGGGGAATGTACCATTTATTAGATGGAAGAAGAGGATGGAACTACAACATTGAAATCTGGAATTGGGGAAATATTGATGGTTTTGTATGTGCGAGAAGTGTATTAGTATTTGCGTTGTCTGGCTTACTATTAATCTATGCAATCTATCCTTTACTATTATGGATATCTCAAAAGATCAATCGTAAACTATTTCTAACGATTACATTTACGTTAGCTATATTATTTGCGATAGATGTTATATACAATGATGTCATTGTTACAATATTTCATACATATTCGTCATTAGACCTCTACAAACAATTTGATTGTTTCAAATATTATAATGAAACAAAGATACATTAGGATAATAAGAATATAAATAAAAAAAAGCTAGATTTTAGAATCTAGCTTTTAACAACTCAAATAATTTTCTCTAGTTTTTCTTTAAACAAATGATTGAATATCGCAATGACTCTACCAACACATAACATCGCTAATATTGTTCCAAGTCCAACACCATAAAATGGTTTAGAAAATATAAATCCAATCAATATAGTAGAAATTAGGCAACAAAAATCAAATATATTTTTTGTGAGACCTAATTCTTTTTTGATTTTAAAAGCAGTGGCACTAACAATACCATCACCTGGGTTTGGAATGATATGCATATCTACAGTTAAGGCTGCTCCAACACCAGTGCATAATACACCAAACAATAAAACTATGACTTGTAGTGGAAATGAATCTACAGAGAAGGAAAGCATATTCGCAAACAAATTCATAAATCTAGTAAATACAATACTAAATGGAATTTGTAATACAACTTTCCAATCTTTTAGTAGAACATATTCCGCAACAACTAATACGCAGTACCAAACAAACGTTGCATTTCCAAAATTCATACCTGTGATTCCTGAAAAAACATACGCAATAGAAATAATTGGAGAAACACCTAAATTAGATTTAGTGTTAAGTGTTAAACCAAGCGCTAAAATAACAATTCCTAAAAAATAAAAAAACCATCGATTAATATTCTTGTTCATGACTATAATAATATCATGATTGGTACAGATATTGTTTATATTCCTAGAATAGAATTAAAAGAATCTTTTATTCGTTACATATTAACAGATGAGGAATATTCTGAATATATACTGATAAATAACGATAAAAGAAGAAAAGAATATATTGCAGGGAGATTTGCATCTAAAGAAGCAATCTTCAAAGCAACACAAGATAAAAATTATTTATCATATTCTATATTAAATAAAGAGAATGGAAGCCCATATGTAAAAGATCATCCAGAGATTCAAATCTCTATATCACACGATGGGGAGTATGCTTTAGCTTTCATCGTCATCTTTTAACATTCTTTCAGCTAATAGTTCATTGTATTTTTGATTGTTATATTCAGTAATCTTCTTTTGTTTATATGAAGCGAAGTCAGCTTTGATTGCGAGCATTTCATCTACGATTTCTTCAATATGTCTTGGTTTACCATTTAAGAGATAACCTATCATTCTTTTCATCTGTTTTTCTGTATGTAATTCATCAGCTAAAACAACACCGAATTCTACTGGATATCCATATCTAACAATTAATGAAATAAGTTGTTTTCGTTTTAATTCAATTTCTTTCATGGTATAAATATTACAAACAAATGTTTAGACTGTAAACAAATATGAGAATCTGTCCATTGTTTATAGTTTTAGATTGTTTATGATAAATATCGTGGTGAAATAAAATGAATGAGAGAACTTGGAAATTATTCTATATCTTAATGATATTTGGGTCTATAATAACTGTAGTTGTTGATTATAAAATGACATTGGGTTATTTATTGGGTAGTGCAGAAGCACTGATTCACTATAAAAGATTAGAGAAATTTTGGAATGGTGTGATTGATGTTGGTGTATCACATAAAAGTACAGGTGTTATGCATTTTACATTTACATTTGCACTGATGGCATGTGTTTTATTAATCTGTGCTTTTTTACCAAATGTTTTTAACATCTATGCATGTGCAGTTGGAATGTTGTTAATTAAAGTAACAACATATATAGATTTATTGATTCATAAGGAGGACAAATGACGATTCAAAGTGATGTTTATACAATTATATTTCTAACAATTATATTAGGAATAGGAATTGTTGTTCTGTCTAAGAAGATAGATGCTTGTGATCCATTAGAAAAACCAAAGGGAATCTTAGTTCCGGTATTATTAGGTGTGCAATCTGTTCATAATACAGTCAAAGATTCTGTTGGAAAGAAATATGCAGATGCATTAACACCATATATATTAGTTCTTTGGACGTATATATTTGTAGCGAATATTATTTCTTTGTTTGGCATTTCTTCACCTACATCAAACTTAAGTGTAACGCTTTTGTTATCTATTATCACATGGCTATTAATACAAGTTGTTGAATTTAAGTTTCAAGGTGTGAAGGGTTATTTCCATAGTTTCTTAGAACCAATTGCGATTATGTTACCGATGAATATTTTTGGTAAGTTTTCTACAATGGTTTCAATGGCATTACGTTTATTTGGAAATATCTTATGTGGTGGAATTATGATGCAGTTGATTTATAGCTTCTGCCAATGGATTTCAAATTCTATTATTGGATTATTTGCGAGTGTGAATGGTGATGTGTTCAACTTTGTTGCACCATTTTTAACACCATTATTACATGCATATTTTGATTTGTTCTCTGGATTTATTCAGACATTAGTATTTGTAACATTAACTGTGGTTCTTATCGGGAATGATATTCCTGAAGAATATAAAGACAAAGCTTAAATATAAGGAGGAGCTTAAACATGGATATTAATAAGGGATTGATTGCGATTGGTGCAGGATTAGCTGTAATGACAGGTATGATGACTGGTCGAGGTGAAGGTGAAGTTGCAGCACACGCTTGTGATGCGATTGGTAAAAACCCAGAAGTTGAATCTAAGATTCGTTCAACTATGATTCTTGGTATTGCCTTGTCAGAAACTTGTGCAATTTATGGACTGCTTGTTGCCATCCTTCTGATGTTTGTATATTAATTGATAGGATAGTATCGAATGATTGATGTCGATATCACAGGTCAGTTAATACCAAATATTATTACTATCTTGGTACAACTATGTAGTACATTAGTTCTGTTTTTGCTAGCGAAGAAGTTCTTATGGGCTTCTGTAAAGAAATGGTTAGACGCTCGTGCTGATAAGATGCAGTCCGATTTGGCACAAAGCGAGCAAGCAAAACAGGAAGCTTTTAGTGAGCGCGAACAAGCAAAAGCTCAGTTAAGTGAAGCCGCAAAAAAATCAGAAGCAATTGTGGAAGCTGCTGTAAAACAAGCAGATAGTGAAAAACAAGAAATTCTTGATAAAGCACATGCGGAAGCTGAAGCTGAAAAGACAAAAGCACGTGAAGCAATTGAAGCAGAAAAATTGAAAATGGCAGATTCTATGAAAAATGAAATGGTGAATATTGCGATGGAAGCTGCAGGTAAATTGATTGGTACGAAGGCTGATGAAAATCTAGATCGTCAAGCTATCCAGAATTTTATAAAGGATGCAGAATACCATGAATGAGATTGCGGAACGTTATGGTGCAGGTTTATTTGAACTTGCTAAAGAAGAAAATAAAGTAGAAGAATACATGAATTCTATTCAATCTTTAAAAGATATTTTTAAAGAGAATCCTGATTTGACTACTTTCTTCTTATCAATCAAAATCTCAAAAGATGAAAAAAAGCAATTGATTGATAAAGTGTTTAATCAATCTTTAGAACATGATTTGGTTAATTTTTTGAAATTGATCATTGATAAAGGAAGAGTTTCTTACTTATCTGAAATATTTGATTGTTTCATAGGACAATGTGAAGAAGATTTAGGAATTCAACATGCGAAAGTGATTTCTGCGAGACAGTTATCACAGGACGATTTGAATTCAATTGGAAATACACTTGTTTCTAAAACAAACAAAAGAATTATTCTTGAGAATGTTGTAGATCCTAGTGTGATTGCTGGTATAAAAGTAATCATGGGAAACAATGTAACAGATATTACAATGAAAACAAAACTTGAGAATATGAGAAATACATTATTGAAAGGAGGACAAATGGCATGAGCTCTTTAATCAGACCTGAAGAAATTAGTTCTTTGATTAAAAATGAAATTAAGAACTATGATAATAAAATTCATTCTGATGATGTTGGTTACGTTATCTCTGTAGGTGATGGTATTGCCATGATCCAAGGCATTGAAAAAGCGATGTCAAGTGAACTTCTTGAATTCCCTAATGGAGTTATGGGAATGGTCATGAACTTAGAAGAAGACCATATTGGTGTAGTTCTTTTAGGAGATGATACAAAAATCAAAGAAGGCGATGAAGTTAAAAGAACAGGGAAAATCGTAGAAGTTCCTGTAGGCGATGGATTATTAGGAAGAGTCGTCAATCCATTAGGTGAGCCAATTGATGGTGCTGGTCCTATCTCTTATACAAAAGAAAGAGAAATTGAAAGAGTTGCACCAGGTGTCATGACTAGAAAATCGGTTGATCAACCATTGATGACTGGTTTAAAGATGATTGATTCTATTATTCCTATTGGTAAAGGACAGAGAGAATTAATCATTGGTGATAGAGAAACTGGTAAGACAGCTATCGCAATTGATACAATCATCAATCAAAAAGGAAAAGATGTGAATTGTATCTATGTCGCAATTGGTCAGAAAGAATCTACAATTGCACGTTTAGTTCAAAAACTAAAAGAACATGACGCAATGAAATACACAGTTGTAGTCAATGCATCTGCTTCTTCTAGTGCTCCATTACAATACATTGCACCATATGCAGGTTGTGCGATGGGTGAAGAATGGATGGACAATGGAAAAGATGTCTTGATTGTTTATGATGACTTGAGTAAGCATGCGGTTGCATATAGAACAATGTCATTATTACTGAAGAGACCTCCAGGACGTGAAGCTTATCCTGGTGATGTATTCTATTTACATTCAAGATTATTAGAAAGAGCAGCGAAGTTGAGCGATGAACTTGGTGGTGGATCATTAACTGCTTTACCAATCATTGAAACACAAGCTGGTGATATTTCTGCCTACATTCCTACAAATGTTATTTCTATTACAGATGGACAGATTTTCTTACAGACAGATTTATTCGCGGCTGGTGTTAGACCTGCGGTTGATTCTGGTTTGTCAGTATCTCGTGTAGGTTCTGCAGCACAAACAAAGGCAATCAAGAAAGTATCCTCTTCTTTAAAGATGGATCTTGCACAATATCATGAAATGCAATCTTTCGCACAATTTGGTTCTGACTTAGATGCTTCTACAAAGAAGATATTGAATCATGGTGCTAAAGTTACAGAATTATTAAAACAACCACAATATCAACCAATGTCCATGGTGGATCAAGTATTATCCTTGTTTGCGGTAAAAGAAGGATATATGGATGATATTGCGGTAGAAGATGTTCCTCAATTTGAAAATACGATTCATAAAACATTCCATGCGAACTATGAAAGTATTTGTAAAGAAATTGAAGAAAAAGAAGCTATTAGTGATGAATTGATTGAACAGATGAAGAGTGCGATGGAAGAAATTCTAAATCAGTTCAAATTACTTAAAGGAGTGAACTGATATGGCTGGTCAGTCAAGACAAGCATTACGTTCTCGAATCAAGTCTGTACAGTCAACTCGAAAAATCACTAAAGCAATGGAAATGATTGCTAACGCAAAACTATTTCGTTCTAGAAATAAGATGGAAGCAAATCGTGAATATGCACAAAAGCTACAAGATACAGTAGATGAAATCGTAGCGAATAATCCTGACGTGGAAAGCCAATATGTGATTAAAACAGACAATCAAAAAGCTGTTACGATCATATTAACTTCAGATTTAGGATTGTGTGGTGGATATAACGCAAATGTCTTTAAGAAAGCTAATGAAATACTAGATATCAATGATCCAATATATGTGATTGGTACATCTTTATATCATTCATTTGAAGAAAAAAGTTATCATTTGTTAAATAAAGAAGTAATTTCTAGTGATAAATTAACATTTTCTAAAATGAAAGAAATTGTTGATCAATGTATCAAAATGTATCAAAGTAACGAAGTTGGTAAAGTACAGATCTTATATACAAGATTTGTAAATACTATGACTTTCTCACCAGATATTGATGTATTGTTACCATGTACTTTAGAACAAAAAGAAATCCAAAAAGAAGAAACTGGAAAGTTACCAGTAGAAACGTTATTTGAACCAAATGCTAGTGCGATACTAGATAGTTTGATTCCAATGATGATTACTGATGTAGCTTATTCTGATTGGATGGAATCCACAACAAGTGAACAAGGTAGTAGAAGAGTTGCGATGAAAACTGCATCTGATAATGCAGATGATCTATCATCTTCACTACAATTAGAATATAACAAGGCACGTCAAACAGCGATTACCCAGGAAATAACAGAAATCGTTGGTGGAAGCAGTGCTGTTTAAGAAAGAAGGCAATTATGAGCAATACAGGAAAAATACTACAAGTAATTGGACCAGTTGTAGATATCCGCTATGATGCGGAACATTTACCTTCCATCAAAAATGCAATTTTGATTCAAACAGAAGATGGAAAACAAATGACAGCTGAAGTAGCACAACACGTAGGTGATGATGTTGTTAGATGTATCGCAATGTCTTCTACAGATGGTCTTGTTAGAGGTATGGATTGTATCGATACAGGAAAACCAATTGAAGTTCCTGTTGGAGATGCAGTATTAGGAAGAATGTTTAATGTTTTAGGTGAAGCAATCGATGGATTGGGAGAAGTTAACGCAGATAAAAAGATGCCAATTCATAGAGACGCTCCAACATTCGCACAACAAACAACACAAAATGAAATCTTAGAAACAGGTATCAAAGTTATCGACTTACTATGTCCTTACGCTAAAGGTGGTAAGATTGGTTTGTTCGGTGGTGCCGGTGTAGGTAAAACAGTTCTTGAACAAGAATTGATTCATAATATTGCCATTGAACATGGTGGTAGATCTGTCGTTGCTGGTGTAGGTGAAAGAACACGTGAAGGTAATGACATGTATTATGAAATGAAAAATTCTGGTGTCTTAAAAAATACAGTTCTTACATATGGACAGATGAATGAATCACCTGGTGCTAGAATGAGAGTTGCATTAAGTGCTCTTACAATGGCTGAATATTTCCGTGATGAAGAACATCAAGATGTATTATTGTTCATTGATAATATTTTCCGTTTTACACAAGCTGGATCAGAAGTTTCTGCCTTACTTGGTCGTATGCCTTCAGCTGTAGGTTATCAACCAACTTTGGCTACTGAAATGGGACAACTTCAAGAAAGAATCACTTCTACAAAAGATGGTTCTATTACATCTGTACAATGCGTATATGTGCCAGCCGATGACTTAACAGACCCAGCACCTGCCGCAACATTCTCACATTTGGATGCAAAGCTTGTATTGGATCGTTCCATTGCTGCATTAGGAATCTATCCTGCAGTTGATCCATTAGATTCATCATCACGTATGTTGGATCCATTAGTCGTTGGTGAAGAACATTACAAAGTCGCAAGAGGTGTTCAAGAAATTCTACAAAGATATAAAGAATTACAAGATATCATCGCAATTCTAGGTATGGATGAATTGGGTGAAGAAGATAAGAAAATCGTTAACAGAGCACGTCGTATTAGAAATTTCTTATCACAACCATTTAGTGTTGCGGAACAATTCACTGGTTTAAAAGGTGTGTATGTTCCAGTCAAAGACACTGTTCGTTCTTTCCAAGAAATCTTAGATGGTAAGTATGATGATCTTCCAGAAGCAGCATTCTTATCTGTTGGAACAATTGAAGATGTTGTGAAGAAAGCAGAGTCTCTAAAATGAGTGAGCTTCATGTAAGAGTCGTTACACCTGAAGGAATCTATAAAGAATTTGATACACCAATCATTAACATCCAAACAGAGGATGGAAATCAAGGTGTATTACCAAATCATATGCCACTTGTAACAATGTTAAAGATTGGAACAATGACATCTGATGAAAATGGTGTAAGAGAAACCTATGCTGTGAGTGGTGGCTTGTTCTACTTTAGAAACAATCTAGCAGAAATCTTGACAGATGCGATAGAGAATAAAAATGATATTGATTTAGAAAGAGCACAAAGTGCGAAAGCTAGAGCTGAAAAAAGATTACAGTCAAGTGATCCAAATGTTGATATCAAACGTGCACAAATCGCATTAAATAAAGCACTTAACAGAATTGAAGTAAAAGGAATTAAATGAGCATTGGAATGTAGTGAACTCCAATGCTTTTTTTATATGTTTATTCATCTTTTTTCTTTTTTGATAATTCTAAAAAGGAATTCACTGTGAGTAATTGATAAAAGGCACATAAAATAATATTAGAAAATATTGTTTCATGCTTGGTTAATTGAACTACATGATTATTATTTGAAGGATTTAAAGTAACGTTAGTATCTGAAGAAGCAATGGTAAGTATAGTAGCTTTTGATGAATCAAGAGAAATAATTGACTCATTAACTATTGAAGTTCTTAGCCAATCTGAAAAAATACTATTTGTAATAACTAAATCGTTTGTATCCAATTCATTAATCAGTTTGATTTGAGATTGATAATTTTTGGGCATATAAATTAATTTATTATAGCATAAGAAGAGACTTTGCAAATCATAAGAATAGCTTAATAAAGAAG
>CAVHRL010000012.1:0-33031 GCA_963638375.1 Lachnospiraceae bacterium
CTGAAGTCGATTCAGATGCTGATGTACTTTCGCTTGCTGATGTTGATTCAGATGCGGATGTACTTTCACTTGCTGAAGTTGACTCAGATGTACTTGTGGATTTGCTTTGACTTTCTGCTACGCTTGCAGATCTACTTTCAGATTCAGATCTTGCTGTACTTTCTGATGTCATACTTTGACTCTTAGAAGCAATTTCTGATTGATGTTTTGACAAACTATTAGAAATGTTTGTACTTGTTTCTGTGCTTGCTGATAAACTATCACTAACAGATGTACTTTGAGAATTCAATCTAGAAGTTGCACTTGCTGATTGACTTTCTAAAATACTCTTGATTTCGGAAGCACTAGCATATTCACTACGTTGACTAGCATACTCATCTTGTTTTTTATCATATTTCTTGAATGAGAAGAATGGGTAACCCTTATCTGTTGTAGAACCTGATGTATAGATTTCATTTGGTACTTCAGCGAATTCTGGATAATCTCCAGTTTCCATTTTTGTTTCATAAGATTTACCGTTATAAGTAATTGTTGTTGTATATTTTCCAGTTTCAGTTACAGTAGCTTCAACTTTTTGATAATTATATGTATACTCTCCAGTCCACCAATCTTCTTCACCTTTTGCGTAATAAACTTCAATTTCACCATTTGCGTTTTTATAGTAATAGAATTTTTTATTTCCGAATCCGTTATTCGAAGTATAAACAGGTGATTTCTTTACAACTAATAAATCAGCATATTGTGATGTATCAGAATTTTCGACAACTTTACCATTTGTATCTACTGGTACCCAGTCAAAGAAACCAACATGAACATTTCCTTGTGCGTCTGTGTATTGTAAATACAAATTATTTCTCTTAAATCCATGACTTTGGTCCATACTATTCCATTGACTAGAATTACCAGTAATCGTACCAGTACCATAGCTTTGGAAGAAATAATATTCTGCTAATTTTACAGTTGCATCGTTAGCGACTTTGATGTATTCAGTTGAACCTTTTTCTTTTGCCTCTTCTAGTTTCACTTTAAATTCATCAATTTCTTTAATAAGTGTCTCTAATGTTTCATTTTTTTGTTTATCAAACTCTAAAGAAGTTGAATTAAATACAGATGTCGCAATAGATTCACTTACTAAATATGTTGATTGTGATAAAGAAATACTTTCTGAAGATGAAAGAGATTCAGAAGTTGAATACAAACTAACGCTTTCACTTAAAGAATGTGATGCAGAAATCATTTCAGATTCTTCTACAGAAGTAGATAGACTCTCTGCGCTTAAGCTTGCTACTGCACTATCTGATACGGATGTAGATTCACTTATAGATGTGCTTTCGGATTCAGAAATAATTGCACTTTCAGATTCAGAAATTGATGTTGAAGTAGATTCTAGAAGAGAAGTACTTTCTGATAAAGATGCATTTATACTAGTAGAATCTTGCGATATAGTATCAATGTCATCATCCGTTAAATCTGCAGTTTGAATAGCATTCTCACCAGTTATAAAGGAATCATCATACTCTTCATTATCACTTTCATATTCAGATTCTGCTTGAGAATTACTTTCACTTTCTGTATTAGCGTTTGCTAAACTTTCTTCCTCTGAAGTTGAATTTGCTGTACTTGCCAAAATAGATTCAGATTCACTTGTTGCTGTTGAAGCAGCTTGACTATTTTCGATAGAAGTTGAATTTGCCTCTTGTTCACTTTCGCTCATAGAAACTGACTGTAATTCAGATGAACTTCTTTGTTGCTCACTCAAATATTCATTAGATTCGGAATTAGCTTCTTGTGCGTATACTTCGGTACGAGTTGTCATGACGCCAATAAAAGCGGCACCACCTGCAGTCATAGCACCTCTTAAAACACGGTTCTTTTTCTTTAATTCATCATTATTCTTCTTTGATTCTTTTGTACCTAAAAACTTTTTAACTTTCTTGCTCATATGAATAGCCTCCCTTTATTCAAAGATCATCTGTCAAATATTTTAATATATAACCATCAAATAACTTGATTGATAACCATATGATAACCTTGATTGCTTATGAGTTCAAGTGTTTTGGAGACTTTTTCATGTTTTTTTGCTTTTTTCAAATAAAAAGATGAAGTTTCCTTCATCTCGTTCATTTCATCTTTTTTACCATTTCAGCAAGTCCATAAATATCTTTACTAGACATAAATAGGAAACATGCTGGTTGTTCTTGTGCTAAGATTTCTGCACCCTTTTCATCTTCTGTGATAACTACAGAATTTGGAATCATCTTTTGAAGATATGTAATATCAATATCTGTTCCATCTTGTTTATCATCAATACTAGTAAAATCACATAGATATACTTTATCTGCTTTTTCTAATTGTTTTTTAAAATCTTCTGCGAAGTATTTTACTCTAGAAGCTCTATGTGGTTTAAATACCGCTACAAGTTTCTTATCAGGAAATCTTAAACGTGCAGTATCAATCGTAACACCAACTTCTGTAGGATGATGTGCATAGTCATCAATATAGATATTGTCATTATGTTCTTCAACGACAAATCTTCTCTTTACACCTTTAAAATGTGACAATCCTTCTTCAATGAGTTCTGCAGGAATTCCTTCTAATATAGATACCCCAATTACAGCTAAAGAGTTTAGAAGTAAATGGTGACCAACAAGTGGTGTAGAGAAATGTGCGAAGAAATTTCCTTCAAAATACACATCATATTCCATACCTGTACTTGTTTCTTTGACATTCTTTGCATAAATGTCATCTGTCTCTTCTAATCCATACCAATATACTTTTGTATTTCCTAGATCTAGTTTTCTAGCTTGTTCATCTTCACCATAGATGACCATTGCCTTAGTAACATTCTTTGCGAATTCTTCATAAGAACTTCTATAATCTGCTTCATCTTTGAAATAATCCACATGATCAATTTCTACATTTGTAACAATGGCATATTCTGGATGATATGCAAGAAAATGTCTTCTAAATTCATCAGATTCTAAACAGAAATATTCTGTATCACTTTCTAAATGTCCAGTACCATCTCCAATGAGATAACCAGTCTTTTTATAAAGATTCATGACAGAAGAAACCATTCCTGTTGTAGTCGTTTTACCATGTGATCCCGCAATAGAAATCAAATGGTAATTCTTTAAGAATTCACCTAAGAATTCATGATATCTTGCACAGATACATGTAGGATTACTTCTAGCTGCAATCACCTCTGGAAAATCTTCTAGAAATGCATTACCAATAATGACATGCATACCATCTTTGATATTATTAGGATCAAAATCATAAATAGGAATATTTCTTTCATTCAATCCAACTTCTGTAAAGAAATGCTTTGATAAATCAGATCCAGATACTTCATTACCTAGATCTTTTAACATACATGCAAGAGAGGACATTCCTGTCCCCTTGATTCCTATAAAATAGTACTGCATTAGTCTAATCCTTCATCACTTGGAAATAATGTCTTATCTAATACTAAAGTTTCATCATTTACTTCTTTAGGTGACTCTTTCTCTTCTGGTTTATTTTCTTGTGCGAATTCATTGTCGCTCGCAAGTAAAATATCATCTAAAGAAAACTCTGGAATATCATCTTCTGCCTTATAATTTTTAACGTTACCAACTGTCTTTTCTAAAATTCCGCTCTTTTCAACTGTATCAGCAATCAAGCTTGGTGAATCTTCTGAATCTGTACCATACATTGGTGAAATAATTGGTGAAACGTTAGAATCATTCTTGATTTTTTCTGGAGCTGAATATTTACGAGCAGTATTCTTCACTGCAGTTAAATCCTTTTCATCAACACCAAAGATTGGAGAAATAACTGGTTTAAATTCATATCCAATTGGTTTTGTTGGTGTTGGTTTTGGTTTCTTAATAGGTGTTACCTTTGTTGGTTCAACCTTTTTCTTTTCTTCAACTGGTGTAGGTTTTGCCTCATCTAAAGTAATACCAAGTTGTTTCTTTACTGGTTTAACTGGTTCTTCAGGTTCACTAAACAAAGAATCAAAAGAAGGCGCCTTTGTTTCTTCTACTGGTTGTGGTGCATGTTTTTCTTCTACAACTTTTTGTTCAACAACTGGTTTTGGTTCTACCTTAGGTTGTTCTTGAACTACTTCTTCTTTTTGTACTTGTTTTACTTTGCGAGGTTTTTCTACTACTTCCTCTTCTTCATCTTCAATATCTTCATCTTCTTCGAATAAAAGATCTTGTAATTTTTTGAGCATATGCCTCTCCCTTCGTCAACCTTTTCAAATAAGTTGATTTAATCCGCTTATAATCATAACACAAAATATATGATTTTGATGCTTATTCTGAAATGTCATCTGTTGTTGTGATCTTTTTTGGACCATCTTCATTTCTTTCTGTTGTATCTTCTTCTGTTTCTGAGTTATCAAATAGTTCTTCAATTCTTCCACTTTCTGGAACGATTTGTTCAAATAGTTCTATTTTTTCACTCTTATAATCAACTGTTTTTTTATTAGAATATGTTTGTATAACAGCCTCTGTATCAACACGCATACTTCTTGCGATTCGCAACATATCCTTGACGATATCACACGTACTTAACGCATCTAATATAGAATAGAATTCTACAACATCACTATGAAATACAGTTACATAATAATCATTCATTTCATATGTTGAAACAGTATAAGAATGCGTAGTTTCATCGACATCAATGTATTCTCCCTCACACTTAACGATTGGATTTTGAAAATCATCTGTTTGTGTTTGTTCTGTTTCACTATAATATTTTTCTTGTATGATAGAAGCTACATTTAAATTCATCACAAATTTTCTACCTCTATCATTTAATACAGATGAAGTTTGTGTGGATTTATTTCTACCAATGGATGGTGGTAAATAATAGGAATAGAGTGGTTTATTGATATTAGAAGTAAATATCTTCGCTTCACTAGCAGACGCTAGAGAACTTTCTAATTCGCTTTGTAAGTCAATGGATGTTTTAACTGTACAGCTCGATAACATCAAAGCACTTAAAATTAAACATAATATTTTTTTCATGAAATTACTCTTTATGGTCAATCACAGCACATAATCGATAGATTGGTAATCCTTCCTGCATGAATTTAGATTCATATTCTGTGATTGCATCTTCAGGATGTTCTTCTCTACGATAGTTTACTGAGAATTCTGTTAATGTAAAACCATTCTGTAAGAAATATAAAACACTATCTTCAAATAACAATTGATTATCTGTTTTCATTAATATTTTTCCATTTTCACTTAATACTTGCTTATAAATATCTAAGAATTTGGAAGAAGATAATCTTCTTTTATGATAATGTTTTTTAGGCCATGGGTCAGAGAAGTTTAAATGAATGACATCAATTTCTCCATCTTCAAACCAATCTAACATAAACTCTGCATTTCCACATATCATACGATTATTACTAATATCAAATCCTTCTTCAATCGTTTTTCTTGCGGCAACTGCAGCAGCGCTAGGATCTCTTTCAATCCCTACCCAACATGCTTCAGGATACATCTTAGACATTTGTCTAAGATAATCACCTTTTCCCATACCAATTTCTACATGTAATTCCTCTTGTTTTAACAATTGTTTCCATGTTCCCTTATATTGACTTGCATCTTTTGTTATATAGTCAGAATGTTCTTCCATCCAACCTTCTGCCCATTTCTTTTTTCTCATTCTCATATCATTACCTCACTCATCTTGTAGATCAAATTGTATTCCTGTAATTTTTTCTGCTTGCATAAAGGAAATCATTGTATCTTCAAAATTACCATAGTCTTCATCGTCTATTTTTATACTGAAAGAATCACGATTTCCTTCAACGATTACATTTTCATGTTCTATATTTTGTAATATATCAAATATCACTGTAGAAGCAATCGAATAGACACCTTGATACGTATAATAGTTGGATGGCATCCATTCTTCATTCTCATCACTTCTCATGTAGATTTTTTGTAAATCAGCTGGAATATTGTTTTTTTCTGTATTGGAATATTCTTTTAAAATATCAGGATCTTGATATAATAAACCAATTTTTAAGTTATCTTGATCTGCGCTATCAGCATCTAATGTATCTGATAGATAAATCGTATGATTTCCATTCTTTAATAACATTTGAAAATCATAACTTAATTCTTTATCAATATATTGTTGATTGTTTTCAATCACATAGTTTTGAAATGTTTGTAATTTTTCACATGCTTCTTTAATTGTTTCTCTAGAATTATATTTCTTCTGAAAAAGAACACCAAATCGATATCCATCGATATATGAATATTTAAGATCAAAATAATCTGTAATTTCATTATCTTGTGACAAATAATAATCAATCACAATAGTCTTATAATTATTTTCTAATGTATTTGTTTCATTAGAAGAATCCATGACATGATGATCAATTGTTTGCCAACGTAATCCCCTTTCATAGGATTCTTGAAATGTCCAAATCGTATCTTTATTCATTTGTTTGACACTGATCATATTTGCCTTAGAAGAATTTGTTGTTTGTAAGTTGTATTGTGAAACATCACTACTTGTATATTGTGTTACACCACTTTGGCAACCGCATAAAACTATGCTTGAAAATATGAGTGCATATTTAAGAATATTTTTGTTTTTCATCGATATTATTTTACAGTTTCAAACATGTTTTTTCTACATAAAAAACATGTGATTCCTATCGAACCACATGCTTATGCTTATTCAGCTGTTTCTTCCTTCTTTTTGAATACACGTTTTTCAATGTTTGCGTCATTTTGAGGACGGAAATTTCTTCTTTCTGGTTTATGAGAACGAGGAGCTTTTTGAGGTTCTACATAACCTTCTGGTTTAGGTAGGCATTCTTTGATAGATACCTTGATCTTACCTGTTTCATCAATATTGATGACCTTAACATGTACTTCATCACCTACATGTAATTCATCCTTGATATCTCCTACTCTTTCCCACTTCAATTGAGAAACATGTAATAAACCATCTGTACTACCAAATAGATGAACGAATGCAAAGGATTCACGTACTTCAGTTACCTTAGCGTCAAATTCTTCACCAACTTTAGCTTCACGAATCAAATCTAAGATCATTTGTTTTGTCTTTTCAAGAACTTCTTTATCTGTATGATAAAGTACTACTTTACCATTATCATCGATATCGATCTTAACATCATCACATTCTTCAATGATCTTATCAATTGTTTCTCCGCCTTTACCAATGACAATTCTAATCTTGTCTGTTGGAATTGTGAATGTAACAAACTTAGGAGCCCATTTAGAGAGTTCTGCGCGTGGTTCACTAATTGCAGTTTCCATGTTATCTAAGATTTGCATTCTACCCTTGTGAGCTTGTGCTAATGCTTCTCTTAAAATATCCATTGAGATACCTGTTACTTTGATATCCATTTGAAGAGCTGTAATACCTTCACGTGTACCTGCTACTTTAAAGTCCATATCACCATAGTGATCTTCTGCACCTTGAATATCAGTCAAAATGGAATATGTATCACCAACTGTAATAAGTCCCATCGCAACACCAGCTACCATTCTCTTAATTGGAACACCAGCTGCCATTAATGACATTGTACCTGCACAGATTGATGCTTGAGAAGACGAACCGTTAGATTCACAAACTTCAGCGACTGTACGAATTGTATATGGGAATTCTTCAACACTTGGTAATACTTGTGCCAATGCTCTTTCACCTAATGCACCATGTCCGATTTCTCTTCTACCTGGTGTACCCATTCTACCAACTTCACCAACTGAGAATGGTGGGAAGTTATATTGATGCATGAATCTCTTTTCTGTAGCAGTTGTTAAGTCTTCAACCAATTGTGCATCAGATAGAGGACCTAATGTAGTAACAGAAATAACTTGTGTTTCTCCACGTGTAAACATGGCAGAACCATGAACTCTAGGAAGTAAGTCAACTTGAGAGTCTAATGGACGTAATTCATCCAGTTTTCTTCCATCTGGTCTGATCTTATCTTCAGAAATCAATCTTCTAATTTCAGCAGCTTCTACTTCAACACAGTATTCTGCAGCTTGTTTCTTTGCTTTTTCACAAGCCTTTTCATCTTCATATTCTTTCGCACCGATTTCTTCAACCATTTGGTTCTTTAATTCTTCAATGCGACCATAACTTTCTAATTTGCCCTTGATAGAAACAGCCTTACGAATTTCATCTGCAGCATGTTCATCAACATATGCTTTGATTGATGGATCAATTTCATATAAAACAACTTCCATCTTTTCTTTTGCACATTCCGCAATCACTTCATCTTCAATTGCACATAATTCTTTAATTGCATCATGTCCAACTTGAAGCGCTGTTAACATTTCTTCTTCACTAACTTCTTTTGCGCCAGCTTCAACCATGTTGATTGCTTGTTTTGTACCAGCAACTGTTAAAGATAATACTGCTTTTTCACTTTCTTCAACTGTTGGGTTAATAACATATTCATCACCAACTTTAGCGACAATAACACCAGCAACTGGTCCATTAAATGGAATATCAGAAACACAAAGTGCTAATGAAGATCCAAATAATGCAGCCATTTCACTACTTGCATCAGGATCACAAGACATAACTGTATTTACAACTTGAACTTCATTTCTAAATCCTTCCGCAAACAATGGACGAATCGGTCTATCAATCAAACGTGCTGTTAATGTAGCGTGCTCTGTAGGTCTACCTTCTCTTCTTAAAAAACCACCAGGGATCTTACCAGCAGCATACATCTTCTCATTATATAAAACAGTTAATGGGAAAAAATCTGTATCCTTAGCTTGGTTATTCGCTGTCGCTGTAGATAAAACAACTGTATCGTTGTATCGAACAACAACACTTCCACCTGCTTGTTTCGCAATTTCACCGTTTTCCACTGTTATCGTTTTTCCGTGGAAATCCCAGCTTTTCTTAAATTTTTTCATTTTACTTTCTTTTCCTTTTCAATTCTTCTATCTTTTCATTTCTTTAATCACGTAACAGGTTGCATTATATCACAACTATACGTATTATTCTACAGACTTCAAACTTTCAACCATTTCAATTGCAGCTAATTTCTTTTTCATCAATTGATTGATTAAAATACCAAATGTCGTTGTTAATATAACAGAAATGACAAGTGACAATGGCATGACATCGACCCCATACATGACATAAGAAAATTGTAATTCATGCATGATCCAATGATGTAACGCAACACCCAGTGGCAATCCCGCAAATGCACCTAAAATCGTCAATACGTTATTTTCTTTATAGACATAAGATTGTACTTCTCGTTTTCTAAAACCTAGTACTTTTAAAGTTGCGATTTCTCTTTGTCTTTCTGAAATATTGATATTCATGAGATTTCCTAATACGACAAAAGCCAACGCTAATGATGAAGCAATCAATACAACAATGATAAAGTCTAATGTTTTTACCATGTTGTTAAAGTTGTCTAAGGTTACATCATAGAAGTTAATAGATTCTACACGCTCATCGTTTGCGAGCATTTTTTGTAAAGTAGATGAGTTATCTACAGATGAAGTGATAAACATCGTATCTGATGTAATCGTTGTATCAAATAATCGTTGATATAACGTATCACTCATAAATGCATAATGTTGAATATACATTTCTGTTATCGCAGATACTTTTACTTCTTTTTGAACACCGTATTTACTTTCTATCGTTAGCGTATCCCCAACCTTGACACCAAGATCTTCACTTAATTTTTCACTAATAATAATTCCACTATCATCTAGTTTAATTTCTTTATGGCCAACACGTGTACGCAATGTATAGAGTTGTGATATTTCTTCATTATCTTCAAATACTTGTGTTAAAACTGTTTCTTCATTTTCTTCGAATGTCAATTTTCCAGAATAAGATACCGCAGATAATACACTAGATACATCACTATCCTCTTCTACTTTATCAATCAAGTCCTTTTTGTCTTCTTCTGAAATATCATCAGACATTTTAGCGAAACCATCATAATGTGTAATATCCGTAAATTGTAGTTTCACCATTTGATTAATAGAATCTCTCACACCAAATCCAATGACCATCAATGCAGTACAACCACCAACACCAATCACTGTCATAATGAGTCTTCTTTTATAACGTAATAAGTTTCGAATCGTTACTTTCCATGTAAAAGATAGATGATTCCAAATCAAACCAATATGTTCAATAAATGATGACTTTCCTAGTTTTGGAGATGCAGGTCTAAGTAATTGAGAAGGAACTTCCTTCATTGATTTATGACATACAGAATATGTTGTAAGTAACATGACCGCAATAAATGATAGCGTCGCTAAAAGTATCAAATGCCATGGAATATATAATTTCATATCTGGTTCGATATATAACATTTTCCAAGCTTCATAAATAATCAATGGGAATGTTAAAGTGCCAAGAATCGATCCAATCACACATCCTACAAAAGTCGCAAATAAAGCATAGATCAAATATTTTGAAGCACATTGAAATTCAGTATATCCTAACGCTCTTAAGATACCAATTTGTCCTCTTTCTTCGTCTATCATACGTGTCATCGTTGTTAAACAAACAAGTGCTGCAACTAAGAAAAAGAATACTGGAAAAATATTACCGATGGCACCCATTTGATCAACAGAAGCTGCATAAGTTTCCATGCCATAATGTTGTGTACGATCTAATACTGTCCATTTACTTGTTTCTAGATCTTCAATCTCTTGTTTCGCCTTATCAAGTTTTTCTTTTGCTTCTTCTAATTGTTGTTTGCCTGTAATTTTTTGTGTTTCTAATTCTTCTTTTCCTTCATTTAAAGAAGTTTCACCTTCTGCAATCTTAGATTCATTTTCATTGATTTCTTTCCAACCTGAATCAATCTGTGCTTGTGAAGAAGATTGTGTTGATTCTAATTGTTGATATGCAGAATCAATTTGTGTTTGTGCAGTATTGATTTGATTGATTCCATCATTGTATTGTTGTAAACCATCATCATATTTTTGAATGTTGCTTCTAATTTCATCAATACTCATTCCAGCTTCTTCTATGATTCTATTTTGTGCAGAATCAATCAAATCAGAAACCTGAGAAACAACATAATGATCAGAATCAATAATGCCTAATTGTTTTAATTGTTCTAATGTCTTTTGATATTCTTCATTATCAGATAGATCGGCATCATTGTCTGGCAATGATGCTTTTAATTTTGTTAAAGTATCATAGAAATTTACAGTAGAACGTGCTTGTTCAATTTGATCTGCATTGTCATCTAATTGTTTTTTTGCAGCTTCCAATTGTTGACGTGCTGTTTGTAGTTCTGCATTTTTTTGATCTAATAAAGCACGATTATTAGCAATTTCAGAATTCAATGTAGATTGAGAATCAATCAGAGTTTGTTTTCCTTCTGTAATCTGTTGTTTTCCACTTTCTAATTCTTCTTCAGAAGATTGTATTTTTTCTTCTGCTTCAGAAATACCATCTTCATATTGTTTTAAAGCATCTTTATATTCTTCATATCCTTGTTGATATTGTTCTTTAGCCTCTTCAATAATAGCTTCTCTACGATGCTTACTTTGAATGATTCCTAAATCTTGAATATCTTCTTTTACTTCTGCACAATAATCCTTATATTCATCTGAAAAAGCATACATCGATTTTCCATCTTTTGTCAGAACATTGATTTCCATGTAATAATCCATAGAAAATGCTTCTTCAGGAATATAAAGATAAGTAGAAATATATTGATTGGACAATGTAGAAGTTTCTTTTGTTTCATTGATATATAAAGGAGTATCTATCAAACCAACAACTGTTACTTCAGTAATATTCAAATAGTTTGATAAATCATCATCTGGTCTAGATAATGTGATCTTATCACCTATTTGAAAAGTCTCAGCCATATCTGTTCCTTTTTCAGCTAATACTTCATTTTTATTATTTGGTAATCTACCTTCTTTTAAAACAAATTGGTTAATTGTTTTTTCTTCAGAATAAGAATGGATTCTTGTAACCTTGGATAATTCTGAACTATTCGCTAAAACATCAACAAACTTGCTACCTTCAGCCTTATCTACTTTACTCATTTGATTAATGGCTTCTACATCTTCATCATCGAATCCGTAATTTGAATAAATCGTAATATCTTTAAGATTTGTTTCATCCGCATACGCATCTACATTTTTCCCCATGACATAGGAACTACCTGATACACCTACGAAAAAAGCAACACCAATAATGATGATTGCCATGAGTGAAAAGAATCTTCCTTTCGTATTACGGATCAATCTGAAAATATCCTTTTTTCTTGTTGTATTAATCTTGAAATTTACCATTCTATCGTATCTATATCCTGTGGATGTTCATTGACTGTATCGGAAACGATTTGTCCGTTTTTCACTCTTAAAACACGATCTCCCATTGGTGTGATCGCTAAGTTATGTGTAATGACAATGACAGTCATATTTTGTTTTCTACATGTTTCTTGTAGAAGCTTTAAGATTTGTTTACCTGTAACGTAATCCAAAGCACCAGTTGGTTCATCGCATAGTAATAACTTTGGATTTTTCGCTAAAGCTCTAGCAATCGCAACACGTTGTTGTTCACCACCAGAAAGTTGTGAAGGAAAGTTATTCTTTCTATCACTTAATCCAACTTTATCTAAAATTTCTGAAGGATCCAATGGTTCTTTACAGATTTCCGTAGCGAGTTCCACATTCTCCAAAGCTGTTAAATTTTGTACTAAATTATAAAACTGAAATACAAAACCAATATCAAAACGTCGATAATCTGTTAATTGTTTTTCATTCAATGAATCAATTCTTTTATCATCCACTAATATTTCACCACTTGTACAAGTATCCATCCCGCCTAGGATATTTAAAATCGTGCTTTTACCAGCGCCTGAAGCACCTGCCACAACAATAAACTCACCTTTTTCAATCTGAAAACTCGCTCCAGATAAGGCGTGAATATCAACTTCACCAACGTGATATATCTTTTTTACATCTCTAAATTCTATAAATGACATATATGTATTATAAAAAAATCACTAGATATAATCTAGTGACATTTTTCGAAAAGTATATTACTTTCTTAAACCTAACTTTTGTACAAGATCTCTGTAACGGTTGATGTCTTGGCTCTTTAAGTGAGCTAATAGACTTCTTCTACGTCCAACCATTTTTAATAGACCACGGTTAGAAGAATAATCCTTCTTGTTAGCCTTCATGTGCTCTGTAAGAACATTGATTTGTTCTGTTAATAAAGCAACCTGTACTTCTGTAGAACCTGTATCGCCTTCTTTACGACCAAAGTTCTTTACGATTTCAGCTTTCTTTTCGTTTGTTAACATTTTAATTTCCTCTTTTCTTTCTGATAACTTCTACACCGAGCATAACGTCAGAGGAACGATATTCCCAGTCCAAAAGCTTTAATACTTTATCATTTATTTTTTAGATACGCAAGCATTAATGTTGAATGACACCTGTAATATAAAGAACAAATAAAACAGCTGTAACACAACCTACAAAGACATCCGCAATCGCAATCTTATAGAAATTATCTTTGCGATCAGCATTTCGTTTGATTCCTAAAAATCCTAGAATACAAGCAAATAGAGAAAACACTCCTATTTGGTTAAATAAGAATGATAAGATTGCACACAATAGACCATATAGTGGAAACATTGTATCTATTGCATTCTTGTTATAATTCTTTTTCTTTTGGATTTCGGCATCTTTTTTTGCTTGTTCTTTTTCTTCTTCAATTCTTTTTTGTTCTGCGATTTCTAAAGAGCGTTGACTCTTTTTCTTTACATTTGATTTCTTTAAACTTCCTGCCATATAAACTCCTACATTAATTCTACTAAGATTGAATTCATGATTTCATATCCTTGTTCAGTGCATTTAAAATATGAATCATTGATTTCCACTAATTTCTTTTGTAACAAAGGCTTGATTTTTTCACCATATACTTCTAGAAATGATTGATGAAATGTTTCTTGAAATAAAGATAAATTCATTCCTTTCTTGAAACGGATTCCCATCATCAACATCTCAAACATCTCATCATTTAAATCTAAAACAATATCATTTTGTTTAAAAGGATCATTGATATATTCTTTTAAACTCTTTGGTTTATCATATCGAATATGATTTTCTTTTCCACTAGCTCCACACGATATTCCATAAAAATCTCTATAATTCCAATACGCTTTATTATGCATGGATTCATGATTTTCACAACTAAAATTAGAAACTTCATATTGATGAAAACCTTTTTGTTCTAACGTACTTACTAAATATTCATACATATCAGCTTCTGTATCTTCATCTAATGCTGTATATCCTTTTTTCGAAAAAATCGTATTTTCTTCTATCGTTAAAGAATATAAGGATAGATGTGTAGGCTGTAGTAATAATGCATCATTAATTGTTGTTTTTAACATCTCCATTGTTTGAAAAGGTAAAGAATACATAATATCTAATGAAATATTACTGATTTCATTTCTTCTAAATAAATCAATACAATTTTGAATATCAGAATATGTATGATGACGATTCATTAACTTTAATAGTTTTTCATTCGTTGTTTGTAAACCAATCGATACACGATTAATATGATGTTTTTTTAGAATCAATGCTTTATGTTCATTCATCGTTTCTGGATTGATTTCAATCGTATATTCTTTTACATCATTACAATACGGATCCAATAAAGATAACAATGAATCTAATTGTTCATCAGATAAACAACTAGGTGTTCCTCCACCAATATAAATTGTTTTGAGATTTGGATTGATATCTTTATACTCAATTTCTTTTTGTAATGCATTTAACCATTCATCCACTAACTTTGATTGATAAACAGAATGTACAAAATCACAATAGGAACAAATCGTTTTACAAAACGGAACATGAACATATAAATGTTCTGGCTTACTTTTTTGTATCATCATCCATTGAAAGAACTGCCATAAAAGCTTCTTGTGGAATTACAACAGATCCAACAGCTTTCATACGTTTTTTTCCTTCCTTCTGTTTTTCTAATAATTTCTTCTTTCTAGAAATATCACCACCATAGCACTTTGCCAATACGTTTTTACGAAGTGATTTAATGTTTGTTCGCGCAATGACTTTACCGCCAACTGCAGCTTGTACTGGAATTTCAAATTGTTGTTTTGGAATCAAATCTTTGAGTTTAGAAGTGATTTCACTACCTCTATGATATGCTTCAGAGCGATGAATGATTACAGATAAAGCATCGACTGGCTCCCCATTTAAAAGAATATCCATTCTTACAAGTTCATCTTTACGATAACCAATCAATTCATAATCTAAAGAAGCATATCCTTTTGTACAAGATTTCAAACGATCAAAGAAATCAAAGATAATTTCAGACAAAGGCATTTCATAAATGATTGTATTTCTACCAGCATCAATGATTTCCATTGTTTGATAGATACCTCTTTTCTTTTGACACAATTCCATTACTGCACCAATAAATTGATCAGGCACCATGATAGATGCTTTAACGTATGGTTCTTCAACATGATCGATCTTAGAAGCATCAGGCATCTTTGCGGGATTATCAATTTCTTCCATTGTTCCATCTGCCAAATACACGTGATAAATAACAGATGGTGCAGTCGCAATTAAATCAAGATTATATTCTCTTTCTAATCGTTCCTGTACGACATCCATATGTAATAAACCTAAAAATCCACATCTAAAACCAAAACCTAAAGCTTGGGAGGTTTCTGGTTCATATTGTAAAGAAGCATCATTTAATTGTAATTTATCTAATGCATCATGAAGATCTTGATACTTAGCAGCATCGCTTGGGTATAGACCACAATATACCATTGGATTTAATTTACGATATCCCTCTAATGGTTTATCACAAGGATTATCTGCATTTGTTACAGTATCACCAACTTGCACTTCATGAATATCTTTCATACTTGCGGCAAACCAACCAACATCGCCATTGATTAGTTTATTCACCTTGACTTCTTTTGGATTACGAATACCCGCCTCTAGCACTTCATATTCTGCACCTGTTTCCATGAAACGAATCTTATCACCAACGTTTAATTCACCTTCACGAATTCTAACTAAGGCAATGACACCTCGATATGGATCATAGAAAGAATCAAATACCAAAGCTTGTAAAGGTGCATTAGCGTCCCCTGTAGGACAAGGAATCTTTTCTACGATTTGTTCTAAGACTTGATCTACATTCAAACCACTCCTAGCAGAAATCAGTGGTGCATCACTACAATCTAATCCAATGATATTTTCGATTTCTTCTTTTGTTACTTCAGGTTGTGCATTATTCATGTCCACTTTATTAATAACGGGAATGATTTCCAAATCATTATCTAAAGCTAAATAAGTATTCGCTAATGTTTGTGCTTGTACCCCTTGTGTACTATCAACAACTAAAATAGCACCTTCACACGCAGCCAAAGAACGAGAAACTTCATAAGAGAAGTCTACATGACCTGGTGTATCAATCAAATTAAAAAGATATTCTTCTCCATTTTTTGCCTTATAAGAAAGTTGTACTGCATTCAATTTAATTGTAATACCTCTTTCTCTTTCCAAATCCATATCATCTAAAATCTGAGATTTCATATCTCTTTGTTGCACAGTATCTGTCATTTCCAAAATTCTATCCGCAAGTGTAGATTTACCATGATCAATATGTGCAATAATACAAAAGTTTCTTATATGTTTTTGATCCATCACTCAAATACCTTTCCAATCACTTCATTTGCATAGCCATTTTTGAATGCATCTGCATCCATTCTTTTCTTTCCTTCCATCTGAAGTTCATATACTTTTAATATGCCATTCTTACATGCAATTTCTAATGCATGATTCGCAAAACCTAATACCGTTCCAGCTTGTTCATGCATATCTTTCTTTTCTTTTCTAACTTTATAAAATTTGATTCTTTTTCCATCCAATTTGCCATACGCAATAGGCCAATCAATTAAACCACGAATATGATTATAGATTTGATCAACATCTTCTAATGAAAAATGTACTTCCTCTTCTTCTCTAGAAATATTATTACCAATGATTACCTTTTCTTCATCTTGTTCAATTCCAGGTAATTTTCCATCCATATAATCCTGTAAGGAATCTTTTAATAATTGACATGCGGCAACATTTAAACGTTCTGAAAGTTCAGCTTGTGTTTCATCATCACCAATATCTAATGTAACTTGGGCATATACTTTACCAGCATCCATCTTTTTTACCATTTCCATGATAGAAACACCAGTTTGTTTTTCACCTGCCATGATAGCGTGATGAATTGGGGCACCCCCTCTATATTTAGGTAAAAGAGAAGGATGAATATTAATACAACCAAGTTTTGGATAAGATAAAATCTTAGAAGGAACAAATTGACCATAGGCACATGTCAAAATGATATCTGGACGATATTCTAAAATCATATCAATATTCTCTGTTAGCTTTTCTGGTTGTAAGCATGGAATATCATATTGATCAGCTAAAGCATGAACTGGTGTAGCTGTTAAAACATGTTTTCTTCCAACTGGTCTATCTGGTTGAGATACAACCGCTACAACATTACAATCCATATCAATCACTGTTTGTAAAATACTTACCGCAAATTCAGGCGTACCAAAAAATATCATTCTAGGCTTTTCCATAAAATTCCTCCCAATCGATTTATTTATTATAACGTAAAGCTGAAAGTATTTCATTGCATTTTAAATGTCTATTTGATATAATCGTTTCTGCTGAGAAGAAGGATGGAGGTGTTCTCATGGCAAATATCAAGTCACAAAAGAAGCGTGCATTGACAAACCTGAAGAGACAGAATGCCAAAGCTGGACAAAAGAGTGAACTAAAGACAGCAATCAAGAAGGTTCTTGTAGCAGTTGAAGCTGGTAACAAGGAAGAAGCTGTCAAGGCGTATAACGTAGCTAACAAGGCTCTGGACAAGGCAATCGTATCTTCTATTAAGAAGAAGAACTATGTTGCTCGTCAAAAGTCTAGACTCGCAAAAGCTGTTAATTCTATTGCTTAATAGCACAAAATAAACGTGATCAATTCTGATCACGTTTTTTCTTTATTGATTCAAATATTTTCGATAAATTTCTACTCTTTGTTGTAAGAATTCATTCTGTGGAGCTTTTCCATTTGATTTTTCCAAAATTGTAGAAATCTTATTGTAGTTTGTTTTACAGAAAGACAAATATTCTTTATCCTTTTGATGCATTAATATTGGTCCTAATTCTATTTCTTCTTTTGTGTAACTTTCATGATAGTTTGTTGTAAAAGAAATAATAACGTAATCATGATTTCTTTCATGAACAAATGCTTCATCATCAATCGTATAGTGATGATCGGATATCCATTGACGCATATCTTCAGGATTACGATTGATTTCAGTAATAATTTGTTTGAAAGATGATAATCTATCAATTGCTTGATTGAAGATCATAGAAGCGGTGATATACCCCATACCTGCAATGACTACGACTTGTGTATCCATTGGAACATATTCAAATCCATTGGATAATATTGTTTGGATACTATCTTGCATGCCATACTTTTGAATATTCTCCTTTGCGATGGATAGTGGACCTTCTGCGATGTCACACGCATATACTTTCTTTGATTTTCCATTTTTTACTAACAAGATAGGTAAGAGGGCATGATCCGTACCTATATCAGCAACAACCATACCCTCTTTTACCATATCCGCGATTCTTTCAATACGGATGTTTTTCATAATTATTTATCAAAGAAATCCTTTAATCTCTTGCTTCTTGTTGGATGTTTCAATTTACGAAGTGCTTTCGCTTCGATCTGACGAATGCGTTCACGTGTTACATTAAACTCTTTACCAACTTCTTCCAAAGTTCTAGTACGTCCATCATATAATCCAAAGCGCAATCTCAAGACTTTTTCTTCTCTTTCTGTTAATCCAGAAAGAACAGCGTTGATTTCATCTTTCAATAATTGGTTACTTGCGTATTGATCTGGACTCATTGCGTCTTTATCTTCAATAAAGTCACCTAAATGAGAATCATCTTCCTCACCAATTGGTGTTTCTAAAGATACTGGTTCTAAGGCAATCTTTTGAATTTCACGTACTTTTTCTGGAGAAATTCCATCCATCTTAGCTGAAATTTCTTCAGCTGTAGGATCACGACCTAATTCCTGTACTAATTGACGTTGAATACGTGTTAATTTATTGATTGTTTCAACCATATGTACTGGAATACGAATTGTACGAGCTTGGTCTGCAATTGCACGTGTAATAGCTTGTCTGATCCACCAAGTTGCATATGTAGAGAATTTAAATCCCTTTGTGTAGTCGAATTTTTCTACTGCCTTAACTAGACCCATATTACCTTCTTGGATCAAATCTAAGAACAACATTCCTCTACCAACATATTTCTTCGCAATAGAAACAACTAAGCGTAAGTTAGAAGTAATCAAGATATTTCTTGCTTCTTCATCACCTTCTTCAATTCTCTTTGCGATTTCTGGTTCATCTTCTGGTTTCAATAGAGGTACACGTCCAATTTCTTTGAGATACATCTTAACTGGATCATTTAATTGAATCTGTGCATTTCCATGCATGACAGCTTTTGAAATCTGATCAATTGTACGAATATCAACATCCGCATGTGATCTTCCTTCATCATCGTCTTCATCTGCTGGATCTGTATCATCTAACATGACATCTGTTTCTAGTTCTTCTTGAATATCTTCATCTTCTGATACATCGATATTTTCAGCTCTGAACCAATCCCATAATCCATCTAAATCATCATCGCTCATATCAAGCTTTTCTAATGAAGCCATGATATCTTTTTGGTAGATGACACCTTCTGAAGCATAAACATTCTTATATTCAACTTTTAATTCTTCTAATGTTTTAACTTCTGAATTCTTTCCTTTTCCTTTGGAACTTTCAATCTTCTTTTCTTCTTTTTTCTTAGAAGATTTTTTTGTTGTCTTTTTAGCTGGTACTTCTTCGTTTACAGTTTCTTTTTTCGCTGTAGTTTTCTTAGAAGCAGCTTTTTTCACAGTTGTTTTTTCTTCTGCTTTTGTAGTCTTTTTTACAGAGGTCTTCTTCGTTGTTGACTTCTTTTCTTCATTGACTTGAGTTGTTTTGCTGGTTTTCTTCATTCATTAATCTCCTCTGTTCTTGTAGACACTCGTTATATTTGCTGATAAGAAGTGTTAAGCTTTCTGGATTCATTGCGTTTTGTATTTGTTGTTTATATTGACTTGCTGTACTAGAAAGTACTTCAATCTTGATTTTACGCATTGCTCCTTGCATCTTTTCAGCGTCATATTCCAAATCATATTCCTCATTGGATACGATTTTCGTAATCAAATCTCGTGTTTCTTGTCGATTAGACATATCAATCAATTGTCCTACATCGATTTTTCCAAATCGGTGATATTGATCAATGATCATCATAGAAAGATTGTTATAATCTTCACCTAAGAGATACCCTAATTCTTCCTCAAACTTTTCACTGGCTTTATATGATTTCATCATCATCGATAAAATCATTTCTTGTGCTTTTTTTGTTCCATCTGGCACAACTAATTTTTTGATTGGTTCTGAAACAATTGGCTTACGTTGTTCATTTGCGTAAGGAATTGGTAATTTTGTAATTTCAGATAACCTTTCAATAAATACTTTTCGATCTAATTCATCACTTAATAAATCATATTCTTCTTGTAGCTTTTGGATCATTTCTTTTTTATCCATATAGCTTTGTAGATTTGTATTAGAAGCATAATACTCTAAAACAAATTCCATCCAAGTAATTTGATTTCGAACTAGATTTTGTAAACCTTCTTTTCCTGAACTTCTGATGATTTCATCAGGATCTTTTCCAGTTTTATTTTGAACGATTGCGACATCAATCCCTAATGTTTGAGCAAGTTTTGCGGCTTTATAAGTTGCACGTTGTCCTGCATTATCTCCATCATAACAAAATACGATCTTTGGAGCACACTTCTTTAATAAAGAGAGTTGTCTTTGGGTACATGCAGTACCTAATGTACATACTGCATTTTGAATATCTGCTTTATAAAAAGCAATTACATCTGTCACACCTTCACAAAGAAATATTTCTTTTTGTCTTCGTGCTTCTTGTTTCGCACGATGAAGGTTATAAACAATATCTCCTTTGATAAATATATCTGTTTCATTCGTATTGATATATTTACTAGGATTCTCCGGATTCATAGATCTAGCTGAAAATCCAATTGGATTTCCATTCATATCATGAATTGGAAATGTTATTCTTTCACGAAATACGTCTTGTATTCCATTTTCATTGACCCGTGATACATTCACACCAACCAAATCTTTTTCTTCGTATCCTTTGGCTAATAAGTAACGTGTTAATGCCTCTTTAGAAGGATCATAACCAATTTGGAATACTTTACGTATATTGTGATCTAATCCTCTTTCTTCTAAATATTGTTTTGCGTGAATGGATTCATCTGTATCTAATTGATACGTTGTATAAACGATTGCTTCGTTTAATACTTGATAATACTTTTCTTTATGTGGATCTTTAGTGACAGGTGTTTGTGTAGGATTCGTAGATAAATGAAACCCTGTAAGTTCGGCAACTTTACCTACTGCTTCTACAAATGAAACTTTGTCATAGTTTTGTACAAATGTGAATACATTTCCACCATTTCCACATACAAAACATTTATAAATTTTCTTTTCTGGCGTAATTAACAAAGAAGGATCATGGTCATTATGAAATGGACATTTTGCCTTATAGCTTTTCCCATAACGTTCAACCTTGATATAGTGTGAAATTACATTCACGATATCCGCTTGATTTCTTAACGCATCAATTTCTTCTTGTTCAATTCTTGCCATCAAAGTCCTTTCTTTTAGAAACGAATATCTGTTAGAACTTTTGTTCTAACTTCTTCTACAGATAATCTTTCTTGTGCCATAGAATCACGATAACGAATCGTAACTGTTCCATCTTCCAATGTTTGATCATCTACAGTAATACAATAAGGTGTTCCAATTTCATCCATTCTTCTATATCTCTTACCAATAGAACCTGCATCATCATAAGAAACTGTAAAATCGTAAGATAATGTCTTATAGATTTCTTGCGCTTTTTCAGAATGAGCTTTCTTCTTTAATGGAAGAACTGCAGCCTTTATTGGAGCAAGTACTGGATGGAAATGCATAACGATTCTTGTATCGCCATTCTCTAATTGTTCTTCATCATATGCATCTGTAAAGAACATGAAGAATAAACGTTCTACACCAACTGCTGGTTCTACGACATAAGGTAGATACTTTTCATTTGTTGTAGGATCTAAATATGTGAGATCTTTACCAGAAGTATTTTGATGTTGTGTTAAATCGTAATCAGTACGATCTGCGATTCCCCACAATTCTCCCCATCCCCATGGGAACTTATATTCAATATCTGTTGTTCCTTTGGAATAGAAAGATAATTCTTCTTTCTCATGATCTCTAAATCTAAGATTTTCTTTATTTCCACCCAATGAAAGGATCCAATCCATACAGAATTGTCTCCAGTATTGGAACCATCCAGATCCATCTTCTTTCATATCTGTTCCTGGTTCACAGAAGAATTCCATTTCCATTTGTTCAAATTCTCTTGTTCTAAAAATAAAGTTACCAGGTGTAATTTCATTTCTAAATGATTTACCAATTTGACCAATACCAAATGGAAGCTTCTTACGATAAGCACGTTGTACATTCTTAAATTGAACAAACATACCTTGTGCTGTTTCTGGTCTTAAATAGATTGTACTTTTTGCGTCATCCAATGTTCCTTGGAATGTTTTAAACATCAAGTTAAATTGACGAATACCAGTAAAGTCATGACCACCACAATCAGGACATGGAATATTATTTTCTTTAATGAAGGATTCCATCTTTTCATTTGACCAACCTTCACAACTAACCTTACCTTCGCTCCAGTTTTCAATTAATTGGTCAGCTCTATGTCTTGTCTTACATTGTTTGCAATCCATTAAAGGATCTGAGAAACCTTTTAAATGTCCACTTGCTTCCCAAACTTTTGGATTCATTAAAATAGCTGCTTGAATCTCTACATTATTAGGATCTTCTTGAATGAATTTCTTTTGCCATGCACGCTTGATATTATCTTTCAAAGCTACTCCATATGGACCAAAATCCCAAGTATTACTTAATCCACCATAGATTTCAGAACCTTGAAATACAAATCCTGTAGTTTTGGCATGTGTAACAATTTTATCAAATGTCTTTTCCATAAAAATGGCAGTCCTCCCCTATTTTTGCATATACTGTAATAATATAGCACTTTTGACTACCCGATTCAATCCACCTCAATGATTATTCTGAAACAAGTCATCTGCGTTTTTGTACATAATTTTATCTATATCAAATGGGATATCAGATTCTAGAAGTTGATGAACTTTCATTTGAATTTTATCTTTTGGTGTATAAGGAAAATCGCCACCAAACAAAATATGATCTTCATCTACCATCGTATGAAGGATTTGTATTCCTGAAGGCAAAGCATCTCCAGCAATATCAAAATATAATGACTGCATGCTTTTCTCTACTGAGATACTTTTTCCAATACCTTTTTTGGATAATAATTCTGTGATTCCTGTCAATCGATCAATAATATTTGGTAAAAATGATCCACAATGTGGAACAATGACTTTTACATTTGGATATTTCTCTAAGTACCCTGAAACAATTAAGTCAACCACCGCCCGTGTCGTATCTCCTAAAAATTCGTAGAGTGGTAAAATATTTGCAGTAAAACAATCTTTAGGAATTGCTTGTGGTGCCGTTGGATGTAAGATAACAATTGCGTTTCTTTCATTGAGCACTTGAAATAAAGGCTCATACTTTTCATTTCCTGGATACAAACCAAATGCATTGCTTGGAATCTTTACCGCATCTGCATGTAATATATCAAACGCATACTCTACTGCATCCATAGATGCTTGTATATCAGGAAGTGGTAATGATGAGGCAAAACCTATCTGATCAGGATGCTCCTTTTTTAAACTTGCCATTTCTTCATCCATACGTTTTCCTAATTGGATCGTTTCATTGATATCACCAAAATAAAAATGTGGTGAAGAAACAGACAAAATAGATTTTGTGATTCCTACTTCATTCATGAATTCTAAATGCTCATTGATTGACCAACTTGGTGTAGGAAAGCCATCTTCGTTTTCTTTGCCATATTTCTTTAATAAATTTAAATATTCTTGACTTATAAAATGAGAATGTACATCTATGATTTCCATTTAAAATAACCTCTACTTTCGTAAAGGTCATCTTAACATTATTTTTTAAATATTCTAGTAAACAATTCAAAAGAACGTATTTGAATTCCAGTATGTGTATGAATGATTTGCATAAACACATTCAAATCATCAAAAGAAGCTCCTCCTGCTTGTTCTACGATTTCATAATGTTTTAGACTTGCCTTAGAAACCAAACGAAATCGTTTTAAAGAAACTGCATCTCTTAATGAAATGTTTTCTTTTTGTGCACACTCTTTGCATAAGAATCCACCATCTTTAATAGATATTGCTTGTACTAGCTTAGAACCACAATGTACACATTCATCAACATCCACACCAATTCCAAAACTATTCATTACTGTGCTACAAAACAAACATAAAATCGTAATTGGATCTTTTTGATTCTCTAATAAAGAAAAACTGCCATCTAAAGCTTCATAGATTTCTTGATAATATTCACTTTCATTTCCTTGCATGAGAAAAGCATCTGTGATTTCACTCATCATAGATGCACATGTTGATAGATTTAAATCTAAATGAATCTTTTTATATGTTTGTATCAAAGATACATTTTTTAGTGTAAAAATTGTTTTTCCTTGTTTGTAATCAATCAAAAATTCAGATTTCGTATATGGAAGTACTCTACCCGCATTCTTACTTGTTGGTTTTCTAATACCACTTGCGACAATAGATAACTTTCCATATTCTTTTGTGAGAACTGTAAGAATGACACTGTAATCTTTGTACTCAGATTGTTTTAATACGAATCCTGTAACTTTATCATTCATTATCGTTACCAGCACCACCATATCCGTATTCACTGATGAGATGGTCATGACTTCTCCACTCATCTTCAACACGAACAAATAGTTCTAAGAATACTTGTTTTCCTAATAGTTTTTCAATATCTTGTCTTGCGGCAACACCAATTCTTTTCAACATCTTCCCTTGTTTTCCAATCATGATTGGTTTCTGAGAAGCTTTTTCCACTAGAATCGTCGCTTGAATATAACAAGCATTTTTCTTAAATTCTTTATTATCAATACGCACTGCTGCAGCGTGAGGAATTTCTTCACGTGTATAATCTAATATCTTTTCACGAATCAATTCCGCAATTCTAAAATTTTCTGCACCATCAGAAACGATTTCTTCTGGGTATAATAAATCTCCTTCTGGAAGATACTTCATTGTTGTTTTAATTAAGTCTTCAAAAGAGCGATTAAACTTCGCACTCATTGGAAAGAATTCCGCAAATTCATATCTTTGTTGCCATGTAACAAGATTCTTCATGATATCTTTATCATCCATCTTATCAATCTTGTTTAAAATCAAAAATACTGGTAGTCCTGTATTTTTGACTGCTTCTAAGACAAATTCATCTCCCTTTCCAAAAGGTGTTGAACCATCCACAACTAAATAAATAACATCCACGCCTTGCATCACATCAAATGCCTCTTTGTTCATTCTAGAATCAAGACGTAAAGTTGGTTTATGAATACCTGGAGTATCTGTAAAGATGATTTGACAATCTTCACGTGTCAAAATACCTCTAATTTCAGATCTTGTTGTTTGTGGCTTTGAAGATACAATTGCGACTTTTTCTCCTACCAAAGCATTTGTTAATGTGCTTTTCCCAGCATTTGGTCTTCCTGCTAATCCTACAAATCCACTTTTCATTTTCCACCTCTTTGAATAATTGGATCAAGAATTTGATCCTGTAACGCAAACATCACTTTTTCATCTTCTTCTTTCATATGATCATATCCTAGGCAATGTAACATTCCATGTGTAAATAAAAATCCCATTTCTCTATCATAAGAATGACCATATTCTTTTGCTTGTTTCTTACAATAATTGATATTAATAAAAATATCTCCTAAATCTTTTTCTTCTTCTGGAATAAAATCATCTTCATTGTCTCTTATCGCAAAAGATATAACATCTGTTGGACGATCAATCCCTCTATAATCACGATTGATTTTATGAATCGTTTGAGAACGTACAAATGTTACAGATAATTCATAATCAGTTGGTAACTTTAATATTTTCTCTGCACTTTTAGATATCTTTTGGAATAGATCTTCATATTGATCCATTGGCTGGTTTGTATGATTGATTAATGTGATTTCCATGTTTTTAACCTCTGTCAATTATTATACACTTAAAGAATTCACTTTTGGAATTTAAAACAAATGTAAAATTTATGTTGGAAGATTATAAAGTTTTGGTAAAATTATAATTGAAATTAAGAATTTCGGGAGGAAATATGACTTTAGGTTCAATTAGCTGGAACATGATACTCGGTGGTTTCGGTCTATTCATGTTCGGTATTACCTTTATGGGAGATGGCTTAAAAGCCGTAGCTGGAGATAAGCTTCGTGATTATATTGATAAATATACATCGAATACATTCTCTGGAATTATTATTGGTATCCTTTTAACAATATTATTACAATCAAGTAGCGCAACGACCGCAATCGTTATTGGTCTTGTTAGAGCTGGTTTAATGTCATTGAATCAAGCTGCAGGTGTTGTATTAGGTGCAAACATTGGTACAACGATTACATCCTTTTTGATTTCTATTAGTTTAGATAAATATGCGATGTACATTGTATTTGCTGGTGCGTTATTAATTTGTTTTGGTGGAAAACAAAAGGTAAAGTATCTAGGAAATGTTATTCTTGGATTTGGATTGATCTTCTATGGTATGGATGCGATGGGTAGCGCATTAGCTGAACTCAAACAATTACCAGAATTCACAAACTTTGCCTTAAGCATGGCACAAAATCCATTGCTTGGATTCTTAGCTGGTATATTGATTACTGCCGCATTACAATCATCTGCCGCAACGATTGGTGTCATCCAAAAATTATACGCTGCTGGTGCTGTTTCATTAGGTGCTTCTATTCCATTTATGTTAGGTGCCAACATCGGTACAACAATGACAGGTATCTTAGCATCCATCGGTGGTAGTACTTCTGGTAAACGTACAGCTGCGATGCATACAATATTAAATATCATCGGCGGTATCATTGGTATGATTTGTTTAGTACCATATACGGCATTTATTGGAAATGTATTTTCTGGATTAAATCCAATGATGCAGATAGCTGTAGCGAATATTATATTTAAAACTGTTACGACATTATTATTTGTTCCATTTGTCAATCAACTTGTTAAACTTGTTAAGAAAGTTATTCCTGGCAAAGAACCTGAACTCATGGAAGTTGATATTGATGAGTTAGATACAAATGTTGCCTCTGTATTACCTTCTTATGCGTTAAAACAAGGACAACAAGCAATCTTAAAGATGAGTGATGTT
The DNA here is from genome assembly GCA_963638375.1 of Lachnospiraceae bacterium. GTDB lineage: Bacteria > Bacillota_I > Bacilli_A > Erysipelotrichales > Erysipelotrichaceae > Bulleidia. Next base: position 27,637 of record CAVHRL010000012.1, read on the forward strand.
GTAAAAGAAGATATTAAACAAACACAAGTATTCCTAAATGAAAAAGGTTCTGAAGAAGACATGGAAATCTTAAAGAGAAATGAAGCCATGTGTAATAAATTTGATAAAAAGATTACAGAATATTTGATTCAATTATCTGTACAACCAAATTTAACAGAACAAGATATCTTAGATAACAGATTATATTTAGATACAACGAAAAACTTGGAAAGAATTGGAGATTTAGCAATTAATCTAGGCGAATTCTATAGTATGGTCTATACAGATGAACATGAATTCACTAACTTCGCTTTAGAAGATATGAATCACATGTATGATCAATTCATCACAATGTTTGATCTAACAGTAGAAATCTTTGTAACAAAGAATCAAATAGCTTATGGTAGATTATTAGCTTTAGAAGATGAGATGGATCAATTAGAATATGATGCAAGAGAATCTCACTTCAAGAGAATGAGTAATCACACATGTACTTCTCCTATCGCAGAAAGTGTATATTGTGATATCTTAGGTACATTAGAACGTATGGGAGACCATTGTTGTAATATCGCAAAAGCTGCAGTCACAAGTGAATCAAAAACAATTGAACCAGATTCTATTTAAAAAGTAAGGAAATCATTCCTTACTTTTTTCATATCTCTCAATGATTTTTTGTACAAGAGGATGTCTAACTACATCATCACTACTTAAATGAACGATAGATATTTCATCAATATCTTTTAGAATATGACTTGCTTCTTCTAGACCACTTTTTGTTTTATGGTCTAAATCGATTTGTGTAATATCACCTGTGATGATCATCTTAGAATGAAAACCAAGACGTGTTAAGAACATTTTCATTTGTGATGTTGTTGTATTTTGCGCTTCGTCTAAGATGACATAACAATCATCTAAAGTTCTACCTCTCATATATGCTAGTGGAGCGATTTCAACCGTTCCCTTTTCAATGAGAACTTCAGTTTTTTCATTTCCTAACATGACATGTAACGCATCATACAAAGGTGTTAAATATGGATCTACTTTTTCTTTAAGATCCCCTGGTAAGAAACCAAGATTTTCACCAGCTTCAACTGCAGGGCGTGTTAATACAATTCTTTTAATTTCACCTTTTTTTAGTGCAGTAACTGCTTGAATAACAGCTAGATACGTCTTTCCTGTACCTGCAGGTCCTATCGCAAAAACAATATCTTTCTTTTCCATTGCTTTAACAAATTCTAGTTGACCTTTTGTTTTTGGAACAATTAGCTTACCAGCTAGTGTCCTACCAACAACATGTTGATTCACATCATTTTGATCAAAGTCTTCATTTCTTGTAACCAATCGGTACATGTAAATAACGTCTTGTTCATTGATGTTTTTACCTTCTTGTGCTTTTGTTAATAATTTAGCACATACTTTTGCGATATTCATCTTTGTAAGATCATCACAATCAGAAATCATTATTTTTTCATCTCTAAAAGAGACATTCTTTCCACAACATTTTGATAGAATTTTTAGATTTGAATCATTTGGTCCACAAAATGTAATATACGCTTGTTCACTTAAACCTGAAACTTCAATTGTTTGACTATTTGTATTCAAAATCAATCTCCTTGTTACCCAAAACATTTTAAAACAAATACACAAATAAAAAAAGATGAGAATTTCTCATCTTCTTACTTACCTCTTCTTCTAGCTTTACGAGCAGCTTCACTCTTGAGCTTTCTCTTAATTCCAGGTTTTACATAGTATTCTCTCTTACGAGCTTCAGCTAATGTACCATTACGGCTAACCTGACGCTTGAAGCGGCGTAATGCATCATCTAAAGTTTCGTTTTCTTTTACGATTACTCTTGCCATTGTTATTCACCGCCTTCCCGTTTCGTACTTATCTATTTTATCAAAAACATTTATGTTATGCAATTACTTTTTGAAAGTTTCTAATAGCACATTGTACAATTGTTGCACGCTAAATGGTTTTGACAGATGTCCATTCATGCCTGCATCCAACGCATTTTTCTTATCTTCTTCAAATGCATTAGCAGTCATTGCGAAGATTGGTGTATGGTAGCCCAAAGAACGTAAACGTCTAGTTGCTTCATAACCATCCATGACTGGCATTTGTACATCCATAAATACAATATCATAGTAATCTTCATTCTGATCCTGCATCAATTCAATTGCTTGTTTTCCATTATTCGCAACATCTACTTTCAATTTTAAATCTTTTAAGATTTCAACTGCAATTTCTTTGTTTAAGTCATTATCTTCAACAAGTAATACTCGTTTATCATCAAAATCAACATGTAATTCTTTAGGTGTATCTGTTTGTAAGATAAATGGATTTTCTAGAACTTCTTTTAATTCTGAGATAAACAAAGGTTTTGAACAGAACGCTGTTACACCAGCTCGTTTTGCCTCCTCTTCAATATCTGCATAATCATAAGCTGTTAATATAATGATTGGTGTATCTTCCCCAATAAACTTTCGAATATTTCGTACAACTTCAATTCCATTCATATCAGGAATCATCCAATCAATGATATAAACATTGAAACAATCTCCTTGATCAATTGCATCCTTTGCACGAATTACAGCTTCTTTTCCAGAAATTGTCCAGTCAGGTCTTAAACCAATTTCTCTTAACATCTTACAAACATTCAAACAACTATTTGTATCATCATCCGCAACTAATGCACGAATACCTTCTAATTGTGGAATCCGATGATGTACAACTTTTTTACCGCATAATTCAAATGTAAAATTCACAATGAATTCTGTACCGATTCCTTGTTCACTATTCACTTTGATTGTTCCATCCATCATATTCACGATTCGTTTTGTGATGGCCATACCTAGACCTGTACCTTGAATACCACTGACAGTAGAAGATTCTTCTCTTGAGAATTCTTCAAAGATATGTTCTTGGAAATCTTCGCTCATTCCGATTCCAGTATCTTTGATTCTAAACTCATATTCAGCAGTATCATCACCTTTATTCTTTTGAATGATTTGGATATTGATGGATCCACCTGTTGGTGTGAATTTAATAGCGTTTGATAAAATATTTAATAACACTTGATTCAAACGTAATGGATCCGTAATCACATCTTCATCATATACATCGATTGTATCAATCATTAATGATAGTCTTTTTGATGCAACATTAGATTGAATAATAGCTCTTACATCATGAATCAAATCAGGTAAATGAACTTCTTTTTTCTCAATCTTCACTTTCCCACTTTCAATTCTACTCATGTCTAACACATCATTAATCAATGATAATAAATGTTGAGAAGAAACAGAGATTTTCTTTAAATAATCCAATGTTTGTTCTTTATTATCTAAATGTGTAGCCGCTAAAGATGTGAATCCAATGATAGCGTTCATCGGTGTTCGAATATCGTGCGACATATTAAATAAGAATTCACGTTTTGATTTATTAGCGATTTCTTCATGTTGAATCGCTAATTGTAATTCTGCATTTTTCTGTTCAATTTCTTTTCTGTATTTTTTATCATTTGCAGCTTGTTGAGCTTCAAACTTCTTTGTAGAATTCCATCTTACAAAAAGAATAGAAATGATAATAAGGACATAAAACAAAATAATCATAGGCATATTTCTAAAAGTTGTACTAAAAACAGAACTAATTGGTAGAAAAATATAAATATAATATTCTCTACCATGACTATACATACCATACATTATACCTGTTCCATCAAAACCAGTTGTTTGAACAACCTTATTAGCTTGTTTAGAACGCAAGCCTAAAACAAGTTTATTTTCAGAAATATCTTGTCCTATCAAAGAAGAATTATTAGAGGCCACAACAGTGTTATTATCTCCAATCATGATCGTTCCATTAGAGGTCTCGTCAAGACCATTCAATACATCTTGAACAGATAAGACAGATTTATCTTTGAATTCATTTTTTGTATGACGATAAGCTAATAAAATCCCATCTTGATCTTTTCTTCCATGTACCGCAACATCCACATAAGATTCATCATCCAATGTAATACGATTGATATATGTTTTATCTGCATATTCTGTCACATCATAAATCGCTGAAAATTCTAATTTAGATTTGATTTCATTGTATCCAACACCATCTGTTGTATATTCAGAAATAATATTCCCATCATTATCTAAAACTGTAATTCCTGTGACCCATAGTTTATCCGCATATTGTTTTAAAGAATCAGCACTATCTAAATCTGTTAATTGATTTAATTCATGTACAGAAACAGAAGAACGAATTAAACTTCTGGCACTAGCAGTATCATTATATTTTCGATAACTCGCAGCAGTTTCTTTAATAAAATCCATTGTGCTATTAATTCTCATTTCTGTAATTTGAATATCATAATGTGCAAATAACGAAAAAAAGCTAGTGAATAATAGCAATCCTCCACTAATCACCACGATCCAAAAATACTTACCAAAAATTTTATTACTCGTTTTCAAGAGAATCCACCTCCAAATAGCTTTCAGGATCATCTAAATATTCGCCAACGATTTGTGCTAACGTACCATCTTCTTTCATTTGTTGAAAAGCTTCTGATAGTTTTTCATGTAATCCTCTTGTATCATTTTTACTAAAAGCAACACCAATACCTGTTGTAAATAAAGATTCATCTATTATTCTAAAATCACAATTATAATCACTCATATATTGTAAGATTGCGACTTTATGAGAAGCTATTGCGTCTACATATCCACAATCCAATGCTGCGTATTGTACATTTTTAGAATCCGTACTAATGACATCTTTCAACTCAGGAATTCTAGAATCTAATTTGTTCAAAAAGATTTCTTCAGGTTTACTTGTTGTTTGAACCGCAATCGTTTTTCCTTTTAAATCAGCTAACGTATAAATATCACTTGATTCACTTACCGCAACAACTTGTGTAGAAATCATATAAGGTTTTGTCCAATTATAATCATCTTCTCTACCCGCAATAGAAAAACAACCCCATATACAATCAATTGCTCCAGAGTCAACAAGTTCTTTCTTTTTGACCCAATCGATTGTTTCAAATGTTGCATCATATCCAATTCTATAAAATGCTTCCTTGGCAATATCCACATCTATTCCAGTAGGATTACCACTTTCATCTAAATATACAAATGGCGGATATGTATCACTTCCAATAATAATTTTTTCTAATGAAGATTTATTTTTTACAGGTGTGTTATTACTACATCCAACTAAAATCAAAAACATGCAGAAAATCTGTAATAGTAATATTTTTCTTTTCATTGTCTCCCTCATGTCAAATAAAATCTATATTATTGTAGAATAAACAAAATTTTCACACAACTAACTAAGGAAATTTTCTAACCAATTAATAACAAAGGCACTCTAAAATCAGTCGGGGTTGGGGTCACCCTCCCAAATTAGTCGGGGTCGA
>CAVHRL010000013.1:0-31980 GCA_963638375.1 Lachnospiraceae bacterium
ATGAAAGTGATGAAAAAAAAGTAGAAGAAATTACGAATTCATTTATAGAACAATTACCTACGATCAAAAAAGTATTATTAACAGATATTCAAGCAATTTATGATGGTGATCCTGCTGCGAAAACAAAAGCTGAAGTGTTATTGTGTTATCCAGGATTTTACGCAATCATGATATATCGAATCGCACATGCATTGCATGTATTATCTGTATCCTTTGTGCCCCGTATCATGACGGAATATGCACATGAAAAAACAGGAATTGATATTAATCCTGGAGCCAGTATTGGAGAATACTTCTGCATTGACCATGGAACAGGTATTGTGATTGGAGAAACTGCTATCATTGGCAATTATGTTAAACTCTACCAAGGTGTAACGATTGGTGCGAAAAGCTTTGATTTAGATGAAAATGGCAATCCAAAAAAGAGTGGAAAACGTCATCCAAATATTGGTAATCATGTGATTATTTACGCTAACGCAACGATATTAGGTGGTGATACTGTGATAGGGGATGATTGTATTGTTGGTGGGAATACATGGATTGTTCATTCTTTACCAAAAGGTACAAAGTACACAAAAAAAGAAGAATTTCTCTAAGAAACTCTTCTACAAATATTCTTGACCATCTTCTGGTTGATTTTTAAAGAAATAGATGATGAATGGCACAGATATGATAACGGCAATGATTTCCGATATCGACTGTGCTTTTTCTAATCCACTTAAACCAAACAATAAATTCATAATGACAATTGTTGGTATCAATGACAGACCAGATCTTAATGCCGCAAGGAATGTAGCTACTTTTGTTCTGCCGATGGACTGGAATAACATATTTCCATACATCGTAACTGGCATTAAAACTAACGAAATTGAATACCATCTTAAAGTACGAGATCCAATTGCGATAACATCAGCATCATCTCTAAATAAAGCGACTAGAGTTTCAGCGTTAAAGTAAGCAATTAAAGCAGAAGTAATCATTAATACAGTTCCTAATTCCATCGCAAAGATAAATCCAGCTTTTACACGACTATAGAATTTTGCTCCAAAGTTAAATGCAGATACAGGTTGGAATCCTTGACCAACCCCAATCGCAACACAGAATAAGAAGTTAACGATTCTATTAACGATGGATATTGCGGCTACTGCTGCATCTCCATAGATTGCTGCAGTTCCATTGAGTACCATTGTAGAAATAGAATTCAAACCTTGTCTGAATAATGAAGGTAAGCCAGTCGCAATAATATCCTGATAAATATAGTATTTTCTACCAAAATCTTGAATCTTGAATGAAGATTGTGTTTGATGGCGCAAGTATGGAATCATTAATACAAACATTGAGATATATTGAGAAATAGCAGTGGATAAACCAGCACCACCAATTCCCATGTTGAAGATATTGATAAATACATAATCACCGAATATATTTAAAATGCCACCAAGTGTTAATCCAATCATCGCAAAGAATGCTTTTCCTTCATAACGAAGAATGTTATTCATAACGCAACTAGAAGTTAGTGCAGGACCTGCAATTAAGATATACAAAGCATATTGTCTAGCGTAAGGTAAGATTGTATCTGTACTTCCTAATAGTTTCATGAGTGGATCCATGAATACAATTCCAAATATCATGATGATCGATCCTACAAGAATTGAACACCAGAAAGATGTGGATGCATAGATTTTAGCTGATTTTACATCGTGATTTCCTAACTTTCTAGCAATGTTGGCTCCAGCTCCATGTCCAAACATAAACCCAAATGCTTGTAAGATGGACATTAAACCAAATACGATTCCCGTAGCTCCAGAAGCAGAAGTGCCAATCGTTCCTACAAAATAGGTATCTGCCATGTTATAGATATTTGTAATCAACATGGATACAACAGTTGGTAATCCAAGTGATAGTATGAGTTTTGACACTGGTGTTTGTGTCATCTTGATATATTGTTGATTTGCTTGTTCTTTATTTTCCATGAAACTATTATATTTCCTTTCTGAAAAAAATAAAGATATTTTCATAATATAAAAAAAGACACACACATTCATATGTGTGTCTCATAAGTGATTAGAGTTCTTCACCGTTTGTTTCAATAACGTGTTTATACCAATCGAATGATTTTTTCTTACTTCTAGATAAATCACCTTCACCAGCATTATTCTTATTTACATAGATAAATCCATAACGCTTATCCATTTCTCCAGATGAAGCAGATACAATATCAATTGGTGCCCACATTTGATAACCTAATAGATCAACACCATCTTCATTGACTGCATCTCTCATAGCAGAAATATGGTTTCTGAGGTATTCAATACGATAATCATCATTAACAGTTCCATCTGCTTCTTTCTTATCGTATGCACCTAAACCATTTTCAACGATCATCATTGGTAAATGATAACGATCTGTGAAATAGTTCAAAGAATAACGTAATCCAAGTGGATCAATTGGCCATCCCCAATCAGAAACTGCTAAGTATGGATTTTTCACAACATCACTTGGTGCTGTATCTTTCATAGCGAAGTTTCCTTCATAGAAATCATAATGATCATTTCCTTCATGCCATGCAGTTGTCATAGACATGTAGTAAGAGAATGCAGCGTAATCAACTTTACCTTTCTTGATTTCTTCTCTTTCTTCATCATTTAGATCAATTTTATAGCCTTTTCTTTCCCAATATTTTTCTAAGTAACCAGGAATGATACCTGTACATTGAACATCTGCGAACCAATATTTTCTGTGGTTTGCGGCTGTAAATTCCATCATATCTTTTGGATTACATGTAGCAGGATATACTGGTACAAAACCAATCATACATCCAATCATATTATCAGGATCAATTTCATGACCAATTTGAACTGCTTTTGCGGAAGCAATCAATTCATTGATGCCTGATTGATACATCATATATTGGTTATCAGGATTGTCATTTGTAGTTAAAACAGCACCTTCTTGTAATAAATTGTGTGCATTTTCATTTGCTGCTTGGTTATTGATTTCATTGAAAGTCATCCAATATTTAACTTTACCTTTGTATCTTTCAAAGCATGTCTTTGAAAATTTAACAAAGAAATCAATACATCTCTTATCCATAAAACCATTATATTTTTTAGCTAGATGATATGGCATTTCAAAATGTTGTAATGTAATGACTGGTTCAATTCCATAATGATGCATTGTATCAAACATATCATCATAGAATTTTAAACCTTCTTCATTTGGTTGTTCATCATCACCATTTGGATAAATTCTACTCCAAGCAATAGAAGTACGGAATGCTTTGAATCCCATTTCCGCAAATAATGCGATATCTTCTTTGTAATGATGATAGAAATCGATTGCTTCGTGATTTGGATAATTTTCTCCTTCAATAACACCATCTGTGATACGACGAGGAATTCCGTTTCCACCAGCAGTCATAACATCGGCGATGGATGGTCCTTTACCGCCTTGATCCCATCCTCCTTCTAGTTGATGGGCAGCAACAGCACCACCCCATAAAAAATCTTTACGAAAACCCATTTGTTTTCTCCTCCTTGATGAGAATATTTTATCATGTGATATTTAAAAGGTGTATGATAAAGCTATGAATATTAGAAAGTATATAGAAAATTATGTTCCATTTAACGAACAAGAAGAAAATGATCAAAAACAAATATTGAAATGGATCGATACTGGATTGAATCTATGGACAAGAGAAAATGGAATGGCTCATTTCACTGCTTCTGCTTGGGTGACAGATCATTCCAAGACAAAAGTGTTGATGGCATATCATAATATATTTCAATCATGGAGTTGGTTGGGTGGTCATAATGATGGTGAACAAGATTTCTTGGCAGTTGCCATGAAAGAAGTGAGAGAAGAAAGTGGGGTACAACATTTAAGACCTTTGAGTGAAGATATTTTTTCTATGGAAATATTAACGGTTGATGGACATCAAAAAAGAGGGAAATATGTTCCATCCCATCTGCATTTGAATATTACATATTTATTAGAAGCAGATATCAATGATCCAGTATTTATCAAACAAGATGAAAATAGCGCAGTGAGTTGGTTTACATTGGATGAAGCACTTGAAAAGTGTAGTGAACCTTGGATGATAGAACATGTATATTCAAAATTAAATCAAAAATTAGAAAGATACAAAAAACCCCTCTAGTTGATGTTGTTCAACTTTTGGGGTTCACTACAAATGAGACCTTTTGTTCACTTTACAAATACTTCTTTCTTCAAACGATCGAATGCTTCTTGTACTCTAGATAGAGGCAAAGCTAGATTGACACGGATTGAATATGCACCATGGAATGGTCTTCCATCTTGCCAATAGACACCAACTTCCCATCCTTTATGAAGAAGTGTATCCATATCAATATCGTGTTTCTTACAATAGTCTTCACAATCTAGGAATAACATATAAGTTCCTTCGGGTTTAGATAAGGAAACACCTTCGAAATTTTCTTGAATGAAATCATATGCATAATCAACATTCTTTGTTAATGTTGCACATAATTCATCGGTCCATTCATAACCTTCAGGTTTATAAGCACCAATCAGTGCATACATCGATAAAACATTCATAGAATTGTAATGAGATAAAGATGATTCCTTTTCAATTCTTTCTCTTAACCAATCATTATAAATAATATGATAAGAACCAATTAACCCAGCTAAGTTAAATGTTTTACTAGGTGCATACATTGCGGCAGTGTGATTTCTAGCATATTCGTTTACAGATTGTGTAGGTGTATGTTTGTGACCGTCTAGAATGATATCAGACCAAATTTCATCAGAAATGATCCAAACATTATGCTTTTCAAAGATTTCTACTGCTTTTTCTAATTCTTCTTTTTCCCAAACTCTTCCACAAGGATTATATGGGTTACAAACAATAGCGACATGAATATGATTCTCTACGATTTTCTTTTCCATGTCTTCATAATCCATTCTCCAAACATCATTTTCATCTTTTTTGAGGGGAGAAAGAACCATGTTGTATCCATTATTTTCTAGAGAGTGTGTGAAACCAATATATGTTGGTGAATTTAATAGAACATTATCACCCTTAGAAGCCAATACATTAACTGCAGAAATGACACCACCTAAAACACCATTTTCATATCCAATATGTTTTGCTTCTAATCCAGTTACACCATTTCTTGTTTCATGCCATTTAATGATGCTGTTAAAATATTCATCTCTAGGTCTAAAATATCCAAATGAAGGATGATTTGTTCTTTCAATGATTGCTTCTGTAATTGAAGGACAAACAGGGAAATTCATATCTGCGACCCACATAGGAATCACATCATATCCTTCTTTACGTTTCACTGCAGCGTATTGACCTACTTCATTTGTTGGTAGATCTACAGCGATAGCGTCTTTTCCAACACGGTCTAGAATTGATTCAAAATCATATTTCATATCTTACTCCTCCTCAATTTTGAATGTATTTATTATAGTGGAAATTTGATACATGAAAACTATTGAATATCAAAAATCGAAAAATCTTTTTGATTTTTTTCTGAAATTTTATGTTTTTTTTCAGAAATTGGATCTTTAAAAGAAATTTTTTGAGCCCAAAGTCCCATATTTTCGAAATCTTTTGAATATTTCCCATAAATTGGATCATTTACAATTGGTAAACCAATCGAAGAAAGATGAACTCTAATTTGATGTGTTCTTCCTGTATCTAAAACACAACGGATGAGATTGTATTCATGGTATTTTTGTATTACTTCACAATGTGTTAGAGCGTCTTTTCCACTTTTTGAAATCCGATATTGATTGGAATGATGACGGTCTCTTCCGATTGATTTATGAATATCAAATTTCTCTCCAACTTTTTTATTTCCGTAAACGATAGCGAGATATTCTCTATGAATCTTTTTCTGTTCCATACAAGTATCTAACCATGGTTGAAAAAACGGAATCAAAGAATATAAGACAATACCAGTCGTATCTTTATCTAAGCGATGTAATGGACGAACGGTCGTATGGATATCATGATCCATCAAATATTTAGCCACTTTAGCGTTTAAACAATGCGTATCATTTTCTTCTCCGTGAATAATGATTCCTGCTTGTTTATGTACAACTAGTATGAATGGATCTTGGTATAAAACTTCACATGGTTCTTCAGAAGGAGTCCAATCAACTTCGTTTGTTTGAAGATGTAATGTAATAGGTAAACTATTTATTCTTTCATGAATATCCTTAACCAGTTGATTGTCTAAAAATAGTTCTTTATTTTGAATGAGTAAATATTTATTCTTTTTAGATTGCTTATAATGATCTAAAAAGTCTTCAACTGTTTGAAATTGATTTGTTTCGTTGAAAATAATCATTTTATTTCGTATTTCGTATTTCATAGGAATCATTGTACCATGTTATGATATCTGATATGGAAAAGAAACGTACGTATATCGCGATTGACTTAAAATCATTTTATGCTTCTGTAGAATGTCAATTAAGAGGATTGGATCCTTTAGAAACAAATTTAGTCGTTGCGGATGAATCTAAAACAGAAAAAACAATTTGTTTAGCAGTTTCCCCATCTTTAAAACAATATGGAATTGGTGGAAGAGCTAGACTTTTTGAAGTAAATCAAAAGGTAAAACAAATTAATCGAGAAAGAAGTAAAAAAATTCATTATCAAGATTTCGTATCTTCTTCTATCAACGCAAAAGAATTAATTGACCCATATCTAGAATTGGATTTTTTAATTGCACCTCCACAGATGGCTACTTATATAGAATATTCTACAAGGATCTATAATATTTATTTAAGATATATATCTAAAGATGATATTCATGTGTATTCCATTGATGAAGTTTTTATTGATGCGACAGATTATTTGAAAATCTATCAGATGAATGCACATGATTTTGCGAGAATGTTGATTCAACAAGTCTTAAAAGAAACTGGAATTACTGCGACTGCAGGAATTGGAGATAATTTGTTTTTGTGTAAAGTTGCGATGGATATTGTCGCAAAACATATTCCAGGGGATAAAGATGGTGTTAGGATCGCACAGTTAGATGAAATTTCTTATCGCAAATTGTTGTGGACGCATCGTCCTTTAACGGATTTTTGGAGAATAGGAAAAGGAACAGAAAATCGATTAGCGAAAGTTGGTATTTATACAATGGGTGATATCGCAAGATGTTCATTAGGTAAGTTTTCTGATTATTATAATGAAGATTTGTTGTATCAAATATTTGGCATTAATGCGGAATTGATCATTGATCATGCATGGGGATATGAATCATGTACGTTAAAAGATATCAAAGCGTATAAACCAACAATGCATTCTTATAATGTTGGACAAGTTATGACTAGTCCGCATGATTATGAATCTACAAAAACGGTCATCAAAGAAATGTGTGAAGAACTTTCTTTAAAATTAGTAAAGAATCATAAAAATACAGATGGATTAGGATTGATGGTTGGTTATGATATATCTAGTTTGACAGATGATTATGATGGGGAAGTTGTTGTGGATTGGTATGGTAGAGTACTACCAAAACAAATGAGTGGATCAGTCTCTTTTTCGCAAAGAACATCTACGATTTCTATGTTAACGGAAGCTGCGATGAAAATATATGAATCTAATATCAATAAGAAGCTAATGATGAGAAGAATTAATCTATATGCCCCAAATCTAAAAGATGACTCTTGTCTAGAATATGAATTTACACAAACGGATTTATTTGATCCATCTACAGAATTACCAAGAATTGACATTACAAAAGAAAAGAATGTAGAACAAGCTATCTTGGAAATTAAAAGAAGATATGGGAAAAATGCAATTGTAAAAGGTATGGATCTAACAGAGGGTGCTACGACAAAAGAAAGAAATGAACAAATAGGAGGTCATAAAGCGTGAGAGAAATATCGAAAAATCAATCAGATCCTCATCGTTATGATGATCTTTTATCTGTACAAAGACCTATTTCTAAGAATCATAGACATATGTCAAATGCGAATCGTGCAGCACAATTTATGCCCTATGATGCGTTGAGCGGATACAAAGAATCGATTCAAGAAACTAGTAGAATGACATTACAAAAAGTGGAGCTGAGTGAAGAAGAGAAAAGTAATATCAATGATGTTTTGAATCAAATCCTGAAACAAATAAAAAATCATCCGAAAGTTCGAATGACTTATTATTTACTAGATGATTATAAAGATGGTGGTTCCTATGAACAAATTGAAGAAAACATTAAAAAGATAGAATTTGGAAAAGTATTCTTTATGAATCAAACCATTGTTGAAATAGAAGATATTATATCTTTGGAATTGTGCTAATAAGGTTGATAGTCAATACGTTTTGCTTGAAAGTTTCTTCCATTGATTTCAACTTCCATAAAACATGGTGGTGTTCCATCACGATTCATAGATATAGAACCAGGATTACAAACATGTACACCATTAATCAATCCATCATAATAGATATGAGAATGCCCAAAGAAAGCAATATCGCAATCATTTCTTTTGGCAGCTTTAGCGACTGCTTCAGGATTTGGAAAACTTGATGAAAATAAAACATGACCATGAAGAATTAAAATGCGATGATTCTCTATTTCTATGATTTTTCCATTTGGATACCAATTTGGATTATCACAATTTCCTGCAACGATTTCAAATCCTCTTGCATATTCTTTTGGTAAACATATATCTCCACAATGAATGATTCTATCAACATCAGAATATGCATTGCGAATATAATTTAATGGTGCTTTTTGACCATGTGAATCACTAAGTACAATTAATTTCATGTCTTGATTATGACATAAATGTATTTGAAATTCTATCGATGTAATAGGGAATATTATAGATATAAAGAAAACAAGCAAATTATGCTTGTTTGTTGTAGTTATCTCTTTCTAGTACTGTAATTGTTTCAATATGAGGTGTATGAGGGAATAAATCATATGGAACGATCGTTACTACATGATAATTATGTTTTAAAACTTTTAAGTTTTTCGCTAATGTAGATGGATTACAAGAAATATAGATGATTTTCTTAGGCAATGTTTGTTCGATTGCTTCAATCATTTTATCATCCATGCCACTTCTAGGAGGATCCACCAAAAGAACATCTATCTTTTTATCTTGACCAATCTTTTTTAAACCGTTGGCTGCGTCATCGCAAATGAATTCTACATTGTTAATATGATTATCTTTTGCGTTTTGTGTTGCGTTTTCTACTGCACTTGGAATAGATTCAATGCCGTAGATATGTTTTGCCTTTTTGTGTGCTAATAAACTCATCGCACCTACACCACAATAAGCCTCTACTAGATTTTCACATTTATCAATCTTACTAACAGCCATTTTGTACATATCTTGAGCTTGTTGCACATTTAATTGAAAGAAAGCTTCTGGTGCTAGTTGTAGTGTGATATCTCCTAAAGTTACAGGCATTGTATCAACACCAGCTAATTTATGTGTTGCGCTACCAAAGATTCCAACTGATTTATTATCTGTATTAATGGATTGGAATACACCAGTCATACCTTCGATTGCCATGATTTCTTCTATGAGTTCTTTATGTACTTTATCTTTTCCTGTAACAAGTGTTACTTGTTTCTTGCCGTCAATGACTCTTAAAACAAGATATCTTAATCCTTTTTGTTTCTTTGCATCATATGCTTTTAAATAGGAACGATCAATCTTCTTCATGATTTGAATTCTTGTATTTTCTAATTCTTCTGATTGAATCTGTGATCGTTTGATTGGGTGAAAATGATTTGTACCTGGAACATACATTCCAGTCATCATATGTCCTTTGGAATCTTGGACAGGTAATTTACATTGAGAACGATATCCTTGTGTCAAAGGACTAGGATGAAAGTCTCTAACAAAATGACTTTTTACATTTGCATATTTTAGTAATGTTTCTTCTAATATTTGTTTTTTATGTTTTAGTTGAGAAGAATAATCCATGATGAAAAGAGGACAGCCTTCCTCTATATAATATGGATAGTCTGTACGAATTCTTTCTTTAGAAAACCAAGTAATCTTTTTTAAAGATGCACGTGAATAATTCTTATTCTTTTCTGTGATTTCAATTTCTGCTTCTTCCCCAGGCAAAACACCATCACAAAATACAGGTTTATGATCAATATAACCTATTCCTTCTCCATTAATACCCATTTTTCTAAATTTTAATTTCATAAATTTCTCCATTGCCTACGTAACTTATTTCAATTTGCGATTATAAGTATATCATTTAAAAAATGAAAAGAATTTCAAATTGTGTGCAGAAAATGAAAAAGAAGAAAAACTTCTAAAAAAATTGGTTAAAAAAGTTCATGAGAGATATTGCAATGAAGAGTAAATTCTGCGTAAAATTGTAGTAACGTAAAGATACACTTTGCGATAGGAGGAGAGAATAATGAAAAAGTTATTCAAATTAGTTCTTTCTGGTATTATGGCTACAAGTTTAGTTGCTTGTTCTAGCTCAAATACAGAAGGATCTACAGCAACAACTTCAGAAACTTCTGATATGTCTGTTGCGATGATTACTGACTCTGGTGAAATTACAGATAAGTCTTTCAACCAGACAACTTATGAAGCATCTAAGGCTTGGGCTGAAAAGAACGGTGCAGATTTCAAGTACTACAAACCATCTGCTGATAACACAGATGCTCGTGTACAAGCTATTGAAACTGCAATCGCTGAAGGTCACAACGTAATCGTTATGCCTGGTTACTTATTTGCTGGATCTGTTGTTCAATGTGCAAAAGATTATCCTGATGTTAAGTTCATTGCATTAGACTGCTCTGAAGGTGATTTACTTGAAGCTGGTGTTACAGCTGCTGGTGAAGAATACGACTACACTCCATCTAACTGGGATTTTGATTCATATGTAGATATTTCCAATGTTTACTGTGCTATTTATCAAGAAGAATTACCTGGTTACATGGTAGGTTATGCTGCTGTTAAATTAGGATATACAAAATTAGGTTTCTTAGGTGGTATGGCTGTTCCTGCAGTTATGCGTTATGGTTATGGCTTCGTTCAAGGTGCAGATGCTGCAGCTGAAGAATTAGGCTTAACAGATGTTGAAATCAAGTATGTTTATGGTGGTAAGTTCTCTGAAGACCCATCTATCAAGGCTACAATGGATACATGGTATGCTGATGGTACAGAAGTAGTATTCGGTTGTGGTGGACGTGTTTATATCTCTGCTGCTGAAGCTGCTAAAGCTGTTGGTGGAAAGATGATTGGTGTAGACGTTGACCAAAGTGCTTCTATTGATGCTGACTATGGTGAAGGTATGACAGTTACTTCTGCTATGAAGGGTTTAGCTGTTACAGTTGAAAATGCACTTGATACAATTAAGGCTGGTGAATGGTCTACATTAGCTGGTAAGATCGATACATTAGGTCTAGTATCTGGCGATGATCCAGAAGCTAACTATGTTCAAATTCCTGAAGAAACAACACAATTTGAAGATGGTAAGTTCACAGTTGATGACTACAAGGCTTTGGTTAAGGATATGTATGATGGAAAGATCAAGGTTTCTAATGATACTTCCGCGTCTGAACCAACAGCTAAGAATGTTAAGATTGATTTCCAAGGAACAATTCTTGCTTAAAAATTTTTTAAAAAGAGGTTTCAGAATATTCTTTATTCTGAGCCTTTTTTTTTATATAATTGAATTTAAGAATAAAAACAAGGAAGGAGACCAGCATGTCTAGTGAAAACTATGCAATCGAGATGCTGCACATTACAAAGCGATTCCCTGGTATCATCGCAAACGATGATATTAACTTGCAACTAAAAAAAGGGGAAATTCATGCTTTGCTTGGTGAGAATGGAGCAGGTAAATCAACTTTGATGTCAGTTCTGTTTGGACTATATCAAGCTGAAGAAGGTGTTATTAAGAAGGATGGCAAAGAAGTACAGATCAATGATCCAAATGATGCAAATGCATTAGGAATCGGAATGGTACATCAACATTTTAAATTGGTACAATGCTTTCCAGTATTGGATAACATTATTTTAGGTGTTGAAGATACGAAAAATGGCATTCTTCAAAAAGCAGAAGCTAGAAAGAAAGTAATGAATCTATCAGAACGTTATGGATTACAAATTGATCCTGACGCTAAAGTTTCAGATATCACGGTTGGTATGCAACAAAGAACAGAAATCTTGAAGATGTTATATCGTGATAATGAAATCTTGATTTTTGATGAACCAACAGCTGTATTGACACCACAAGAAATTGAAGAATTGATGTCAATCATGAAGAATCTGGCAAAAGAAGGAAAATCAATTCTGTTTATTTCACATAAATTGAATGAAATCATGGAAGTTGCAGATCGTGTTACTGTTTTGAGAAAAGGTAAATGTATTGGAACAGTAAATGTAAAAGATACAACGGAAGAAGAACTATCTAGAATGATGGTTGGTAGAGATGTACAACTTGTTGTAGATAAGAAACCAGCTGAACCTAAAGAAACAGTTTTACATGTTGAAAATTTAACTGTTGCTTCAAAAAGACATGCAAATAATGCAGTTAAGAATGTTTCGTTTGATGTACATGCGGGTGAAATCGTATGCATTGCAGGTATTGAAGGAAATGGTCAAACAGAACTTGTTTATGGAATTACAGGTCTAGAGCCAGTCAGTGAAGGTAAAGTTACATTAGATGGTGAAGATATTACACATTTACCTATTCGCAAAAGATTGGCAAAGATGTCTCATATTCCAGAAGATCGTCATAAACATGGTCTTGTTTTAGATTATCCATTAGATTACAACATCGTATTACAAAGATATTGGCAATCAGAATTTGTAAGTGGTTCTGGATTTTTAAAGAAGAAAGAAATTCGTGAATACGCAAATGGATTGATTGACAAATTCGATGTTAGAAGTGGACAAGGTGCACCTACAATTGCTCGTTCTATGTCAGGTGGTAACCAGCAAAAAGCTATCATTGCTCGTGAACTTGACAAAGAACATGATTTGTTAGTTGCTGTACAACCTACAAGAGGGCTTGATGTTGGTGCAATCGAATTTATTCATAGACAATTAGTCGCAGATAGAGATGCAGGTAAAGCAATTCTTCTTGTATCTTTGGAATTAGATGAAGTTATGAATGTTTCTGATCGTATCTTAGTAATGTATGAAGGTGAAATCGTTGGTGAATTAGATCCTAAAAAGACAACCGTTGAAGAACTAGGTTTATATATGGCTGGTGCGAAAAGGGATGCACAGAAAGGAGCAGAATAATGAAAGAAAAGAAGAGTTTTCTTGATAATCAAGCTGTACAATCTATATTAGCTGCTCTGATTTGTATCGTTTTAGGTGTGTTGATTGGTTTTATTGTATTATTGATCATTAATCCTTCTCAGGCTTTTACAGGGATTACTTCTATTCTAAAGAATTTCTTGAATTATCCTATTGGAAAAGTAGGAATGAAGTATTTTGGAAGCACACTTGTTAAGACAGCACCATTAATTATGTGTGCGTTAAGTGTATGCTTCTGTTATAAAGTAGGTCTATTTAACATTGGTGCTGCTGGACAATATGCATTAGGTGCTGGTGTTGCTTTATATTGTGCTTTGCATTTTCAGATGCCTTGGTATTTGTGCTTATTATTCTGTGCAATTGCTGGTGCTTTATCTGGTGTTTTGATTGGTATATTAAAGGCATTCAGAAATGTAAATGAAGTTATTTCTGGAATCATGTTAAACTGGATTTCATTATATTGCGTGAACATGTTACTTGGAAATGTAAAAGAACCAACAAGTCCATATACATTGAAATTACAAGGACATGGTAATGCTGCTATCTTACCTTCATTAGGTTTAGATAAATTGTTTAACAATGATAAAGTTACGATTGCAATTCCTTTAGCCATAATTATCGCTATTGTTGTTTGGGTCGTATTGAACAAAACAAAGTTTGGTTATGAACTTGTAGCAACTGGTTATAACAAAGAAGCAGCAAAATATGCTGGTATGGCTGAAAGAAAGAATATTATTATTACTTTAGCGATTGGTGGAGCGTTAGCTGCGTTAGGTGCTGCTTTCTTCTATCTATCTGGTATTGCAGAATGGGAAGTTGGTCAAACATCTGTTCCTTCTATGGGATTTAATGGTATTGCGGCTACATTCTTAGGTGGTCTCAATCCAATTGGTTCGATTTTCTCATCATTCTTTATTCAACACATTACAGATGGTGCAGTCTTCTTAGATAAGACAGCATTCCCATCTCAGATTCCTGATTTGATTACAGCAATCATCATCTACTTATGTGGATTTATGGGATTCATTCGAATTCTATTACAAAAAAACAAAAAGAAAGGAGGTAACAAATAATGGTATTATTACTTCAATATATGCTTTTATTTGCTTCTGTTCTTGCACTTGTTGCCTTGGGTGGTTGTTTCTCTGAACATTCTGGTGTAATCAATCTTGGATTAGAAGGAATCATGGTCATTGGTGCTCTTGGTGGAGCATTGGTATTAAAATATATGCCTGTTAGTGCACCTGCATTTGTTACGATCGTTCTTACGATTGTTGGTGCAATTGCAGCTGGAATGTTATATTCCACATTATTAGGTATTGCGGCAATTCATTTTAAAGCTGATCAAACTTTGATTGGTACAGCGATGAATTTATTAGCGACTGCTTCTGCAGCTGTTATTGTCAAGGCAATTAACTTATCTGCAGATTCTTCAGATGTATCCTCTGTTGTAAACTATATCGAAAACAGACCAGATCTAACATTGAAGTTTGGTGGATTTGAATTTAACTGGTTTATGTTAGTAGCTTTGGTTGCAGTTGTTGTATCTTATATCGTTTTATATAAGACAAGATTCGGATTGCGTTTGATGGCATGTGGTGAAAATCCTCAGGCCGCTAACTCAGTAGGTATCAATGTATTTAAGATGCGTTGGGCTGGCGTATTGATTTCAGGTATGCTAGGTGGACTTGGTGGAATTGCTTATATCACAGCAGGTTCTTCATGGACATTCGAAAATGGTGTTGCAGGATATGGTTTCTTGGCATTAGCTGTTATGATCTTTGGACAATGGAAACCTCATAAGATTGCGTTTGCAGCATTGTTATTTGGATTCTTTAGATCTTTAGGATCAGTATATTCAGGAATTCCATTCCTTGCTGCTTTGAATATTCCATCTACAGTTTATAACTTGTTACCTTATATTATCTCTTTGATTGTATTGGCATTCTCTTCTAAGAACTCTGCTGCACCAAAAGCAGAAGGAATTCCATACGATAAATCAACAAGATAATTCTTGACTTTTTAAAGATTTTTTCGATAAAATACAAAACAGAGCCTTGCAAGCGAGTATGCTAGTGAGGCTTTTTTTACGCTAAAAATGAATATGGAATGACATTAAATGACTCTTTCTATTGTCTGCAGAAAAGGGCATTGTTTTTCTTTCTGGAAGTAGCGTTGGTTTATTAGGAGGATTAAAAAATGTGCCAAAAACATAATCAATTATTTTTACAGCTATCACTGCATGGATCATGGTCTATATCATGACACTTTATAACACTGTATTAGCCTCCGGCTCTTTTACGAATACAACATTTTTGATTGTACTCAAAACAATGTAGGTTGAATTCATTATCATTGGACAATGTGCATATTTTATTTCTAGTCCAATTGCGAGATTCTTATTTAGACATTTCTTTAAGTCATAAATTGTTTTTTACCTCTGAAAGAAATATCATATAGCGGGGTGAAACATATGATTGTACAAGTTGAAAAAAATCTACCAAAAGAACAAATTAATGAAATCGCAAAAGATATCGCAGATGCTTTTTATGATTATGAATATAGTGAAGGCGAAAAAGGAATGAAGGGTTTCATTACTTCAAGAGAATCGATGTATATTTTTATGAGAGCTGTGTTTGAAGCAGCGGTTAGAAGTGGCTGTGCGTGGAAATGTAAAAATGGTGAAGGCTATTTGATCATGACAGATTCCGAAGGGAATCGAATTACTTTAATCAATGTCATTAAAGAAATGCTTGCGGAGACAGAAGCTTTGGGTGGATTTCAAAGAGCACTCGAATATTCAAAAGTATCCTCAAAGGATGGGGGATCAATTTCTCAAGAAATATTAAAGAGAAATGCTAGATATGTTTCTGTAGATATTTTAGTTGTTTTAAAACGATATCAACATCAAGGTCATATGAGAGAACTTATGGAATTTGTTTATCAAAGAGCACAAGAATTTGGTATCATGGTTGTTTTGGAAACAGATGATATTATCAAAGCGAAAAAGTATGAACATTTAGGTATGATCTTATATCGAACAAGAAATTGTGGGCCTGGATATCATGTCTATGATATGGTCCGATAATGTGGCGTAATATTAGATAATATGAGTACTTATTATAGAAAAATAAAAGCTTGTGAATAATGAAAAAAATATCACAACAAAACACTTTATTTTCTAAAAGAAAGTACTAAAATAGGTAAGGCATGAAAAATGCTAAAGAGGTATTTATATGGAAATGGATGCTATCTTACAGTTGATTGAGACGGACGAAAAAACGCGTGAAGAAATTCAAACGTTATACGCCAAAAGAAAACAAATCAAGCAATCTGTAGAAGAAGAAAAGAAGAAGATTTCTGATGAAATGTGGGCAGAAGTTCATTCCAAAGTTGATGAAACAAAGAAAGAACTAGACGCCAAAATCGAAATCGATCAAAAAGAAAATCAAAACGTTTATGAAAAGAACGTACAACGATTAACAGAAATGTTCAACGCAAACAAAGATGTTTGGAAAAAGGAATTGGTTGATCGTGTTATCAAGGTAGATGCGTGAGGTAAACTATGAGCTCGGATTTAGCGTTAACAACTAAAGCAAGAGCAATGTTCGGTAAACGTTTATCAGCCAATGAATATGAAACTTTACTTCAGAAAAAATCAGTTTCTGAAGTTGCAACATATTTAAAAAATGAAACGTATTATTCCTCTACTTTATCTGGAATTAATGAAAAAGCGATTCATCGTGAACAATTAGAAGCTTTATTAAGAATGGATATTTTCTATCGATTAGAAAAACTAGAAAGATATGGCGGAGAAGAAGATAAGGGATGTATTTATGCATTTGTAATGCGATCTGAAATACGATTGTTATTAACGAGTGTTCGATATATTGTTTCGCAAGATGAAGAGATTCGTACAGGTTTGATTTCTGCTTTACCAATCTTTGCGGAAAAATATTTTTCATTCAATATCAAAGAGTTACCGAATATTGTTTCGTTTGCACAATTATTAGATGTTATCAAAGGTACATCATATGAAAAAATCATTTCTAAATATCAATCAAATGATTTAGAAGAAATTGATTATATTGCGTTAGAACATGATCTAGAAGTAGATTTGTATGAAAATATGATGAAGCTAAAAGAGAAATATAAAGGAAAAGAAACAAGTGAAATTGTGGATCAAATTATTTTCTCTAAAGCAGAAATGATCAATTTATCAGCAATCTATCGTTTAAAGAAATATTTTCATGAATCAAATGACGCAATTAATAAATTTATGCTGCCATATCAATGTTTCTTTAGTAAAAAGGAATTGGAAGATATGATTGAGCATTGTGATGCAAATGAAGTATTAGAACGTGTCGCAAAGAAATATCATCGATATACGCGTGATTTAAGATTCACAAGTATTGAACAATACATGCAAATGATTCAATTTAATATGAATCATCATGTCATTGAATATTATCAAGATGCATCTGTTGTACTGCTTAGTTATTTATTGTTAGGACAAACAGAGATACAGAATTTAATCAATATTATTGAAGGAATTCGATATCAAATTGCACCTGATCGCATACGTGCGTTATTAGTATATTAGAAAAGGGGTGGATGCATGGCAATTGTAAAAATGAAATATGTCAGTGTAGCTACAAGTGAAGAAAACATCGAGACGATGGTCTTGGATGGAATTCATTCTGGTTTGTTACATGCTGTACATGCTGCAGATGTCATTAATGAAGATAACCATGGTCATATGATCAACGATGAAAATCCATATAGTGGCTATCTACAAACATTGCAGAACTTTGCACACAATGTCAATTACACGTTGCAAACAAATGAAGAACCAAAGAAACATTATACAAATGAGGAAATTGATTCTTTTATTGAGACATTAAATAAAACATTTGGATTAGAAACAGACGCAAATACTGTTCTATTAACACCAGATGATGAGAAGGCATTAAGTGCATTGGGTGAATGTGGATTTGAAAGAATGCATGCTTGTCAATACTTGAACTTTGGATTTGGTAGATTACCAAGAGAATCATTCAAGAAGTTAAGCATGTATCAAAATGAAATCTTTGTTCATCATCATGTTCATGAAAATGAACAATATATTTGGATGTTATATGTTACAAGTGATTCATATGTAGACAAAGTTCGTAAGATCTTTAAAGATCTATATTTTGAACCAATTGATATTCCAATGATTGATGTAAAGAAACAATTGGAAAATTACAAAGAACAAATTGATGATATCTATTCATTCTGTTATGAAGAAAATAGAATTCATGAATTATATCCTTATGTAGCAGAGATTGATAAAAAATATCAATTAAATGGATTTGTAAAAGCGGATGAAGTAGAAAATTATAAGAAGATTTTTGAAAATATTTCTGTAGAAATCACTGTAAAAGATCCAGAAGAAGTACCTGAATTAGAATGTCCTACATTATTAAAGAACAATTGGTTCACAAGACCATTTGAATTGTTCTTAGGAATGTATGGTGTTCCAAAATATACAGATTTTGATCCAACTGGTTTTATGGCAGTGACATATTGCTTATTATTTGGAATCATGTTTGGTGATTTAGGACAAGGATTGGTACTCTTTATTATCGGATTAGTATTTGCGAAGAAGGGTCAATTATTTGGAATCATTAATCGTTGTGGTATTACATCTATGATCTTTGGTTTCTTATTTGGATCTGTATTTGGATATGAAGATGCTTTGAATCCAATTCATCAATCATTATTTGGTGTAAGAGAAAAGTTATTTGACGTAATGGATCAAAATAGCACAATGGTGTTATTGATTGGTGCAATTGCGATTGGTGCAGTGCTCATTCTCATTACACAATGTATGAACATTGTAAATCGATTCAAACATCAACAATTAGGTGAGGCTTTATTCTCACAAAATGGTATTGCGGGACTTGTGTTCTATGGAAGTATTGTATTCGCAATCGTTGCGACAATGTTACTACAATGGAATGTATTAAATCCTGTATATATTGTTGTATTCTTCGTATTACCAGTCATCAGCTTTGTTATGAAGGAACCTCTAACGAATGCTGTTGAACATAAAACAGTGAAACCAAAAGAAGGATGGGGCGGATATATTACACAATCTATCTTTGAATTAATTGATGTATTGCTTACATTCGTTACAAACTCTATGTCTTATTTAAGAGTCGGTGGCTTCGTATTAAGCCATGCTGGTATGATGCTTGTTGTTATGACACTTGTTGAAATGACAGGTAGTGCTGGAATTGCGGTAGTGATCTTCGGAAATGTATTTGTTATGGTGCTAGAAGGTCTTATCGTTGGTATTCAGACATTACGTCTTGAATATTATGAAATGTTCTCTAGATATTATGATGCTGGAGGCATTCAGTTTAATGCTTTATCTGCAGATGCAGAGTAATCAATAGAAAGAAAATAAAAATCTAAAGGAGAAAAAGAAAATGTTAAACGCTATTGAAATGTTATTACCATTGATTGCAGTGATTCTCATTGTAGGTCCACTCGCTTTAATTTGTTCAGGAAAAATGAATGTGAAAAATGCTAGAAGCAGAATGCTTGCTCAAGTAGCTATCTTCTGTGGTGTATTTGCTGTTATGGTTATTTTCCAAGCAAATCAATTCACAGCCCTTGCTGAAGAAACAACAGCTGTTGCTGATTCTTCTAGAGGTCTAGGTTTTATCGCTGCTGCTATTGCTGTAGGTTGCTCTTGTATTGGTGCTGGTTGGGCCGTTGCGAAAGCTGCTCCAGCTGCATTAGGTGCTGTTAGTGAAAATCCTGATAACTTTGGTCGTGCTATTATCTTCGTTGCCTTGGGTGAAGGTGTTGCTATCTACGGTTTGTTGATTTCTATCTTGATTCTAAACAATCTTTAATCTATGAGAAGCTACGTCATCAGCGACAATACCGATACAGTTATGGGCATGCGCCTGGCTGGTATCGAAGGTGAGGTCATCAAAGGACGTGACAATATTCTTCATCGTCTGGAAGAATTGATCCATACAGAAGATATTGCCATTATTCTGATGACTACAAAAACGATTGAAGAAGTAAGTGACATCGTATCTCAATATAAAATGTCTTTAGCCAAACCGTTAATTGTAGAAATTCCAGATCGTCATGGTTCTGGTAATATTGGGGAAGCTATAAACAAATATATTTCTGAAGCAATCGGTGTTAAACTGTGAGGAGAATATAGATGGAAGACTATGAAGGCAAATTACTAGAAGAGATTGCGAATGATGTTAAAAGTAATGCAAAGCTAGTTGGAGATGTTGTTAATCAAGAAACAGATGCATTATTGAATGATCAAATCAGTTTCTATAAAGAAGGTCTTAAAAAAGAAACTGAAACGTATCTTGAAGGTGAACTTAAAGAAATTCGTTTATATGCAGCTACTAAATCTTCACATGATAAATTTGATACGAAAAGAAAGCTATTAGAACTTCGTGGGAATTTTGTGAATGAATTAAAACAAGAAGTTATTGATGAATTGAAGAAATTCACAAAGACTGATGCATATAAAGAATATTTATTAAACAATTTAAAAAAGATCAACAAAAGTGAAAATGGTTACTTTGTTGTTCGTGAAAATGATATGGATCTTATGAAAGAATTGTGTCAACAATTATCTTTTAATCAAAAGATTCAACAGGGTTATTTCGCAATTGGTGGATTCCGTTATGTGGATGAAGTAAACCGTTATGAGTATAGTTGTGCATTAGATGAAAAATTGAATGAACAATTTGCTTGGTTTAGAAATAATTCTGGATTTAAAGTAGTAGAAAGTGAGGATGAATAATGAGCGATACCGTATATTCTATTAATGGCCCGGTCATTACCGTCCGTAATACAAAGTCATTTGCGATGCGTGAAATGACTTATGTTGGTAAGAAACACTTATTAGGTGAAGTTATTAAAATTAATGATGAATGTACAACGATTCAGGTCTATGAATCTACAACTGGATTAAGACCTGGTGAAGAAGTAGTTGGTACTGGTTCATTATTGAATGCAACTTTAGGTCCTGGTCTTTTAAAGAACATTTATGATGGTATTGAAAGACCTTTACAGAAAATAGAAGAAATTGAAGGTGCTTTTATTTCTGAAGGATCTCAAGTAGATGCAATTGATAAAAACAAGAAATGGGATGTTACAGTTTTGATTCATGAAGGAGATGTTGTAAAAGAAGGACAAATCTTTGCGACATGTCAAGAAACAAGTGTTATTGAACATCGTTCAATGATCCCAAATGGAATCAATGGTGTAGCTAAGAATGTTAAAGGAAATGGTCAATATACTGTTGATGATGTATTAGCTGTGATTGAAGATACTGAAACAGGAAAACAAACAGAAATCACTTTAGCACAAAAATGGCCTGTTCGTATTCCTAGACCAATTAAAGCGAGAAAGCCATTATCCATTCCTTTAATTACAGGACAAAGAGTATTAGATACAATGTTCCCTATCGCTAAGGGTGGTTCTGCAGCTTTGCCTGGTGGATTTGGTGCTGGTAAAACAATGTTGCAGCATTCTATTGCGAAGTTTTGTGATGCGGACATCATTATCTATGTAGGTTGTGGTGAACGTGGAAACGAAATGACTCAAGTATTGGAAGAATTCTCTGAATTGAAGGATCCAAAAACAGGTAATTCATTGTTAGATAGAACTGTATTGATTGCGAATACTTCAAACATGCCAGTTGCTGCACGTGAAGCTTCCATTTATACAGGTGTAACGATTGCGGAATATTATCGTGATATGGGTTACCATGTAGCCTTAATGGCTGACTCTACATCTCGTTGGGCAGAAGCTTTAAGAGAGTTATCTGGTCGTTTGGAAGAAATGCCAGCTGAAGAAGGTTTCCCAGCTTATTTACCTAGTAGAATTGCACAGTTCTATGAACGTGCTGGTTATGTTGATACATTAAGTGATAAACAGGGTTCTGTTACATTGATTGGTGCAGTATCTCCACAAGGTGGTGACTTCTCTGAACCAGTTACACAGAACACACGTCGTTTCGTTAGATGTTTCTGGGCATTGGATAAATCTTTAGCTTATGCTAGACACTATGCTGCTATTAACTGGAATCAATCTACAAGTGAATATGTTGATGATTTATCTCATTGGTATGCAGAAAACATTAATCGTTCTTTCATTACATTGCGTAGTGAATTACAAGAAATTCTACATGAAGAAGATTCCTTGTTAGAAGTAGTTAAATTGATTGGTTCTGATGTTTTACCAGAAGATCAAAAATTATTGTTAGAAATTGCTCGTGTTGTTAGAGTTGGATATTTACAACAGAACGCTTTCCATCCAGATGATATGTCTGTTCCTATGGAAAAACAATTTAAGATGATGAAAGTCATTGATTATTTGTATCGAGCATGTAAAGCTAAAGTTGAGAAACATATTCCTGTTTCATTGATTACAAAAACTGGTATCTTTGAAACAGTCATCAAAATGAAATATGATGTGCCAAATGATAATATCGATTTATTGGATACATATCCTGAAAAAATCGATGAGGCATTGAATACGATTTTATAAGGAGGGCAAAGTATGAGTGTTCAATTATTAGGATTGGATGAAATCCAAGGTTCTCTTGTTGCCCTTGATCATGTTCAAAACGTTTCTAATGAAGAAATGGTTGAAATTGAATTGAGTGATGGTACTACAAGAAGTGGAAGAGTTGTTTCTATTTCTGGTGAAAAGGCAATCATTCAGGTATTTCAAGGAACAGAAGGTATTTCTTTAGCGAATACAAAAACAAAACTATTGGGTCATCCAATGGAATTAGGTCTTTCTAAGGAAATTTTAGGAAGAACATTTAATGGTACTGGTGAACCAATTGATGGACTTGGAGAAATCTACGCAGATAAGTTTGAAGATGTTAATGGTAAACCATTGAATCCATATTCAAGACAATATCCAAGAAACTATATTCAAACTGGTATCTCTGCAATTGATGGATTAAATACGTTGATTCGTGGTCAAAAACTCCCTATCTTTTCAGGAAGTGGTCTACCACATGATCAATTAGCAATCCAAATCGTTAAACAAGCAAAGTTAACTGGGGAAGATGCTGAAAACTTCTGTATCGTCTTTGGTGCAATGGGTGTAAAAAACGATGTTGCGGATATGTTTAGAAGATCATTTGAAGAAACAGGCGTAATGGAAAAAGTTGTTATGTTTGTTAACCTCGCAGATGATCCTATCGTTGAAAGAATGTTGACACCTAGATGTGCATTAACAGCAGCAGAATATCTTGCATATGATTGTGGTATGAATGTACTAGTAATATTGACAGATATGACATCTTATTGTGAAGCTGTACGTGAATTCTCATCTAGTAAGGGTGAAATTCCTTCACGTAAAGGTTATCCAGGATACTTATATTCTGATTTAGCTTGTTTATATGAACGTGCAGGTATTATTAAAGGTGGAAAGGGTTCTGTTACCCAGATTCCTATCTTAACAATGCCTAACGATGATATTACACATCCTGTACCAGACTTAACTGGATATATTACAGAAGGCCAAATCGTATTGGATCGTGATTTATTCTTAAATAACATCACTCCTCCAATTGGTGTATTATCTTCTTTATCTCGTTTGATGAAGGATGGTATTGGTGAAGGTTATACAAGAAAAGATCATCAAGATATTTCTAACCAATTATTTGCATCTTACGCAAAAGTACAAGACGCAAGAAGTTTAGCTTCTGTTATTGGTGAAGATGAATTATCTGACATTGATAAAAAACATATGGAATTTGGACGTTTGTTTGAATCTGTATTTATTGGACAGAGTTTCAATGTTAACCGTTCTATGGAAGAAACATTGAACCTTGGTTGGGCATTATTATCAACATTGCCTGTTGAAGCATTGGATCGTTTAGATGATGAACTCATCAAGCAGAACTATGATCCAGAACATGCGATGGCTACGATCAATATGATCGCTAAAGAAAAGGGAGAAAACTAATATGGCTATGCAGGTTGCCGCAACAAAAGGTAATCTCATCCGTATGAAAAGAGCTCTCGCTCTCGCAAATTCTGGTTATGATCTAATGGATCGAAAAAGAAATATCTTAGTAAGTGAAATGATGCAATTGGTTGATAAAGTAAAATTACTTCGTCAAGAAATTACACAAGCTTACTCTACGGGTTATTATCTTTTACAACAAGCAAACATCTATTCAGGTGTTATTCAAAGAATTGCTTCTGAAATTCCAGTTGAGAATGAAATTGAATTAACATATCGTTCTGTTATGGGGGTAGAAGTACCAAATATTATTTACCATCCAAAACAACAAGTTGAATTAGCGTATGGTTTAGAAGAATCAAACTCTAAAATTGATGAAGCGTATCTTCAATTCCAAAAAGTAAAAGAACTAACAATGGTTCTTGCGGAAGTGGATAACGCAGTATATCGTTTAGCCAATGCAATTAGTAAAACACAAAAACGTGCAAATGCATTAAAGAATGTTGTGATTCCTAGATATACAAGTACAATTCGCTTTATAAATGATTCTCTTGATGAAAAAGAACGTGAAGAGTTCTCACGTATGAAAGTTATTAAGGCAAACAAAGAAGCACAAGCGTAAAGAGGTGAAGAACCTCTTTTCTTTATGGTAAAATTGATGCGTGGAGGATGTGTAATGAAACAAGAAAGAATATTTCCAAAAATAATCGTTACAAAAAAACAAGAGAATACAATTAAACAAGGTCATCCTTGGGTATATGCAGATGAAATCATAGAATCTGATGAAATCAAAGACAATGGTAGTATTGTTGATGTATTTGGAAAAAGAATGAATTATTTAGGTTCAGGTTTTTATAGTGAGAATTCAAAAATCAGAGTTCGTATACTAGGAAACAATGCAAATGAAAAATATGAAGATGATTTCTTCTGTAGAAAAGTAAAATACGCAATTGATTATCGATTTGTTGTAATGTCAGAAGATATTCAAGCGTGCAGATTGATTCATGGTGAATCTGATGGTTTACCTGGTTTAACAGTTGATCGTTATAATAATATTTTGGTTTGCCAAGTTGAATCCTTTGGTACTGAAAAACATAAAGATGTGATTTATCAAGCATTGTTAGATTACTTAAAGGAAAAAGGGCAGAATATAGATGGTATTTATGAAAGAAATGAAGGGGAACTTCGTAAAAAAGAAGGTCTAAAACAATATAAAGGATGGTATGGAACAAATCATCCAGAAAGTTGTATTACAAAAATCATTGAGAATGATATCATTTATGAAGTTGATGTTGAAAATGGTCAGAAAACAGGATTCTTTTTAGATCAAAAATATAATCGTAAACAAGTCGCAAAAATTTCAAAAGGGATGCGTGTATTAGATTGTTGTACGCATACTGGTTCATTTGCGTTAAATGCAGCTAAGGGTGGTGCCCAATCAGTCCTCGCAATGGATATTTCAGAGTCTGCATTAGAAATGGCAAGGAAGAATGCTGAAGAAAATCATTTGGATCTATCATTTAGACAAGGTGATGTATTTGAAGTATTAGTTGATTTAAAGAAAGAACACGCAAAGTTTGATTTTATTATTTTAGATCCACCAGCATTTACAAAATCACGTAAAACATTTCATAATGCTAGAAAAGGATATCGAGAAATCAATGCTGATGCGATGCGATTATTACCAAGAGGAGGATTTCTAGCAACTGCTTCTTGTTCACATTTTATGCCAAAAGAGGAATTTGAAAAGATGTTAGTAGATGCAGCGAATGATGCAGGTGTTTCTATTCGTATCATTGAACAAAGAGGTGCTGCTTATGATCATCCAGTTAATCCAGCAATCAAAGAAACAGAATATTTGAAGTTTTTCTTATTACAAGTGATATAAGCTAGTCCATTCTAGCTTTTTTTGTGCATGCAAAAAAGGCTAAAATATGCTAAAATATAGGCAGAAATGAGGTGAGACACATGTATAAGATCAATGATATAGTAGTATATAAAAGAGATGTTTGTAGAGTTGTTGGAAAAGAAAAAAGTGGTTTTACAGGCGAAAAATGTTATGTATTAGTTCCTTATAGTAATACGGATGGTTCTACAAGAATGCAGGTACCTGTGTCTAATAAGGCCGGTCATTTAAGAGATTTGATTACAAAAGAAGAAATTGAAGATTTGATTCAAGAAACACCAAATATTGGAATGTTAGAAAATAAATCTGCGAATATGAAAAGCCAATATGCAAATTTATTGAAAACAGATCAAATTACAGATTTAGTATGTATTATTAAAACTTCATGTGAAAGAAATCGTATTCGTATGGAACAACATAAAAAAGCAGCTTCTGTTGATGATGAATATTTACGTATTGCAGAAAAATATTTATATGAAGAGTTATCTGTATCTTTAGGGATGAGTTTTGAAGATGCCAAAGCTTATTTTTTAGGTGAGGTAAACAAAATTAGCATTGACTAACCAACATGTGCCATAGTTTAATGTTATGGCACGTGAGGGAGTAGCTAGCTCCTTGAGTAACAAGTCAACATACTGGTATGCTTACCTGGCTTGTTTTAAAAAGCGAGACTCATGTATGACTTTTTAGTTATGCATGATCTGTTAAATATGAAATTAACCGGACATTGCATGGCCGGTATTTTTTTTGGAGGTTTGAAGATGTGGGATATTTTGTTTTTTGTGAATAGTGCAGCATTAGGTGTTGGACTTGCGATGGACGCTTTTTCTGTTTCTATGGCAAATGGATTAAATGAAGTAAATATGAAAAAAAATCGAATGTTTTTGATTGCAGGAACATTTGCGTTTTTTCAGTTTGCAATGCCTATGATTGGTTGGATCTGTGTTCATACGATCGTTGAATATTTTAATTCTTTCCAAGCTTTTATTCCTTGGATTGCATTGATTCTTTTGTTATTTATTGGTGGAAATATGTTAAAAGATGGATTTGATCAAAATGCTGAGGAAGAAGAAAAGAAAGTTGGTAAAGGAGCTCTATTCGTTCAAGGTGTTGCGACATCGATCGATGCCTTATCTGTTGGTTTTACGATTGCTGAATATGATCTAACAATGGCACTTGTTGCTTCATTGATTATCGCAATCGTTACATTTGTAATTTGTTGGTGTGGTTTAGAAATTGGTAAGAAATTTGGTACAAAACTATCTAATAAAGCATCTATTTTAGGTGGTGTCATCTTGATCTTAATTGGTATTGAAATCTTTGTGAAAGGTGTATTTTGATTTTGGTATATTGTTTCGTTGATTGTTTAGTATAATTTTCTTGGAGGTAATTTATGTATAAAATTATAGTTTGTGATCTAGATGAAACTTTGATTAGTCGTGATCGTACAATTTCAAAAGAAAATATTGATGCAATCAAGAAGGCAACAGAGTTAGGCGTTAAGTTTGTTCCTTGTACTGGTAGAGGATATAACTCTGTACATGATACAACAAAACAATTGGGTTTATATGATAAAGAAAACCAATATGTTATATCTTATAATGGTGGTGCAATTACAGAAAATAAAGATGAGAAAGTATTGTATTTTCAAGGAATCACTTTTGAAGAAGCTGAGGCTTTGTATAAAAAAGGATTGGAATATGATCATCTTTGTTTGCATGTTTATACTCCAGATCAAGTTTGGATAAGAAACTTTTATCCAGAAGAAATTGAATATTTAGCTAACAGACAACCTTGTACTGAAATATTTTCTGATGATATTGATTTTTTGAAAGAAAAAGAAATCGTTAAAGTAATCTATATGAATACAGATTATGAGTATTTAAAAAGAATTGAATCTGAAATAACAGATCTAACTGGTAATATGGATGTATCTTTCTCCTCTAATCGTTATATGGAATTTAATCGTAAAGGTGTATCAAAAGGAAATGGATTGAAACGATTATGTGAAATATTAGATGTTGATATGAAAGATACGATTGCGATTGGTGATAATTATAATGATCTATCAATGATTAAAGAAGCGGGTATTGGTATTGGCGTTAAAAATACAGTAGAAGCGATGAAGAAAGATTGTGATTATATTACAGAAAATGATTGTGATCATAACGCAATTGCAGAAGTGATTAATAAATTTATTTTAAATCAATAATATAGTATACACACGGATCGAATAATGTTGGGCATGTACAGTAATACATGCCTTTTTACATTGAATTTACAGAAGTGTGTCGTTGTTATTCACGCTTTTTTATTAGAATTGAGCTGACAGGAGTGAAAGTGTATGAAAAGAAAGTTTGTTGAATTAGCTACGATTATATTTGGGATAGCTTTTTTATCAGCTATTTCTTTGTTTGATTGGAATAAAATTAATAGTTATACAATGTATAATTCTGAATCACTTCATTATGTAAAGGGGAGAGTTGTTCGAATTACAAGTGAAGTTTTAGAACAAGATTCTGTAGATTCTTCTCTTTATTTAGGAGAACAAAAAATTATAGTTGAACTATTAGAGGGTAATCAAAAAGGACAAGAAATAACAATCGACAACAATCTTTCTAAAGTACATAACATTCGTGTAACAAATAATCAGAGAGTAATTATTTGTGCAGACACTCCTGAAAATGCAGAGCCTTATTATACAGTTTTCAATTATGATCGTTCGATACCAATCACAATGCTGATATTGGTTTTCGCACTTGTTGTAATTGTAATTGGTGGAAGGAAAGGAGTTAGGGCATTATTAGGTGTTGCGTTTTCTTTGTTGACAGTCATTCTATTTCTTGCACAGGCTATTTACCATGGATTTGATCCCATCATCATTGGTTTTTTAACGATTTTGATAACGACTGGAGTTTCTTTACTTTTATTGAATGGGTTTAGTAGAAGAACAGCAGTTGGCTTAATATCGACATTGTTAGGAGTTTTGGTTACAGGAATCGTATTTGCGATATTTGCTGCATTTTTACACCTATCTGGGTATAACAGTGATTCCATTGAGGAATTATTTTTGGTGAGTTATTCCACTGGCTTATCAATACGACCTCTATTATTGGTTGGTGTATTAATATCGGCTTTGGGGGCAGTGATGGATGTTGCGGTATCTTTAGCTGCTGCGTTAGAAGAATTGGTTATTGTGAATCCATTGTTGAATCGAATGGAATTAGTAAAGTCAGGTTTGAATATTGGAAAAGATATGATTGGAACAATGAGTAATACATTGATTCTTGCTTTTGCTGGTACAGCACTAACGACAATGATTAGTTTGATGGCTTATGGTTATCAATTCCAACAATTATTATCGTCTAATTACATGGCAATAGAATTGACACAAGGAATATGCGCAACAATAGGTGTTGTATTGACAGTACCGATAGCGACTTTTATATCTGCATTGTTATTTATTCATTCATCAAATGATGAGAAAGGTGAAAATGTGAATGATGAAAAAGAAATTTACTAAAGTGGTTTCTTTGATGCTTGCTATGATGACAAGCTTCTTAACAGTTTCTACTGTTATAACAAGTGTTACACCAATCATAGCTGAGGAAACTACAGTAATCGATGAACAAACGACATGGAGTTTCTTAGATGATGGTAGTGATCCAGGAACGGAATCTGATCGAACAAGTTGGACAACTTCTCAACTCCAAGAATGGAAATCAGGAACAGGTTCTTTTGGTGCATTAAAAGGAGAAAAGCCAACAGAAGACACAATTCCTAATATTTTATTAAATCAATATAAAGATGAAACCAAAACATCAGATATTCCTTCTTACTTTTTCCGTACAACAGTAAATGTTGTAGATAAAAGTACTGTGAAATCTATTGCTGGTTCCATTGTTTATAGTGATTCTGCGGCTGTTACAGTATATTTAAATGGTAAGAAAATTGCAGGATTTAATGATAGTGACATTACTTCTAACACACAATATGTAAATAATGAATGTAGAAGTGCTGGACCTGGGCCAAAGCCAAAAGGAGCCAATGAAGCTAGTCAGCAAGAAATAACAAAGATTTCAACTACAGAATCAAATATTTCTATATGGGAAAATGTAGAACAATACTTAAATGACGGAGATAACTTTATTGCAGTTGAAGTACATCAAAGTTGTCCAACAAATGATTCTATTTATTTTGCAATGCCTTCTTTGAGTTTCTCGACGGAATCTCGAGAAAAAACAGTAGATAATATTTCATTATCTGTTGGTAGTGATGAAACTAAGCGTAACTTTACTTGGTATAGTAACTATGAAGACGGTGGAAAGCTATTAGTCGCTAAAGAAAATGAAGTTGTTGATGGTGCAATGCCAGAAAATGCAACGGTTTATGAACCAACAATCAAGAAAGCAAATAAAAATGGTTATTATAGTTGCCAAACAACAGTAACTGATTTAGAAAATAGTATGACATATGCATATCAAATTGTAAGTGGAGATACCAAGACAGAAATCAAAACATTTAAAACAGGAAGTGGAAGTTCATTCTCATTTGCGTTTGCAGGTGACCCTCAGATTGGTGCAAGTCGTAATGCTGAAAAAGATGGTGCTGGTTGGGAAGCTACTTTGAATTTGATTACAAGTAGTGAACAATTATCTGATGTTGAATTTATGTTGACTGCAGGTGATCAAGTTGAACAGGCAACAAGTGAAGATCAATACGGTTATTATTTGAATCATAGCACATTGTACGATTTACCAGTAGCTACAAATGTTGGTAACCATGATACAAGTTCTTCTGCATATGATGATCACTTTAATATTCCTAATGAAAGTGCTTATGGTAAGACAGCGGCGAGTGGAGATTATTATTTTGTTTATAACCATGTATTATTTATGGCTTTAAATAGTAATAATACTTCTACTGCAGAACATAAAGCATTTATGGAAGAAGCAATTGCCGCAACAAAAGATCAAAATATCACTTGGAAGATCGTGACTTTTCACCATTCAATTTATTCCGTAGCGACACACGCAACAGACCAAGATGTCATTCAAAGACGTTCGCAATTATCTCCTGTATTTAAAGAATTGGATATTGATGTAGTACTCATGGGACATGACCATGTATATTGTCGTACATATATGATGGATGGGGAAACACCAATGACAGATAGTTCTATCTATGATGATGAAAATTATTCTTCTATTACAAATCCAGAAGGCATTTTATATGTTACTGCGAATTCGGCATCTGGTTCAAAATATTATGCTCTTCAAACAGATAAGAATTTTGAATATGCAAGTGTATTAAATCAAGAACGTACGCCAAATATTTCGCGTGTAAGTATTTCTGATAATCAATTTACTATTACAACATATCGAACGACAGATATGAGTGTTGTAGATACATTTACGATTAATCATAAAAATACTTATAATATAACGGTTGACGAAGTTGAAAATGGTAGTGCAAGTGCAGATATTACAAGTTCTATTTCAGGTAAAACTATTACTTTAACAGCAAGCGCCAATGATGGTTACCAATTCAAAGGATGGGAAATTGTAACTGGAAATATTACCATTGAAAATAATCAATTTGTTATGCCAGAAGAAGATGTAGAATTAAAACCAATTTTTGAAAAAATGGAAGATTCTAATAAGTCTGATGATTCTTCTAATAAAAAAGAGGATAGCTCAAAGAAACAATCTTCTAAACCAAATACAAGTGATTCTTCTAATGTAATGGAATTATCCATCATATTAGGAATATCATGCATAGGAATTGTA